>JAEXCG010000104.1 GCA_023402355.1 Bacillota bacterium | reverse complement strand
CCCAAGGGCGACGTCGTGCACACCTGGAGCGAGCAGGAGCCGTGGCTGGAGGTCGCCTGCGAGGGCGACGTTAAGGCCGCCGCCGCGGGCGAGGTGATGAGCGTCACGCGCGGCGACGAGGGGCTTTACACGATGCGGCTTCAGCACGCGGACGGCTCCGAGACGATATACGGCAACCTGGCGCAATGCCTCGCCTGGGAGGGAGATTACGTGGAGGAGGAGGGCGTCCTGGGAACGGCGGGCGGCGAGTTGTCGTTTGAAATTCGCAGAGAGGGTAGGATGCTGAACCCGGCGGACGTCGCAAAGCGATGAAAATAGCCAAGGTCAGGGACGTTTCCATCGAGATGCACCCGGCGCTTCCGATTTTCATGGCGGCGATGTGCATGCTGGGCCTGCAGCGCGTGCTGGCGGTGGGCATCACCGTGCTGACGCTGCACGAGCTGGCGCACGCGCTTGCGGCGCGGCTACTGGGGTTTCAGGTCGTCTCGCTGGAGCTGATGCCCTTCGGCGCCTGCGCGAGGCTAGAGGGCATGCGGGAGGAAGCCGGGTGGCGCAGCGCCGTCATCGCGCTTTCAGGCCCTGCGATGAACGCGCTGCTCGTCGTGCTGGCGATGGCCTGCGTGGGCTCCGGCTGGGCGGTGCGTCAGGACGCGCAGCTCTTCGTGCGCGTCAATCTGGTGCTCATGTTCTTTAACCTCCTGCCGGTGCTTCCGCTCGACGGCGGACGCGCCCTGTACGCCCTGTGCGCCGCGCGCCTGGGGCGCGAGCGCTGCCTGCGCGTGTTTTCGCGCGCGGGGGAGGCCGCCGGGCTGGCGCTGATCGCGCTTGGCGTCTATGGGGCGGTATACGGGGTGCTGAACCTGACGCTCTTTCTCACGGGGAGCTATCTCGTCTACGCGGCGGCCAAGGAGCGGCAGACGCCCGGTATGGGCGGCGTGCGCACGGTGCTCTGCCACGTGCGCCAGCTCACGCGGCGCGGCGTGCTGCCCATCCGCTCGATGCTCGTGCGCGCGGACCTGCCGCTGACGGCGCTGGCGGGGGGACTCTCTGCGCGCGCATACGGGGATTTTCAGGTCGTGGACGACCAGATGCGCCCGCTGGGCACGCTGCGGGAGGACGCGCTGCTTTCGGCGCTCATGGAGGATCCGACGCAGACCGCACGGGATGCGTTGGAGCATTTTCAGAAAAGCAAGAAAAAGTGAAAAAAGTTTAAAAAAACCGGTTGACATAGGGCGTACTATGCGCTATAATATCATTCGTCGAACGGAGCACTTCAAAAACGCTCCCGACCGAACTGAATATTGGGGAATTGTGTAACGGCAGCACCTACGACTCTGACTCGTATTGTCTAGGTTCGAATCCTAGTTCCCCAGCCATTATGGCTCCATGGTCAAGCGGTTAAGACGTCGCCCTCTCAAGGCGAAATCAGGGGTTCGATTCCCCTTGGAGCTACCAAAGTCGGTTTAGACATGAGAAAAGCATCCTGTATCGGGGTGCTTTTCTTGTGGTTGTAATCCTGGTAAGTTTAGAAAGTTATTTCGTGGCCCGCACATAGAATTCCCCGCCGTTTTGAATTCCATATCGTCCATCCGACAAGATCCATGCCTGCGCATCCATCGTGATGTAGTTCGTCGGCAGTGTGGCGATGGGCTCAAAGGGATCGCTTGCTTTGGATTCCCAGATCACCGATGGGATGTAAAAGTATATCGCGTCTGCATTGGGATCATAAGCCAACCCGCCTATGCGCGGCCCCATCATGTAGATATCGTCCATCCATGGCCCGCCGGTGGTGGGATTGGTCGCTGTTGCTTCTTGCGGAATCTCCAGCGGCAGCCTCTCCATCTTGCCGGTAGCCAGCTCCATCACGCTCAAAGTCGGGGAAGCCGTCATGCCGCCGTGCAGCAGCAGCACATAGCCGGGTTTATAGGGGGCAAAAAAATCCGCGTGCTGTGTGTCTATGGCTCTGCATTGACCGTTCGACAAGTCAAACTCCAAGATTACCATTTCACTTTTATCGTTCTCGTTTTGCCAGCTTAAATCATAATGTGCATACATCTTCCCATTTTCCACAAACGGATGCCATAGGTCAGTCCAGTCCTTCATGATCGATATGTCAAACGGCAGCGACTCCCATGCCACCCCCTGATCCGTGATCTTCCCGATTTTCATAGGCTCGCTTTCGGAAAATAGATTCAGCGCCCACAATTCGCCGTCGATGGGCACCAAGTGGGTGGCGACTTCCTTCATTGCTTCGCTATTCTCTTTTGTCAATCCTTCCGAGGTCATTACAGGCCTTGCCGCAAGTTGATAGCGGGCTGTCGCCGCCTTATCGCCCGGTTTCCAGCTATAGATGGTTCCGTCTCCATTTTTCAGATAATAGGTGTCATCAAAAAATGCGAAGGCCGACCATCCATTCCGCCTGATTGCTCGCTGCCCCGCAGCATCAAGAAACGCGGTGGTGAAGGCCTCCTCATCTCCCGGCGCGGCATTTGCAGGAATACAAAAATTCCAGATGACGAGAATACTGCTTAGGAGCAACAGAATCTTTTTCATGGTTTGCCTCCTGAAGTTGTGAGGTTGTCATGTGTCATCGGTAAGAGGGATGAGCTTTTAGGAAAGACTAAATCATTTTCGAACGTTATTTTTTGACATTTTCTATTTGTTATTACCCTATCATCATCATGTTGGTTTGTCAAGGTTTTGGAGAAAAATTACTGACATGCTGACACGGTTAATTTGTGCTGTATCCATCTTGCTTCAACGTATCTGATTTACTGTAAAGGGGTTATTTGAGTTTACTTTTTATCTGCGTTTTATTGGAGAAGCACACCGGTTTTGGAAATTCAAGTCCATGAAGGCCTTTAAAACAGGAAGAATGGGCGCCCTCCCTCCGTTCGTTTATGTAGATTAACGCTGGGCTGTTAAAGGTAACCCACTGCGAAAACCTGATATAAGGAAAACAAACGACAAGGTGAGGAGGTCCTTATGATTAAGAAAAGCGTTTTATGGATGGGTATCTTGCTGTGCATGGTGTTGTTTGCAGGCTCACAGGCTCATGCGGAAGCATTTTCAGAGCTATACCGTTCTTCGGGGCTGAAGGCCTTTTTAGCGGATGGGCGATTGCTTTTCGAGCAGATCGACTCCGCAGAACAGACTGCAAAGCTGGTTTGTACGAGCGAAGAGGGCCGAACGATGTGGGAGACAGAGCTTCCCAGCTCGGTGTATGGCGGAACCCTTTTGGCGCAAGCGGGGGAGGAACTCCTTTACGCCTGTCGGCTTCCGGAGAACAATCGCGTGACATTAACTCGCTATTCACAGGGGGGACGCCGTCTCTCCACACATACACTGCCGGAAGATGCGGGAAAGCACTTGTTGGTCGATAATCAGGTCTATTTTATCAGTGAAGGTGCGCTGAAGGCCTGTAATTCCGAAGGGGAAATACAAACGGTTTCCCCGGACGATCTCGGAAATTGCATCTCTTTATATGAAGCGGAGGGAAACAATGCAGCTGCTGCATTCCATATCCGCGTTGAGAAAGACGGAAAGTCAAAGCACCTGCTTGTTGTCCTAAATCAAGAACTGGGAACATGCTGGACATATGATATGGGAAAAGTGGAAGTAACGGATGCAAGACATCGGCTTGCGGTTTCTCCGCAAGGAGATGTGAGCATGGCACAAATTGAGGGGGACAGGACGCTCTGCTTCACGAGCTTTGACGCTTCGGGAAATACAGCCGGGAGGAAGAAAATCGTATTTCCTGAAGGAAAGGGCTCCTTTATCACGCAGATCCGCATGAGTTCGCCGGACATAACGGAGATTTGGGGCAGCTTTGACATATCGGGCGAGCTTAAGAGCTGGAAGGCGACGCTGGATCAAAGCGGGGATGCGGTGCAGGTGGAGGTATGCCCGCAATGGGTAGATTTTGTTCCGTACGTTCAAGGACATCTATATGGAATAGTCGATCCGTTGGGTTCGCCGGTTCTGCAAAGAGAGGATGAATTGGAATGGCATCTTGAATATCAGGAATGAAGCATCCCAACTGAATGGTCGATTTTCTTGATGGCTGCGGTTTGCGTTGCTTTCTACGCGATGGAAACGGTCTGGAATCAGCAGGCAGGAGGCATCGGCAATCGCGTGATCGAAGGTTGCCATGAAGCAACCGATCCTGAGCAGCGGAACATGCCGGTCGGAAGGGCGTATTCCGACTATCTTTTCCGATAAGGGTATGCTATACTGCCCGCGAACGCTGTTTTATGCGGATGAACATGCGCAAGGACATGCCTGCCCGATTATCCGAACAGGGACAAATCCGGCGTGTCATCGATATTCGAATGACGATCCTCCATTGAAGAAAGAGGCGGAGAGAATGGACCTGTTTTCTAAGATCTGTGCCGGGTTATCCGTGGGCATCCTGGCGGGGGTGGCGGCAGGCGGCATCAAGGTTCTACTGCGCGGGAAGTCCGGACCGGCGAAGAATCGGGAAGCCGAACGCAGAATGGTGAGCGCGATTTCCTCGCTGCTCAAGTACATTACATTTCTGATGCTCGCGGTGGGGCTCGTCTGGTGCGTTTATTTCCTCGTCATGGGCGTGGCGGAGCCGCAGCAGGCGGACTATGCGAACAACATGTCGGAGCTTATCGTTTCCGTCTTAACGGTCGTTTCCATCATTTTTGCCTTTGTCGAATTCATCCGGCGAAAAGGGGAAGAGGAGTAAATAGAGGGCTTAGGCGCCATCCGTCATCGGGTGGCGTCCTTCTTTGTCATAAGAACAAGAAGTGGTGCTTTACGCCGGTTGCTCTTCATATGCGGAGTTTTTTTACCGCATTTCTCCAAACTGCTTTTCATCGTGCCGGATGACCGCCCACAGGAGCATCAGATCCGTCATGCCGTCCCCATCGCGAGCGCTGAGCGCGAGGCGGCACAGCCCGCCGCCGTGCAGGCTGAGCTGATGCGCACGGGCGTAGGAAAAGACGCGCGCCCGCGCCTGGGAAAAGTCGAAGGGGATGGAGCGGGTGCGAAAGGCTGTGACCACGCACTGCTTGGGAGGCAGGTAGGTGACGAACTCCGACTGCTGCAAACCGAGGCTGATCGCCATCTCCGCGTCCACCGCGACGCCGGACAGGGGCTCCCGCGCGAAGGACGCGTCCACGAAGTAGGGCCCGTCCAGAAGAATGGCCGCGGACAGATGCGGAGCGTAGCGCTCGATCCAGCCGCCGATCATGGCGGGGGAGGCCTTGCTGGAAAAGCTCTTGCCGCGCTGAGAGCCGAGAAAGTACATCGCGGGCTTTTCCTCCACCGCGCAGTCGCTGAGCAGCTCGAGCGCATGGGCCGCGCGCTGCGCATGCAGACGAAGGCTCTTGCGAATCCTGTACAGCCGGTCGATTTCGTCGTCGATCTGCGCGGCGCGGGCCTGCAGAGCGCCGATCTGTTCCTGCTCGGTCGATTGGGTGAGCAGCTCGGCCGTCTGCTGAATGGAGAAGCCGTAATGGCGGTATTGCAGGCTGCAGCCCATCGCCTGCATCTCGTGCTGCCCGTACAGCCGGTAGTTGCCGTCGGCAGCGCGGCGCGGACGCAAAATACCGTGCTTTTCGTACAGCTTGATCCCGTTGGCGGACAAGTTGAACATCTGCTGCATTTCCGAAGCCTTGATTCTCACCGCACGCACGCTCCCACGCTCGTCACCCTGTGACGACTTTTTCAATTTGCGGACACAATGATATTGCGAAGTATAGCATAGATTTCCGCTTTTTTTCAAGGTTATGCGCGGTTTTAGGCGCATCCTCCGCCGGCTTGACACGTCACGGGGTGACGCGTATACAATGAATGCACGTTCGCGCAGGGGCAAAAGAACCCCGCGCGGGAGACTACAGGCTAGGAGGAATCGGACATGGGCAAGGAATTCGATAGACGCACATTCCTTAAAGGCGCGATGGCGGGCGCGCTCGGCATCGCAGCGACCGGCGTGGGCATTCCCGTGCTGGCGGAGGAAAAGGGCGTATACACCCCCGGCACCTACTCCGCGACCGCGACCGGCATCGGCGAGGTCAAGGTGAGCATGACGTTCGACGCAAGCAGCATCACCGCCGTCACGGTCGACACCGCCGCGGAGACGACGGGCATCGGCGCGGAGCTGGGCGAGAAGTTCGCCGCGCAGATTCTTTCCGCGCAGAGCGCGCAGGTGGACGCGGTATCCGGCGCGACGGTCACCAGCAACGCCGTGCTCAAGGCGGCGGAGGCCTGCATCGCGCAGGCGAAGGGCGAAACGGTGGACGCGGGCAGCGTGAAGGAAGAGGCCGCTACAGACGAATGGCTGGGCGAGGAGCCCGAGACGCCCGCGGTGGACGCGGTGTACGACTTCGACGTGGTCGTCGTCGGCGCGGGCCTTTCCGGCGTCTGCGCGGCGCGCGCGGCCGCCGAGGAGGGGGCGTCGGTCGCGGTGATCGAAAAGTCCGCCTCCTTCAACTGCCGCTCCGGCGAGTACGCCGTGCTGAACGGCACGCTGAACAAGCGCTGGGGCCGCGAGAACATCGTGGAGACGGACGTGGTGGTCAACCGTCTGATGCGCGAGTGCACCTACCGCAACAAGCGCTCCATCCTCAAGAAATGGGCCGACCACGCGCACGAGGCGATCGACTGGTTCATCGGCGCTTACCCTGAACTGACGATTTGCGACAGCACCCGTCAGGAGGTGACGCCTGAGCAGTTCGACAAGGGCATTCTGGTGCCGCTGGCCTGGCCGCAGCCGGAGCATTACGACTACCGGAAGGAGGAGTTCCCGACCTTCCCGTCCTCGATGGAGTTCCGCTCCAGCCGTCCGGACCAGCAGGGCTTCGTGGTGGAGGCGAACCTGAACGCGGCGATCGAGAAGGGCGCGAAGACGTTCTTCGGCTGCTTCGGGACGAAGCTGCTGCGGGACGGCGACGGCCGCGTGACGGGCATCATCGTGCGCGACGCCCAAAACGGCAGCAAGTATCTGCAGTTCAACGCGAAAAGGGGCGTCATCCTCGCCACGGGCGACAACGGCGGCGACGAGAAGATCATCCGCCACTTCTGCCCGGAGATCGTGGAAAAGAACATTCAGAGCATGGGCAAGATGGGCATGATGGGCGTGGACGTCGAGGGCAACCCCTGCCCGACCGGCGACGGCCTGCGCATGGGCGCGTGGATCGGCGCGAAGGTGCAGGACTTCCACGCGCCGATGACCCACCACATGGGCGGCGGCATGGGCGTCACGCCGTTCCTGCAGATCAACAAGCACGGCAAGCGCTTCATGAACGAGTCCATTCCGGGCCAGCAGCTTGAAAACCAGATCGAGCTGCAGCCGGACCAGACGACGTTCCAGATCTACGACGCCAACTGGCCGGAGCAGATTCCGTACATGCCCGCCAACCACGGCGGCCTGTGCTACATCATCCCGGAGGACGAGGACGAGTCCAACCCCAACTTTACCGATCGTCAGTACACCAAGGTGTCCGCCAAGGAGAACGCCTATACCGTGAAGGCGGACACGCTCGACGACCTGCTCGCGCAGCTCGGCTTTGAGGGGGAAACCCTCAAGACGGCGAAGGAGAGCATCGAGCGCTACAACGAGCTGTGCAAGGAGGGCTACGACGCGGACTTCGGCAAGGACGCGCAGCGCCTGTTCCCGATCGAGAACGGCCCGTTCTACGCCTGCACGCTGAATCCGACCATCATGCTGGTCTGCGTGGGCGGCCTCGAATCCGACGAGAACTGCCATACCTTCACCGGCACGGCGGACGACCCGACGCGCGACCAGATTCCGGGCCTGTACGTCACCGGCAACGTGCAGGGCAGCCGTTACGCGGTCGAATACCCGATCTGCTTCCGCGGCATCAGCCATTCGCTGTGCGTCTATTACGGCTACGTCGCGGGCAAGAACTGCGCCGCCGGAGCCTGACGCGGCAGCGCGTTTCAATCGCCCTGAAAAGCGAGGAGCCTCCTCCCGATCGTTCGGGAAGAGGCTCCTTTTGCGTTTTTAACGTCCGAAGACGGCCTTGGCCTCGCGCATGTTCCCGCGCACGTTCACGCCGAAGGGGCAGCGCCGCTCGCAGGCGCCACAGGCAATGCAGTCGCCCGCGTGATGCGGCAGGGCCGCGTAGTGCTCGCGCACCGTCTCCGGCGCATCGCCCTGCGCGCGGCAGAGGTTCAGAAACTTCGTGACCATGGCGATGTCGATGCCCTCGGGACAGGGCGCGCAGTGGCCGCAGTACATGCAGTGCCCCTGCCAACTGACCCTGGGCATGGCGGCGAGCGCGGCGGCGTAATCGCGCTCCGCCTCCGAAGCGTCCTCGTAGCGGAGGCTGTCCATGAGCTGCTCCACGCTGTGCGCGCCCGCGAGCACGGTGCTCACCCCCGGGCGGGTCAGGGCGTAGTGGATGCACTGGCTGACCGTGAGCGCCTTGCCGGCGGGGGAGAGCTTGTCGCTCAAAAGGTCGCCGCCGCCGAAGGGTTTCATCACCGTGATGCCGACGCCCAGGCGCTGACAGGCCGCGTACAGCTCCTCGCGCTGCGGATCGATGTTGACGAGGTTCCCCGCGTAACTCTTCTTATCGAACAGGAGGTCGATGTCCTCGCTGGCGGGCAGCAGGTCGTAGCAGGGATTGACGCTGAACATGAGCACCTCGATCAGCCCGCTTTTCACCGCTTCCAGCGCGACCTGCGGGTTATGGCTGCTCAGGCCGATATGCCCAATGCGTCCGGAAGCCTTGAGAGATTTGGCGTAATCCATCACGGGCCCGTCCGCGACGATGCGCCAGTCGTCCATCGAATCGACGTAGTGGATCATGCCCACGTCGATAAAGTCCGTGCGCAGCCGCCTGAGCAGCCCCTCGAAGGCGGCCTTCACCTCGGGCAGGTTCCGCGTGCGCTTGTACTGGCCGTCCTGCCAAACGGAGCAGATGTGCGCCTGCACGATGAAGCTGCCCCGCCTGCCCGACAGCGCCTCGCCCAGCGCTTCGTGCAGGTCCGGGTTGGAGCTGTACAGGTCGAAGTAGTTGACGCCCGCCGTCTGCGCCGCGTCGAGCAGCTTCTTCGTCATCGCGCAGTCCTCTTCCATCATGCCCTCGCATCCCAGGCCAATTTCGCTGACGCGCAGGCCGGTTGCGCCCAAATCACGGTAGTTCATCTCGTTCTCCTTTGCAACCCATCGTTTTGCTGTACCTATAGCATAGCACCTGGAGTATGCTCAAAGTCAAGGGGAACGGCCAAATTTGGTGCGGACGGTCCGATTGACCCGGGCGGCGGTCGTATACTATAATGGGAGGAAACGACGAATGAAAAGAGGAATGACGAGTGGGAATGATCAGGAGCGCACAGCTCTTCGTGTTCGACGACAGCCCCCTGTCGCCGATCCTGCCGGGCGCGCCGATTGAGATGACGGAAAACGTGGCGGAATACTGCCTGTCGTTATACCGAAAGATCGAAACCTCGGAGCAGAGCAAGCAGACGGAGCTGAAGGAGGAAAGCGACGTCGTGGAACCCGCGGCCACGCTCGTCCGCGATACCACGCACGAGAACGTGATCGGCCTGATGACGCGCCTGATCGAGCGCGCGCGCCGGGCGGAAATGGTCCTGCAGGGCTTTGACATGCTGGTGTTCCTGTACGAGGACGCGCAGGAGCTCGCCATATGCGTCTGCTACCTGCCGTACAGGAGCGCGCAGGTGCACGCGGTCTCCAGCGGGGACGCGGGGCTTGCGTGCAGCCTGGTGAAGAACCGATACGTGCTGCCGGGCGCGGCGAGCAAGTTCTTCGCAGGGGCGATCATGGACTGCGAAACGATGAAGCTCAGGGTCAAGGACGCGCTGGTGGAGACGGCGTCCGGCAAGCAAAAGCTGTTCGAGGAGGTGCTCTTCGGCTGCAAGCCGGCGCTTTCGCAGGTGGAGGCGATCGAGACCATCAAGGAGATCGCCTGCGAGGTGGCGGGCGAGGAAGCCGCGCCCAAGCGTCAGGAGGCGGTGCACAAGGCGATCGCCGATTCGATCGAGCAGTCGGGGACGGTGGACGTGGGCTTCATCGCGGAGCAGGTCTATGCGGACGACGGCGAGCGCTACGAAAGGTTTCACGAGCAGGTCTGCCAAAGCGGCGTGGAGCCGGTGTTCGAGATCGAGTCAAACCGCCTGAAGAACGCCTTTGAGCGCGTGAAGCTCTCGACGGACAACGGCATCACCCTCACGATGAGCCGCAAAATCGCGGAAGATCAGCAGAGCTTCCGCGTCGTCAATCACCCGGACGGTTCAATCTCCATCGAGCTTTTGAACATCCAGAGCCTCAGGACCCTGTAAAGGCGCCGGGATGAGAGGCCCGCGACGTCCTGCGCGGCGCCTCGCTGTGGGAAAAAGCCTGACGCAGGTTTCCCGAAGTAGGCCTGAAAAGGGGCATCCCTGTGGAATCAATACAATAAAACGACCTAATGGTGTGGTTCTTTTGTTTAAGGCGGCTTAATAGTCGCTTTTTTATTGAAAAAATGAGAAAGTCCGTTGAAATCAGCGGCAAATTTTGCTATATTAGGGGCGGCTCATGCAAGAGGTATGCTGTGTGCCGAAAATCAACAGAGAAAGAGTGTTTGGCATGGAGATGATCGACCTTTTGCCGCAGGGAATCGTCGACAGTGACGCGGTCAGGCAGCGCTTCGGCGATGCACTCGGTCTATGGGAGAAGTACGTGTTCCGCTTTAACGCGGAAAGCCCTACCTACGCGTCGCTCAGAGAGGCGATCCGTCAGGGCGAGGTGAAGCGCATCGAAGAGGAGGCGCACTCGCTCAAGGGGCTTGCGGGCATGCTGGGCTTCTCGCGCGTTTACGAGGCGAGCGCGCAGCTGGTGGCGGATTGCCGCGCCCAGCGGCATGATTCGCTCGCGGCGGACTGGGACGCGCTGGAGGAGGCGTATCAGGCGCTGGCCAAAGAGATCGAAAACCTGGCGGAGCGGCGGCGCGAATAATGGCGGTTTACATTTTCCTTTTTCTCCTTTACAATAGATAGACGGACAACCCCGCGCCCATCCCGCGCGGGGGAAGAAGGAGAGGGAAACCATGCGGCCGATTCGTTGGGGAATTTTATCTACGGGCATGATCGCCAAAAACTTCGCCGAGGTCGCGCAAAAGCTCGGCGGCGAGGTCGCCCTGGAGGCGGTCGCCTCCAGATCGAGGGAGGGCGCGCAGGCGTTTGCCTCCGCGTACGGCATTCCCAAGGCGTACGACAGCTACGAGGCGCTGGCAAAGGACCCGGACGTGGACATCGTGTACGTCGCCACGCCGCATAGCCGCCATTACGAGGACATGATGCTCCTGCTGAAAAACGGCAAGCACGTGCTGTGCGAGAAGAGCTTTACGGTGAGCGCCGCGCAGGCGCAGGCCGTTTACGATTACGCGCGCAGGCAAAACCTGCTCGTCATCGAGGCATTCTGGACGAAGTTCCTGCCGATCTATCGCGAGGTGGAGCGCCGCGTGGCCTCCGGCGTCCTCGGGGACGTCCGCCTGGTGACGGCGCAGTACGGTTACACGACCGCGCGTGAAGCGCGCAAGTTCGATCCGGCGCTCGCGGGGGGCGCTCTGCTGGACATCGGCGTGTACTGCATCGGCTTTGCGGCGATGATCCTCGGCTACGCGCCGAAGGAAGTTTCAGCTTCGCTCCTTCTGAACGGCGTCGGGACGGATGCCTACGACGCGGTGACGCTGCGCTATGACGGCGCGGTGGCCCAGCTCACCAGCGCCATCGGCGCGAACATGCCGGTATTCGGCGGGATATACGGCACGAAAGGCCGCATCGAGATCCCGGATTTCAAGAACCCGCAGCGCTTTACGCTGTTTGTGGACGGCCGGGAACCGGAGACGTTTGAACTGCCCTTTGACGTGAACGGATACGAATATCAGATGCGCGAGGCGCAGGAATGCCTGCGCGCGGGGCGCGCGTACAGCGAGATCATGACGCCCGAGCAGTCGGTCGCCGTCATGCGGATTCTGGACGAGGCGCGCCGTCGGGGCGGGCTGCGTTTCCCCTTTGAGGTGCAGGGCTGATGCAAAGATCGATAGGAAGGGCGGCAGGCCTGTTGTGCCTGCTGCTCGCATTTCCGGCGGCGGCTTTCGGGGAGGGAACGACCTTTGCGCAGGTGCGCGGAAACGGCTGGGTGCGGCTTCGCAACGGCCCGGGCGAGGCGTACGACTGCGTCGCCACCATGCCCGGCGGGACGGACGTTCAGGTGCTGGAGGAGGCGGACGGCTGGGCGCTGATCGAAAGCAGGCGCGGCGTCACGTACATCAAGAGCGGTCAGCTTGAAAAGCGCGAGGAGCGGTCGGCGGAGCCCGAAACGCTCCCCGCAAAAGCGGCGCGCGAGGTTTGGGTGGAGGACTTTAAGGTCCCGGCCATGATCCGCGGCAAGGCGGGCGTAAGGCTCGGCGGAACCCTTCGGGCGGACGGCCCGATCCTCGAGGTGGAGGCGCAGGTGTACGACGAGAGGCTTCTCTACGTGGAGCGCATCGCCCGCCTGCGCTGCGACGCCGGGCAGGACGCGCAGAAGGTCGATCTCGCCTCGCTGTACATCCCCTTCGGCGAGCTGACGCCCGGCGAAAAGACGCTGACGATCTACGTTCGGCACGCGGGCGGGCGTCAGGCTGTGGCCGAGGCGCCCTTTACCGTGCTGGGCGAGGCGGCGGAGCCTACGCACATCACCGCGTGGTGCGAGGTGACGCTCGCGCAGGGGAACGTGGAGGCCCTGCTGGACGACCGGCCGCGCACGGCCTGGACACCCCTGAACGAGGAGGACGAAATCACCGTGCGCCTGCCCGATGGCGTGACGGCCGAGGGCGTTTCGATAGCCTGGATGGCCCCGACCGACGGCGCGCGCCTCACCTGCCGGGACGCGCAGGGGAACGTGCTCGAAGTGTTGAGCGCGGAGGGGCGCTTCGTCAACGAATGGTTCGACCTGGACGCGCGCACGCGGGAGATGACGCTTCAAAGCGCGGACGGGACGCCCGTCTCGGGGCTCCGCGTGTACGAAAAGGGACGCATCCCCAGCGCCGTGCAGCGCTGGCAGCCGCTCGCGGAAAAGGTGGATCTGATGGTCTTTTCCGCGCATCAGGACGACGAGCTGATCTTCTTTGGCGGAACGATTCCCTTTTACGCGGATGCGGGCAAGGAGGTCGCGGTCGTCTACATGGCGGACTGTGGGCGCACGCGCTACGGCGAGGCGCTTGCGGGCCTGTGGGCGTGCGGGCTGAAAAAGCATCCCCTGTTTCTGGGGCTCACGGACAAGCGGGCCAAGACGTTCCAGATCGCGCAGGAGCTGTGGGACGGCGAGCAGGCGCTTGAAAAGACGGTGGAGGTCCTGCGCCGCTACCGCCCGGAGGTGGTCGTCACGCACGACGTGAAGGGCGAATACGGCCACAACCAGCATAAGTACACCCAGAGCCTCGTCTCCCGCGCCGTCGAGCTGGCGGCCGATCCCGAGGCGTACCCGGATTCCGCGCGCTTGTACGGCGCACACCAGGTAAAGAAGCTGTACATCCATCTCTTGAAGGAGGGCGAGGTCGTCATGGACTGGTCGAAGCCGCTCGCCTCGCAGGGGGGACGCTCGGCCATCGAGCTGGCGACCATCGGCTACGACAAGCACGTCTCCCAGCAGGGCTATTACAGCATGGGGACGGGCAAACGCTACGACAACCGGGCGTATGGCCTTGGCATGAGCACGGTCGGCCCGGATGTGCGAAAGGACGACTTCTTTGAAAACCTTTGATGCGGTTAGCGGTGAGGCGCGGCTGCCGGCGCGGCTGCTGCCCTATTTGCAGGGAGCGCCTTATCGGGAAGACGAAGTCGGGCGCTCCGGTTCGCGCGTGCTGCTCGCTGCGGATAAGGTGCTCAAGATCGAGCGCAGCGGGGAAGAATCCGACAACGAACGCGCGATGTACGCCTTTTTGCAGGGCAAGCTGCCCGTGCCGCGGGTTTACGAGAGCTTTTGCGAGGACGGCGTGAGTTACCTGCTGATGGAACGGGCGGCGGGCGAGATGGCCTGCGCCTGGGAACGGCTGAAAGACCCCGCGCAAACCGTTCATTTGCTGGCGGAGGGGCTCAAGCTGCTCTGGCGGGTGGACGTCAAGGGCTGCCCTGCGGATCAGCGCCTTTGCGCGAAGCTGCCCCGCGCCGCGGCGCGGCTGGCCGCGGGCCTCGTCGACCCCACGGACACGGAGCCGGGGACGCTTCCAAGGTTCGGCTCCCTGCCGGCGCTCTACCGGCACCTGGACGAGAACCGGCCGCAGGAGGACCTCGTGTTTTCCCACGGGGATTATTGCCTGCCCAACGTCTTTTTGAACGCGGACGCGGTCGGCGGCTTCATCGACCTGGGCCGAAGCGGCGTCGCGGACCGGTATCAGGACATCGCGCTGTGCGTGCGCTCGATGGAGCACAACTTCGGCACCGCGCGCTACACGGATCCGCTCTTCGAGGCGCTGGGCATCGCGCGCGACGATGCGAAGATTGATTACTACATCCTGCTCGACGAGCTGTTTTAATTCCCGCTTTAAGTTCATAAAGGCGTCGCCTGTTCGAAACCGGCCTCATTCCAACGCGGAATGGGGCCGGTTTCGTCTTTACAGAATCTTAGCGCCGCGCGGGCTGGAAAAGGACACCATGTTAACGCTGCGTAGATTATGATAAAGACAGGCAGGTGATGGATATGTTTGCTGTCGTATGGATTTCTCTGGCGGCCGTCGCGCTGCTTGGGTACTGGGTGATGGGGCGCGTGGACGCTTTCCTCGCGGAAAACGCGCAACTGCCGCCGCCCAAGCGCAGGCCCCGATATCTGCTCTATTTCGGCGTCGATGCGCAGGATGCGCGTCTGCGCGGGGAGGACGGACTGTGGGAACTTTTGGAGACGCCCGACATCCGGCCGGACATCTCGCCTAAGGTGGTGGCCGCGCTCTCGGAGGACGATCTGGAAAACATTCTGCTCAGCACGCAGGCGCGCAGAAGGAGCCCGGGCTGCGTCACCATCGCACGGCTGAACGACCCGGCGTACGTCGCCCTTTTTCGCAGGGCGCACATCTCGCACGTGGTGAGGGGAGAATTGACCGCGCGGGATCTCCTTTCCATCGTTCAAGGAGGAAGCACGTCTTGCGATTTCACGTAAAGTTTTCGCCCATTCAGACGCTGGCCGCCGGTTTTGCGCTGATCATCCTGCTGGGGGCGCTGCTGCTCATGCTCCCGGCCGCAAACCGGGACGGCGCGCCAATTCCCCTGATCGACGCGCTGTTCACGTCCGCGTCGGCCACCTGCGTGACGGGGCTGGTCGTCTACGATACCTACACGCAGTTCACGTTCTTCGGGCAGCTCGTCATCCTGTGCCTGATTCAGATCGGCGGGCTCGGCTTCATGACCATCGCGGTGCTCTTCTCGCTCGTGCTGGGCAAGCGCATCGGGCTCAAGGAACGCTCCTGTCTGATGGAGGCGGTCAGCTCCTTCCGGCTGGGCGGCATCGTACGCTTCGTGCGCCGCATCCTGATCGGCACCGCCGCGTTCGAGGGCGCGGGGGCGCTGCTGCTCGCGCTGCGCTTCTGTCCGCGCTTCGGCTTTGGCACGGGCGTCTGGTACGCGATCTTCCATTCCGTCTCCGCATTTTGCAACGCGGGCTTTGACCTGATGGGGCGCATTCGGCCTTATTGCTCGCTGGAGCCCTTCGCGGCGGACGTGCTGGTGAACGGCGTCGTCCTCTCGCTCATCGTCATCGGCGGCATCGGATTTCTCGTTTGGGACGACCTGGCGGAGCACAGGCTCCACTTCAGCCGCTACCTGCTGCACACGAAGATCATGCTCTGCGCGACCGCAGCGCTCATCGTCCTGTCGTTTTTCGCCTTCTGGGCGATCGAGCGAGACGGCGCGTTTGCAGGCGTGAGCCGGGGGCAGCAGGCGCTGATGGCGCTCTTTCAGGCGATCACACCCCGAACGGCGGGGTTTAATACCGCAGACCTTTCCAGGCTTACGGAGGCGGGATCGGCGCTCACGGTCGTGCTGATGCTCATCGGCGCGGGCACGGGCTCTACGGGCGGCGGCATCAAGGTAACCACGATGGTCGTCATGCTGCTATCCACCCTCTCTTACGCCCGGGGGCGGGACGACATCAACCTCTTCCAGCGCAGGGTGGAGGACGGGCTCGTCAAGCGCGCCTATTGCGGGGCGATGCTCTATCTGTTGCTCGCCTTCACGGGGTGCTTCGTGCTGCTGCGCGAGCAGGCGGGCTTTTCGCTGATGGACGCGATGTTCGAGACGTTTTCCGCCATCGGCACCGTCGGGCTCTCGAAGGGGGCGACGCGTCTGCTGACCCCCGCGTCGCGCATGACGCTGATTTTGCTCATGTACAGCGGCCGGGTCGGCAGCTTATCGGTCGCGATGGCGCTCGCGGAAAAGCGGCGCGCCCCGAGGCTGCGCAACACCGTGGGCAAGGTGATCGTTGGATGAGGAGGAATGGACGGATGCGTTCGATGCTCGTGATCGGACTGGGCCGCTTTGGGCGGCATCTGGCCACAAAGCTCGCGGAGCTGGGCAACGAGGTCATGGTGGTGGACAAGGAAGAGGCGGCGGTCAGCCGCCTGGCGCCGGTGACGACGGCGGCGCACATCGGCGACTGCATGGACGAGGAGGTCATCGCGTCGCTGGGCGTGCGCAACTTCGACGTCTGCTTCGTGTGCATCAGCGACAACTTTCAATCGTCGCTGGAGATCACCTCCCTGCTTAAGGCGGCGGGCGCGAGGTGGGTGGTCTCCAAGACCGACCGCGAGATGCACGCCAAGTTCCTGCTCAAGATCGGCGCGGACGCGGTCATCCACCCGGAGCGCGACATGGCGCAGCGCGCGGCGATGAAGTACAGCATGCGCAACGCCTTTGATTACATCGAGGTGACGCCGGAATACGCGATTTCGGAGCTGCGCGTGCCCGAGGGCTGGGTGGGGCAAAGCGTGCGCGATCTGAAGGTGCGCTCGCGCTACAACGTGAACATCATCGGCATCAAGGTGGAGGAGCACGTCATACCGCTGGTGAGCGCCGAGCACACGTTTCAGGCGTCCGAGCACCTGCTGGTGGCCGGGGGCAAAAAGGATATTACGCGCCTGATGTACAAGTGAACCCCTTGCGTAGTATAATGACGGGGGAGGTGAGCCGGGTGAAAAAGGCGGACCCGTTCCTCGCGCGCGCGGGCACGACGCTCGCGCTCTTGGCGGGGGCGACGGCGTTTTCCCTGCTCATCAACGCGGCGGGCATCGGGAAGGAATGCGTCATCATGGTGTTCCTGCTGGGCGTGCTCTTCACGACCGTGCTCACGCACGGCTACAGCTATGGCGTCGTCTCCTCGCTCGTCAGCGTGCTGCTGTTCAACTTCCTTTTTACGGAGCCGAAGTACACGTTTTTGATTCACAGCCCCAGCGACGTGGTGCTGCTCGTGTTCTTCGAGGTCACGGCGATCGTCTCCGGCAGCGTGATGTCCAGAATGCGCACGCTCATGGAGGCGTCCGGCCAGAACGAGCGGACGACCCAGCTCCTCTATCAGATCGCCACGGGCTTCCTGAACTGCACGGGGGAAAAGAACATCCTGCAGCAGGGCATCGTCTACATCCGCGAGTACGCCAGGCGCGGCTGCTACGTGACGCTGGCGGGCGCGCAGGACGCGCAGCCGGAGGAGCGCCCCGCGCGGGCGTACAGCATTCCCAGCGCGATGGGCATTCTGGGGACGCTGCACGTCCTCGAGACGGACGAGCCGCCGGGCGATCGGGACGAGCTGGTCATCAAGACGGTCGCAACCCAGATGGGCATCGCGCTCGACCGGGAATTCGTCTACCACGAGCGCGAAAACATCCGCGTGGCCATGGAGCGGGAGCGCCTGCGCAGCACGCTGCTGCGCTCCGTCGCGCACGACCTGCGAAGCCCGCTCACGGCGCTGTCCGGCGCGAGCACGCTGCTCGCGGACGACTACGAACGGCTTTCCGATCAGGAAAAAAAGCAGCTCGCGGGCGACATCAGCGAGGAAATGGTCTGGCTGTCCAACCTCGTGGAAAACATCCTCAACATGACGCGCATCAACGAATCCCGGCTCGAACTGCACCTGGAGGACGAGGTGGTGGACGACGTGGTGGGCGAGGCCGTCTCCCACATGAACCGCCTGCTGCGAACGCGCAGGTTCAAGGCCAGGCTGCCGGACGAGGTGTTGATGGCGCCGATGGACGGCAAGCTGATCGTGCAGGTGCTCGTCAATCTCTTGGACAACGCGGTCAAGCACACGCCCTCGGACAGTGAGATCGAGCTGTCGGTCGCGAAAGCGGGCGGCGAAATCGAGTTTTGCGTGGCCGACACGGGCGACGGAATCGACGAGAGCGTGCGCGATTCCCTCTTCGAGGGCTTCGTCACCTCCGACCACGGGCGCTCGGACAGCAAGCGCGGCATGGGGCTGGGGCTTGCGATCTGCAAGGCCGTGGTGGAAGCGCACGGGGGTGAAATCCACATGGAGGAAAACAGGCCCAAGGGTTCCCGATTTATCTTTACGCTGCCGATGGAGGGTGCTTATGCAGGCGGGCTTTAAAATTCTCATCATCGAGGACGACCGGTACATCTCCGGCTTCACCGCCGTCTCCCTGCGCAAGGAGGGGTACGAGGTGTTCGTCGCCGAATCCGCGAGCGAGGGCCTCTTCCTCTTCGCGTCCCATCATCCGCACATCGTGCTGCTGGATTTGGGCCTGCCGGACCGGGACGGGCTGGAGGTCCTAAGCGAGATTCGACGGGGCTGCGACACGCCGGTGCTGGTGGTCTCGGCCCGGGGGCAGGAGCGGGAAAAGGTGGCCGCGCTCGACGCGGGCGCGGACGACTACATCACGAAGCCCTTTTTCATGGGCGAGCTCATGGCGCGCATTCGCGTCGTGGAGCGCAAGATGGACAGGGGGCAGCCGCAGGAGGGCGAGGCCCGCTTTCAGTGCGACGCCTTGACCATCGATTTCGAGCGGCGGCTCGTGCTGGTGGACGAAAGGGAGGTGCACCTGACGCCGATCGAGTACAGGCTGCTGCTGCTGCTCATCGCCAACCGGGGCAAGGTGCTCACCCACGGCTACATCGTCCGTCACATCTGGGGGTACGAGGAGAGCGGAGACACCAAGAGCGTGCGCGTCTTCATGGCGAGCCTGCGCCGGAAGATCGAAAAGGACACGGCGAACCCGCGCTTTATCCTGACGGAGGTGGGCGTCGGCTATCGCTTCGCGGCGGAATAAACGGGGCGGCCATCTGGCGGAGATGGCCGCTTAAATGTTACGCGGGCGTTGTTTTTAGGAGGCGATCGTGTTAAAATAGACAAAACACGCGAAAGAAGACTGCGGCGCGCCGGCGTTGCCTGGCGGGAAGGGTGGATGGAGCGGTGAAAAGACAGATGGAGGACGGCTACTCCTTGAAGTTCACCCCGAATAGAGGCACGAGAGACGCTGCGGACATCGAGGAGAATCTTCTCGAATTGCTCAACCGGAATATCCCCGGCGGCATCATGGGCGGATACCTACAGGAGGGTTTTCCGCTTTTTTGCGTTAACGACTACATGCTCAGGCATCTCGGCTTCACCTACGACGAGTTTGTCGCGGACATCGGCGGCAGGGTCATCAACTGCATGCACCCGGAGGATCGCGCGCGGGTCGACGCGGCCGTCGCGGAGGCGTTTTCCCGGGGCGACGAGTACGAAGTCCAATACCGCATGCGCAAAAAGGACGGAAGCTATATCTGGGTCAACGACATCGGGCGCAAGGTGACGACGGGCGCGGGAGAAGCGGTGTGCGTGAGCACCATCCGCGACATCACCCGCGCCATGCGGGCGGAGCAGGAGCTGCGGATGCGCGAGGAGCAGTTCCGCATCGCGGCGGTCTACGCGGGCAACATCATCTTTCAATACGACCTGACGACCCGCGCCATCTATACGACGGATGAAATCGCCAGCCGCTTTGGCGTGGCCTCCCGTGAGGAGGACATCCCCTACGCGGCGGTGCGCCGGGGCATCGTGAGCGAGGATTCGGCGGGGGAGTACATTCGTTTGCACGAACAGATGCTCGCGGGGGCGGACAAGGCGCAGGGAATCGTCCGCCTGCGGGACGCGAGGGGCGGAGTAAGGGCGTATGAACTGACGCTGATCGCCGTGCCCAACGGCGAGGATAAGCCGGTGCGCGCGGTGGGCATCTATCGGGACGTGACGGGCGAGCAGGAAAAGGAGCGGTATATCCGCGAGATTGAGCGCCAGCGCGCGCTGTACAGCTCGTTGTTTCAGTCCGCGGTGTGCGGCATCGTGCAGTACAAGCTCGAAGAGGACGGCTGCGTCGCGTTTAAAAACGCCAATCAAGAGGCGATCCGCATCTTCGGCTACACGCCGGAGGCCTTCTGGCAGAAGGAGCGCTGGGTCCTCCAGAACCTGATCGACAGCCGGGACCGCGCGCGCGTGCTGGACGAAATCGCCGCAATTCGGCAGGTCGGGGATAAACAGGCCTATGAGTACAGGCTTCTCAGGCAGGACGGGTCCTCCTGCTGGATCATCGGCACGGCGGAGCTGATGCGCGACGTGGACGACGAAATCGTCATGCAGAGCGTGTTCATGGACGTGGACCAGCGCAAGCGCGCGGAGATCGAGAACATCGAGCTGCTGCGCCGCAATCGCGCCAGCAACGAGCTGCTGCGCCTCGCGCTGTCGGGGACCGACATCTGCGACTTTACCTACTTTCCGCAGCAGCGGCGCGCGGAAATTCCGGAGAGAACCTGCGCGCATTACGGCTGCCGTACCACCTATGAACAGATGCCCGCGAGCTTCGCGCAGGACATGGGCCTGGGGGATGGAAGGGCCGATTACGACGGCATGTACGCGCGCATCCACGAGGGCGAGCGCACGGCGAGCGCGGAGTTTCGGATTCAGACCACGAACCGCTGGGTGCGGGTGACGCTGTCCACCGTCGAATACGACGTGGCGGGCAAGCCGACGGTGACGGTTGGGCTGGTGGAGGACATCACCCGCCAGAAGGACGCGGAGACGGAGCGCTCCGAGCTTTCGCGCCTCAACGCGGACATCCTCTCCTCGCTCAACGACCTGTTCTTCGGCGTCTACCGCATCGACCTGGCGAAGGGAACCCTGCGCGCGATCCGCATGCCCGAGGGCGGCGAGCGGGTCGGCACCACCACGGCGGAAACCCCCTACAGGGTGGAGGACATCGCGGCGCTCTACCACCCGGATGAACGCCTGGACTATTGCCGGGAGCATTCGCTTCAAAACCTTCGGGAAAAGAAGGCGCAGGGCGTCCGCTCCTTTACGGGCGAGTACCGCCGGGAGCGCGGAAAAGAATACGGCTGGATCACCAGCACGGTCTACCTGAACGGTCTCGGCGCGGGCAGCGACATCGCGATTCTGGCGCTCATGGACGCGTCCGAGCACCGGCGCCAAAGCGACATCATCCAGGCGCTGGGCCGCGAATACTACGCCCTTTACTACGTCAACATGAATCGGGACCGCTACGAGATCCTCCGTTCCGACGGGGTCGTCGTGCGCCGCCTCAACGCGGGCCGTCAGGGTTGCTACAGCGAGCTGATTCACCAGTACGTCGCCCACTTCGTGCACCCGGAGGAGCGGGAAGAGATGGAGGCGTTTTTCGGCCTGGAGGAATGCCGGCGGCGCTTCGGCGCGGCGGCGGGCGAGGGCAGCGCGCTTTACCGCAAGCTGCAGGAGGACGGCGCCTACGCCTGGATGCAGGCGCGCATCGTCCTGAGCGAGGAAGAGGACGGCGTGCCCCGCCACTTGACGGTCGCCATTCGTAACGTGGACGAGAACATCCGAAGGGAGCTCGAGACCAAGCGCCTGCTCGAGGACGCCCTGCGGCGCGCGGAAGGCGCGAACGCCGCGAAGAGCGACTTCCTCTCGCGCATGTCGCACGACATCCGCACGCCGACGAACGCCATCGTCGGCATGACGGCGCTGGCGGGTTCGTATCTGGGCGATCAGGACCGCGTCCGCGACTGCCTGGACAAGATCGCGATTTCCAGCAGGCACCTGCTCGGGCTCATCAACGAGGTGCTGGACATGAGCAAGATCGAGAGCGGGCGGGTGGAGCTGGACCTGAAGGCCTTCAACCTTCGGCGTCTCGTGCAGGACGCGGTCACCATGATTCGGCCCGCCGCCGCGGACAAGCGGCAGACCCTGGACGTGGAGATTTGCCGCGTCGAGCATGAGGACGTGACCGGCGACGACGTCAGGCTGGAGCAGGTGCTTTCAAACCTCCTGTCCAACGCCGTCAAGTACACGCCGGAGGGCGGAAAGATCGCCCTGACGCTGGAGGAAATGCCCGCCAAGGTGCCTTCGGTCGGTCGGTACGTGTTTACCGTGGAGGACAACGGCATCGGCATGTCCGAGGAGTACGTCGCGCACATCTTCGAGCCGTTCAGCCGCGCGGACGATTCGCGCATCAGCCGGATTACCGGTACGGGGCTGGGCCTCACCATCACGCAGAACATCGTGCACATGATGGGCGGCGAGATCAACGTGCAGAGCCATTGGGGTGAGGGCACCCGCTTTACCGTATCGCTGGGGCTGCGCATCGCCGCGAAGACGGAGGAACAAAAAGGTCGGGAGAAGGCGTCAGGAACCGCGCCGGGCGGGGCGAAGGAATCGCGGCTTGACGGAAAGCGCGTGCTGGTCGTCGAGGACAACGCGCTCAACATGGAGATCGCCACCGAGTTTTTGAAGATGGCGGGGGCTGCGGTCGAGACGGCCAACGACGGCGGCGAGGCGGTCAAAGCGTTTGCGTCGCGCGCGCCGGGCTACTACGACCTCATCCTGATGGACATTCAGATGCCCACGATGAACGGCTACGAGGCCGCGCAGGCGATTCGCGTCCAACGTCGGCCGGACGCGGCGAGCATCCCGATCGTGGCGATGACGGCGGACGCCTTTACCGCGGACGTTCAGCGCGCCAAGGAAGCGGGCATGAACGCGCACGTCGCCAAGCCGATCGAGATGGACCAGCTGCTCGCCGTGCTCAGCCAGATGATCTGATGCGGCGGGTTATATAGAACCACCGGATGCTGCCCGAAGAAAAGCAGCATCCGGTGGTTTGTTATCCGCGCAGCATGGGCGTTTTGCACAGGCGCATGGCGAGGCCCGACGCCAGCGCGATCTTGATCACGTCGCCCGGCAGGAAGGGAATGACGCAATAGGTCAGGCTCGTGACGAGGTCGAGGTGGGCGATGAACATGAACCAGAGCGTGCCCAGCGCGTAGCAGGCGGTCGTGCCCAGCGCCATGCCCGCGCACAGCCGCCGGAAGGAATAGCCGAACCGCTCGCGCCACAGGCCGCCTATGGCCGCCGCCAGGACGTAGCCCGCGATGTAGCCGCCCGTCTTTCCAAAGAGGACGGCCGGCCCCGCGCCCATGCCGGTGAAGACGGGCACGCCGATAAGGCCGAGCAAAACGTAGACCGCCATGCTGACCGCGCCGTACTTCGCGCCCAGCAGCGCGCCGCACAGGTGCACGGAGAAGAGCGCGAGGTTGAGCGGAATCATCGGCAGGGGAATCTGAAGCTGCGAGCAGACGGCGGTCAGCGCCGCGAACAGGGCGGCAAGGGTGAGCTTGCGAACTTTTGTGCTGTGCATAAGCGGCTCCTTGTGTAAACTTTTAATTTTTCTATAGTATACATAAGCTCGCGAAATATGTCAACCAGGAACTATCTGCTGGTTTACAATCAGTTCAGGAGCAGGACGCCCAGGTTCAGATAGCACGCAAAGGCCGTCCAGAGCAGATAGGGAACCTGCAAAAGCGCGGCGAACGAATCCACGCGCAGGAAGCATTCCAGCATCGCGAGCACCAGGAAGAGCAGGATGCACAGCTCCCAAAAGGCAAGGCCGTAGGAACGCATGCGGAAGAAGAAGAACACCCACGCGGCGTTGAAGAGCAGCTGCAACCCGGTCACGGCGAGCGCGGCGCGGCGGATGGGCGAACGGCTTTCGTAGACGATCGAGACCGAAACGGCCATCAGCGCGTAGAGCACCGTCCACACGATGCCGAAGAGCGGGGCGGGCGGGGCGAGCGGCGGGAGCGAAAGCGAGCGGTAGACGCCGAAGTGGCCCAGCGCCAGCAGCGCGGCGGCGAGGCCGGTGCCCAGGCACACCGCGAGGGCGCCGTAGAGCGTGGGCAGGGCGATGACGCGGCCGCCGGGAAGCCGAATCGTCTTCATTCTCTTCCCTCCTTCGTAGCGCTGTCCGCGAAGCTCTGAAGGGCGCAGAGCGACTGTATCTCCTGCGCGTGACTACGCATGCGGCGCTGCATGGGCGCGGAAAGGCCCGAATAGAACCCGCGGGCCTCGGGGCATTCCGAAAGAAGCTGGTCCAGATCGCGGTAAAAACTCATGCTATCACCTCGCCTATGAGGATGTGCCAAAAACACGCGCAATATCCGCCGTTTCGCGTGACAGAATGCAGATGGGCTGGTATAATGAGAGGCGACATTTTCACGATGGGAGTTTTCGGGCCATGGCGGATATCGTGCTCCGCGCGGCGGTGTTTTTAATCATCGTCGCGCTTGGTTATGTCCTCAAAAGGCTGGGGATGTTCGGCAGGACGGACTTTCGGATCGTCTCTAAAATCGTGCTCAACGTGACGCTGCCCGGCGCGGTCGTCGCGGCGTTCGTGACGGCGACGCGCGATCCGTCCCTCTTCGTCATCGTGCCGCTGGGCATCGCCGCCAACCTGCTGGCGTTTTTGACGGCCTTTGTCTTTTCGCGCCGCATGGATCGCAAAGAGCGCATCTTTTACATGATGAACGTCCCCGGCTACAACATCGGCTGTGCGACGCTCCCCTTTGCGCAGGGCTTTTTGGGCGCGGCCGGGGTGGTGGCGACCTGCATGTTCGACACGGGAAACGCGGTGATGGTCGCGGGCGGAACCTACGCGCTGACCTCCGCGGCGACCGGCCAGCGCAGCGAACCCGTGGCCAAGACGATCGTGAAGAAGCTCTTTTCGTCCGTCTTGTTCGACACGTATTTCGTCGTCTTTCTGATGATGGTCTTTCAGATCCCGATTCCCACGCCCGTCGCCCGGCTGTCGGAGACGATCGGCGCGGCCAACGGTTTTCTCGCGATGTTCATGATCGGCATGATGCTCGAATTTCCCGAAAATATGCCGCAGCTCCTACGGGCCGCGCGCACGCTGCTGCTGCGCTATGGGCTGGCGATCGCGCTGTCGCTCCTCTGCTATTTCCTGCTGCCCTTTGACGTGATGATTCGTCAGGCGGTGGTGCTGGCGCTCTTTTCGCCCGTGTCGACGATCGCGCCCGTGTATACGGACAAGCTGGGCGGCGACGCGGCGCTCGCGGGGATGACCAATTCCGTCTCGATCCCGATCAGCCTGCTCGTCATGACGGGCCTGCTGATCGCCTTCGGCGGCTGACGGGAAGGCAAGCCATAATAAGTTGAGGGGTTGTAAGGCATGGCAAAATTGTATTTTCGTTACGGCGCGATGGGGTCTAGCAAGACGGCGAACGCGATCATGGTTCGCTACAACTACGTGGAGCGCGGGCAGCGCGTGCTGATGCTCAAGCCGAAGCTGGACACCCGGGATGGGGATACCGCCGTGCGCTCGCGCTGCGGGCTGGAGGCGCAGTGCGCCTTTGTGGAGGACCTGGACCAGATCGACGTGAAGGCTTATCACTGCGTGATCGTGGATGAGGCGCAGTTCCTCACCAAGGCGCAGGTGGAGCGGCTGGTTTCTATCGTGGACGAGCTCGGCGTGCCGGTGATCGCCTACGGACTGCGCGCGGACTTTCAGGGCAACCTGTTCGAGGGCAGCCAGTGGCTGATGGCCTGGGCCGACACGATCGAGGAGGTCAAGACCATCTGCTGGTGCGGGCATAAGGCGACGTTCAACGCGCGCGTGCAGGACGGCCGCGTCGTCAAGGAGGGCGACCAGATTCTGCTCGGCGGCAGCAGCCAGTACGTCAGCCTGTGCCGCAGGCATTGGGCCAAAGGACAGCTTGGGCCGTTTAAAGAACTGCATATGGAAGATTGAGAGACGAAAAAAAGCTGGGGAATCACAAGATTTCTCGGCTTTTTTTGTGTGGATGGAAGGGGATAAGGGGGCGGCGCATTTCTCAAACTTTCGCGTCAAACCGCTCCGCCCGTAAGAAGCGGATTTTACTCAGGCGGCGGATTCTTCTCCGCCGCCGCTTTACTTGGGTGCCGAAAACGGGTATAATAAGGCGAAAACTGTTTTGATGGAAGGAATATAGATCGATGAAGATACTTTGCGTGGTCGGCATCCGCGCTTCCGGAAAGACGACGATCGTGGAAGAATTGACGAAGGAGCTGCGCCGCCGGGGAAAGCGCGTGGGGACGGTGAAGACGGTCTTCTGCCCGTCGTTTAGCATCGACAACCCGACGAGCAACACGGCGCGCCACGCGCGGGCGGGCGCGGAGATCGTCACGGCGAAGGCGCGAAACGAGACGGCGATTCTGTACAAGCGCCCGCTGACGAACGCGGAAATTCTCGCCCAGTACGAGGGCATGGATTACGTGCTGCTGGAGGGGGATTACCGTGCGCCCGTGCCGCGCATCGTCGCCGCGCATCAGGTGCAGGACGCCCGCGAACGGATGAACGAATGGACGATCGCCGTTTCCGGACGTATATCAAACAGCGCGCAGGAGCTGGACGGCCTGCCGGTGTTAAATCCGCTGCATCAGATCGGGGAGCTTTGCGACCGGGTGGAGGCGTGCCGGGAGCAGCCGATCGAGGCGCTGGACGAGCTGCTCGCGGAGAACCCGGCGACCTCCGGAGAGGATTTTTGCCAGTGCGGCTGTCACAAGCACCAGCGGAAGCTCGGCGAGGTGTCCGTCACCGTGGGCGGCAAGGAGATCGCTTTGTCGCCCGAGCAGGAGAAGATCATCCGCGATTGGTGTAAATAGATCGTATAAGCTTTTCCGCTTCTGCATATAATACGGGGGACAGGAGGGGAAAACATGGTAGAGTTTCAAAACAGCGTTACGAAGGAAAATCTGATGCGCGCTTTCGCGGGCGAAAGCCAGGCGAGGAACCGCTACACCTTTGCGGCGTCGGCGGCGAAAAAGGCGAATCTGCACGTCGTGGAGCAGGCGTTTTTGTTCACCGCAGGGCAGGAGAAGGAGCACGCCGAGATCTTCTACAACTTCTTGAAGCCCGTCGCGGGCGACACGATCACCGTGGACGGCGGCTACCCGGTCGATCTGGCGGACGACGTGGCGACGCTGCTGCGCATGGCGGAGCACAACGAATACGAGGAAGCCGTGAGCGTCTATGTGGGCTTCGCCCAGGTCGCGCGCAGCGAAGGCTTTGAAAATATAGCCCTGGCGTTTGAGCAGATCGCGAAGATCGAAAAGACGCACGGCGAACGCTTTGCCAGGCTGGCGCAGTTGATGGAGG
The DNA here is from genome assembly GCA_023402355.1 of Bacillota bacterium. Lineage (GTDB taxonomy): Bacteria > Bacillota > Clostridia > Christensenellales > Aristaeellaceae > Beduinella. Next base: position 42,126 of record JAEXCG010000104.1, on the reverse strand, counting down.
CGGGCGAGCTGTTCGACAGCAAAGGGCAGGAAACCGTGTGGATGTGCCTCAACTGCGGTCACATTCACAATGGCCCCAAGCCGCCGATGGTATGCCCGGCCTGTCATCACGACCAGGGATACTTCATCCGCTGGACGATGGCGCCGTTTGGGGAGTGAGCCCCGGCGATTTCTTCCGAATAAACGCAAAAGCGCCCGGCGCAAGTTTTTGCTTGCGAGCCGGGCGCTTTTATGTTATAGTATAACCGTTTCGCAAAGGGCGAGGCTACAGATTTCCTCATTTCTGAGACTAAAATGAGGCGATTGCGTGGCCTCGTCCTTTCATTTGGAAGGAGAATTACTCATGCAAAGGTCGTCCGTCGATGCCATGGGCACGCGTCCCATGCTGCCGCTGCTGCTTTCCATGTCCTTTCCGCCGATGCTTTCGATGTTGATACAATCGCTCTACAACGTCGTGGACAGCGTCTTCGTCGCGCGCATCGGTCAGGACGCGCTGACGGCGGTGTCGCTGGCTTTTCCGCTTCAAAACATCATCCTCGCGGTTTCCGTGGGCACGGGCGTGGGCCTGGGCTCCGTCATCTCGCGCAGCCTGGGGGCGAGCGACCGGCGCGCGGCGGAAAACGCCGCAGCGCAGGGGCTCTTGCTGAGCGCGCTGCACGCGCTGCTGTTCTTTGTGCTCAGCTTTCTGGTCGTGCGCCCCTTTTTCGCGATGTTCACGCCGGATGAAGCGATCCGTCGGTACGGCGTGGAATACGCCTCCGTCGTCATGGCGTTCGCCTTCGGCCAACTCTTTCACATCACCATCGAAAAGATATTGCAGGCAACGGGCAACATGATCGCCCCGATGATTCTGCAGGCCGTGGGCGCGGTCATCAACATCGTACTCGACCCGATTTTCATCTTCGGGCTCGGCCCCGTGCCCGCGATGGGCGTGCGGGGCGCGGCCGTCGCGACGGTCATCGGCCAGGTGGCGGCCTGCATGCTCTCCGTCGGCGTGCTTTTGTCGCGCCACTGCGCCATCAGGTTGCACCGCCGTTCCTTCGCGCCGTCGGGGCTGCTGATCGGGCGCATCTATCAGGTGGGCATCCCCTCGGCGGTGATGAATTCGCTCTCATCGGTGCTGGTGATGGGGCTCAACGCGATTCTTTCCGGGCTCTCCGGCGCGGCGGTCGCGGTCTTCGGCGTCTATTACAAGCTGCAGACGTTCGTCTACATGCCCTCCAACGGGCTGATTCAGGGGGCGCGGCCGATCATCAGCTACAATTACGGCGCGAACGACCGGGCGCGCATGATGCAGGCGCTTGGCTGCACGCTCGCGCTCACCGCCGGCATGATGGCGGCGGGCACGCTGCTCTTTGAATGCCTGCCGGGGCCGATCCTTTCGCTGTTCAGCGTAGAAGAAGAGGCGATGCGCATGGGCGTGACGGCGCTTAGGGTCATCGCTTCCAGCTACGTGATCTCGACCGTAGGCGTCGTGTTCGCGGCGCTCTTTGAGGCGATGGGCAAGGGACCACAGAGCCTGTGCGTATCCCTGCTGCGCCAGTTCGCCATCACCCTGCCGCTTTCCGCGCTCCTTTCCCGCTCGATGGGGCTCATGGGCGTGTGGATTACGTTCCCCATCGCCGAGAGCGCGGCGGCGGTAGCCGCGGTTTTGCTGCTGCTGCACGTCGCGCGGCGAGATCCCGTGCTGGGCGGCGGGAAAGGCTTGCACGTGCAACGCAAGATGTAAGCCGCAAAACGGCCAAGCTGCGTTGACGCGGCGGCGCAGGCGTGCTAGACTGAGAAGCCGAGAGACCGTCCATAAATGGGCGAATGCACGATCGGATGAGGAGAAAAACATGCGAGAGAAAAAACGGGGATTCCTTTGTCTGGCGGCGCTGCTGTTGCTGCTGCCGGTCTGCACCCTGGCGGATTATGGGATCATCCACGGCGGCAGGCTGAACATGCGCGAGCGGCCGGACTACGAGGCGCGGGTAATCGCTTCGTACCCGACGGGGACCTGGGTGGAGATCCTGGACGGCAGCGGTCCTTTTTACCGCGTAATGGACGAGCAGGGCCGCACGGGTTACATGGCGTCCGGCTACCTGACCGTGGACGACGGCAGGCTGGGCACCTGGGGAACGGTGGAAAACGGCAGGAAATACGTGAACCTGCGCACGGGCCCTGCGACAAATTATGCCGTCATCGCGCGCTACGGCACGGGCACGCGCGTGGAAATTCTGGATTACGGAAACATCTTCGCCAAGGTGCGCGTGGATGGGAACACGATCGGCTACATGTCGAACGGCCTGATCCGTCTGGACGGCCAGCAGGTCTGGGAGGAGAACGTCATCCGTTCCAACGTGCACCTGCGCGTGGGCCCGTCCAAGCGAGCGGACGTCATCCGCACCGTCCGAAAGGGGACGAAGGTCATTACCCTGATCGACGGGCTGGACTGGTGCAAGGTCGTCGTGGACGGCGAGGTGGGCTACATGGCGAGCGCCTACGTTAGACCACAGGAGGACGAGAAGGACGTCGGTCCCGCGATCGGCGCGGGCGCACGTTGGACGGGGGCCGATCCTGAGCTTGGGTCAGGCGCTTACCCGACGGAAACGGGCCCTGCGATCGGTACGGGCGCGTCCGCGTCGGGAATCGGGTCCGGCGTGAGCGTCGCCCCATAAATGCAGAAAACAGGCCTTGAGGCTTTGGCGCTCAAGGTCTGTCAGCGTGTCGACAAAGTGGCATAGGCCACTTTGTCGAGATTATGGGTATTTTTTCGCTCCGCAAAACTGCGTTTTGCTCCGGAAAAAGCCCCGCACGCCCGGCAAAGCCGGGCGATGCGATGCAGTCTTGCAGACGGCTTTTGGTTTCTCTGTCTTCGATGGGTTTGTCTACAATAAAACAGGCCTTGAGGCTTTGGCGCTCAAGGTCTGTTTTATTTGCTTAAAGTTTGCACTTTGCAGCCCTCGACGGCATGCGCGGTACGGGTTGAGGCCGCCGCTACCTCAGGCTGTACCCGGCGTGCGCCCAGTCGCACGAGGCGGTGAGCGCGCTCGCAGCGTCCTCCAGAACCTCCCGCTCGCACGCGCCGAAGCGCGCTTGCAGCGGGCTGTCGACGTCCAGCACGCCGATGACCCTGCCCTCGTGCAGGAGCGGGACGACGAGTTCAGAGCGCGAGGCGCTGTCGCAGGCGATGTGCCCGGGGAAGGCGTGGACGTCCGGCACGCAGAGCGTTTCGCCCCGGCTTGCCGCCGCTCCGCACACGCCGCGCGAAAGCGCGATGCGCCGGCAGGCGGGCCTGCCGCAGAAGGGGCCGAGCACGAGCTCGCCGCCGTCCATCAGGTAAAAGCCGCACCAATTCACGTCGCCCAGCTCTTCATAGAGCAGGGCGGCGGCGTTGGCGAGGTTGACGAGGGGATGCGTCTCCCCCTCGATCAGCGCGCGAAGCTGCGCAGCCAGCGCCTGTGGATTTTGAAGACGGCTCATGCCCTCACCGCCTCGCTGGTGGAACCGATGCCGCCGTTGCGCACCTGTACGGCGTCGTCGTCCTCCGTGATACCGAAGGGCAGAAACAACCCCTGCATGAACGCGGTGCCCGCCTTGAGCACGAGCGCCTTGCCCTCGCGCCCGTCGTTGAGCAGCTTGGCCATGATATGCCCCTCGTTGTCGGAATGGTAGTAGTCGCTGTCGATCACCCCGACCGTGTTGTTCAGCTGCAGGCGAAATTTAAAGCCGAGGCTGCTGCGGGGCATGAGCAGGAGCACCCAGCCCGACTCGATGCGCGCGCGTATGCCGGTCGGCAGCAGAAGCCCCGCGCCGGGCGCGAGCGTCAGGTCGCAGGGTAGGTAAAAGTCGTAGCCCGCGGAGCCGCGGGTAGCGCGGCGGGGCAGAAGGAGGGCGTCGTAAAGCGCATCAGCTTCGTGCGCCTGCGCGGGATGGAGCGCGGCCCAGTCGGCGCGGAAGCGTTCGCGGGATACCTTTTCAAACTGTGCGATGCGTTGCATGAAGTTCGTCCTTTCCTTAAAAGTGGCGTACAAGACAGTATAAGGGCCGAGCATGGAAATGTCAACGCTACTGGACGGCGTCGGACGGATGTGGTAGAATAGGCATGCTTATGGAATACGGTTGAGGACGCGCCCTGTTACGCCGTGCGGCGTGGGCGCTGGAAAGGAAGAAAGGGACTATGACCAGTCATGAGATGGCGGAGCTTTGGGCAACCCATCCGACCTTTGATGAGGAGACGCGCGCCAAGGCGCGCGAGGTGCTGAGCCACCCGCTGGAGCTGGCCGGACATTTTGGCAGCGAGCTCGCTTTCGGCACGGGCGGTCTGCGTGGCGTGCTGGGCGTCGGAACGAACCGCATGAACGCCTATACCGTGGCGCGCGCCACGCAGGGGCTCTCTCGTTATTTAAGGCAGAACGGCGGCAAGAACGTCGCGATTGCTTACGATTCCCGCCATTGCTCGAAGGCGTTTGCGCTTATCGCCGCGGGGGTGCTGGCGAAAAACGGCGTTTGCGCGCACGTGTATCCGCGCCTGATGCCCACGCCGATGCTCTCGTTTGCGGTGCGGATGCTCGGGTGCGACGCGGGCATCGTCATCACGGCGAGCCATAATCCCGCCCAGTATAACGGCTACAAGGTGTACGGGGCGGACGGATGCCAGATCACGGAAGCTGCGGCGGACGCCATTACGTCCTGCATCGGCGAGGTGGCCTATGCGAGCCTGTCCTGGCTTGCGCCGGAGGAAGCGCGCGAGCGCGGCCTGCTCGTCGACATTTCGCAGGACGTGTACGACGCGTTCGTCGAAAAGACCCTTTCCTGCCGGGTAAACCCGACTGAAAGGACGAAGCTTCGCCTCGTCTACACGCCCCTTTACGGAACCGGATTGGAGCCTGTGCGCAGCGTGCTCGACCGCATGGAGGGCGTCGAGCGGGTCGAGGTGACGGAGCAATGCACGCCAGACGGCGACTTCCCGACCTGCCCCAAGCCGAACCCGGAGCTTCGGGAGGCGCTGTCGCTCGCGCTGGAGACCGCTGCGCAGGAACAGACGGACCTGCTCATCGCGACCGACCCGGACTGCGACCGCGTCGGCGTCGCCGTGCGCAACCGTAGCGGCGCGTACAGCGTGCTGACGGGCAACGAGGTGGGGCTGCTGCTGCTCGAATACATCCTGCGCACGCGCAAGGCTCAGGGAACGCTGCCCGAGCATCCGGTGGTGGTCAAGACGATCGTGACCAGCGATCTGGCCTTTGCGATCGCGGCGGAATACGGCGCGGAGGTCGTCGAGGTGCTGACGGGCTTTAAGTACATCGGGGAGACCATCGGCAGGCTGGAGCGCGCGGGCGAGGAAGGCCGCTACGTGTTCGGCTTTGAGGAAAGCTGCGGATACCTTGCGGGCACGCATGTGCGCGACAAGGACGGCGTGATGGCCTGTATGCTGGTGGCGGAAATGGCGCAGACCTACGCGGCGGAGGGGCGCACGCTGAGGGACGCCATGGACGATTTGTACGCCAGGTACGGCCACATGGAAAACCGGCTGCTCAACTTCGACATCACGGGCGCGGTGCCGATGGAGGAGATGCGGCGCGTAATGGCCTCGCTGCGGGAGGAACCCATCGAGGACCTGGCGGGCGCGCGGGTGCGCACGACGAAGGATTACAGCGCCGGAATCGAGGGCCTGCCGGAAAGCGACGTGCTCTCCTACGCGACGGAAAATGGGCTTAAGGCCATCGTCCGCCCATCCGGCACGGAGCCGAAGGTCAAGGTATACCTCAGCGCGCGCGCGGACGACCCCATCAGCGCGCAGGCGCTGCTGGACGCGATGGCGGAAGAGGTAAACGAGCGAATTTTAGGGTAAAAAAAGCGCGAAGGCGGCTGCCTTCGCTCAGCGTGTCGAGAAAGTGGCGTATGCCACTTTCTCGAGTTTACGGGTAATTTTTTCGCTTCGCAAAACTGCGTTTTGCTACGGAAAAAGCCCCGCCCGCCCGGCAAAGCCGGGCGATACGATTGCAGTCTTGCAGACGGCTTTTGGTTTCTCTGTCTTCGATGGCTTTTTCGACAATCTGCGCGAAGGCGGCTGCCTTCGCGTTTTTTGCCTAATAAACGTTCAATCTATCAGAAGATCGCCTTGACGGCCATCGCGCCGCCGAAAAGCGCGAGCGGCACGCCGATGATGAGCCCTATGCCGGTCAGCGAAAGGCCCACGCCCACCGTCGCCAGCGCGGCGCCGATGATGAAGCCGATGAAGCGCCCGACAAGGGAGAGAACCAACATGATGAGAAAACCGACGGCGGCAAACAGACCGCCGATCAGGGAAAAGATAAAAGCGAACGGAGCGAAAAGCCAGCTCATGTAAATACCTCCCTCTCTTATGTCCCTATCATACGACAGGAGGGGACAAAATGCAAAAAGAGAGAGGTGAGAATCAGATGAGAAAATGATGAGAAGCGCGCCGAATCGGTTTGCGTTGACATTTTTGCCAAAGACGCTATAATACGAAGAGGAAGAACAGCGCGGCGTTTGCCGCGCGTCGATACGATGAAAAGAGGTTTTGACAGATGATGAAGCATCATATGACCATCGCGGGGGTCGAGCGCGACCTGCCGCTGTGCAAGGTAGACGATACGCTTTCCATCGGCGCGTTCGTCATCTTCGGCGACGTGGAGCTGACGGTGGCCTGCGCGAGGGAGCTGCTCAAGCTAGCGCCCGAATACGATTATATGATCACGGCGGAGTCCAAGGGCATCCCGCTCGTTTACGAAATGGCGCGTCAGAGCGGGCAGAACAAGTACCTCCTAGCCCGCAAGAGCGCCAAGCTCTACATGCGCGACGTATTTTCCGTAGAGGTGCGCTCCATCACGACGGACCACGTGCAGCGCCTCTATCTGGACGGCGAGGATGCCGCGCTCATCAAGGGAAAGCGCATCCTGATCGTGGACGACGTGATTTCGACCGGCGAATCGCTGCACGCGGTGGAGGAGCTCGTGCATCAGGCGGGCGGCGAGGTCGTAGGCCGCATGGCGATCCTCGCGGAGGGCGACGCGCAGGGCCGCAAGGACATTCGCTATCTGGAGCCGCTGCCGCTCTTCAACCCGGACGGTACGGTCAAGGCGTAAGGCGGGGCAGAATTCAACGGCGGAGACGTCGCTTTGAAAGCGCGACGCCTCCTTTTTTGTCGCGTAAATTACCTTGACATAACGAAGCATTGCGGCTATAATAGATACATACCGAATGAATGTAAACGCCGGGAGGGATACACGTGGCCCGCAACAAGTATCCAGAGGTGACCGTCGAAAAGATCTTGGAGACGGCCAGGCGCCTCTTCATGGAAAAGGGATATGAGGAGACCACCATTCAGGACATCGTCGACGGGCTCGGCGGGCTTACGAAGGGGGCGATTTATCATCACTTCAAGTCCAAGGAGGAAATCATGGACGCGGTGAGCGACCAGATGTTCTTCGAAAACAACCCCTTCGAGGCCGTTCGCAATCTCACGGACCTAAACGGCCTGCAAAAGATGCGCGCCGTCATTTTGCTGAATCAGGCGGACGGCGAGCGCATCCGACTGGGCAAGCAGGCGCTTCCGATCCTGAAAAACCCGGCGATTCTGGCCCGCCTGATCGAATCCGGCAGGCGTGTGCTCGCGCCTCAGTGGCTCAGGCTCATCGAGGAGGGCAAGCGTGACGGTTCGATACACACGGAATACGCGAGGGAGCTGGCGGAGGTGATTCCGCTGCTGTCCGACCTGTGGCTGGCGCCCTCGGTCTTTCCCGCTTCGGCGGAAGAGATGCAGCGCAAATTCGCATTTATCGCCCAAATGCTCGAGAAAATGGGGGTGCCGCTGATCGACGAGAAAATTTTCGATGCGGCGAATCGGTATTTCGGAGAGTGGAGCGAGAAAGAACGGCCGCTCTGAGCGGCTGCGCGAACCTTATTTATGAGACGAAAAAATTTCCGGCGCACACGCGCCGTTTTTACGGCATATTTACATACCGACTGAACGTATTAAAGAAAGCGGAGGAATTTACGATGACGGAAAAAGAATTTGACGAACGCATAGAGGCGGCCGCGAAACGCGCGGAGGCGCGCATAGAGGATGCGGCGGACCGGTTCGACCGGCGCGTGACGAATCGATGGGAGAGGAGCCCGGCGTTTCGACTGTTCATCCGCGGTATTGCGTTGGCGGCGGAGGCGGGCCTGCTCGTCTGCGGCGTGCTGCTCGCCGGGAGGGGCCATGGGATCGCGGCGGCGTGGTGCGTGGGACTCGCCGTCCTCGCGCTCGCGGCGGAAGCGGCGCGTCTGATCGCGTTTGGGGGAAAAAGGCGGTGAAGCAAGGACTGTTCACCCGCAACTTTACGCTCCTGCTTCTCGGGCAGGTCAGTTCCCTCGTCGGAAACTACACGCTGAAATTCGCGCTCTCCATGTACATTTTGGAGCGCACGGGTTCCGCTGCCGTGTTCGCCGGGATTCTGTCTGCGGCCATGCTCCCGACGATCCTGCTTGCCCCCTTGGGCGGCGTTCTGGCCGATCGAGCGAACCGCAGAAACATCATGGTCGCGCTGGACGGCCTGTCCGGTCTGGCGGTGCTCGCCGCCGCCGCGCTGCTCACACAGGCGCGCGGCCTGCCGCTGGTCGGCGCGTTGCTGGTGGCCCTGTCGATTTTGGGCGCGTTTGAATCGCCTACGGTTCTCGCATGCGTGCCGCAGATGCAGTCGGGCGATAATCTTCTGCGCGGAAATGCGCTCGTCAATCAGGTAAACGCGCTCGCGGGCCTGACGACGCCCTTTCTGGGCAGCGTCTTTTATGCCGCCTTCGGTATTCGCACCGTGATGCGCGCGGCGGCGATTTGCTTCTTCCTCACGGCGCTGATGGAGTGCTTCATCCGCCTGCCGCATCAGAGGCCCACGGTGAGGCGGCGCGCCACAGAAATTGTCCGGGAAGACGTCCGCGCAGGCGTACACTTTCTTTTGAAGGAACAGCCCGACATCCTGCGGCTGCTGCTGTTGGCGGCAGGAGTCAGCTTCTTCGTCGTTGGGACGGCGGCGGTGGGCTTTCCGTTCATGATACGAAACGTGCTGGGCCTCTCCGCCTCGCATTACGGCCTGGCGGAAAGTGCGATGGGGGCCGCCGCCGTGCTGGGCGGCCTGGCCGCGGGCCTGTTGGCAAAGCGAATCAGAACGCAACGGCTGTACATCCTGCTGGTGGCGCTGGGGCTTTGCTATCTGCCCGCGGGGATCTCGTTTTTGCTGCCGGGCGGCACGCTCGTGCGGTACGTCTGGCTCGTGCTCTCCTTCTGCGGCGGACAGATCGCGTCCAGCGTCTTTTCGATCTTTGCGCTGTCGGCCATTCAGGCGCGGACGCCGCCGGGGCTTACGGGCAAGGTGATGGCCTGCGTTTCCGCGCTGACCCTGTGCGCGCAACCCCTCGGTCAGGCGGTCTACGGCGTGCTCTTCGACGCGGTCGGGGACGCCGCGCATCTCGTGCTGCTGCCGACCGGCGCCGTCCTTTGCATAATCGCCTGTCGGTCGGCCGGGTTTTTCCATCGCCTGCGGGCGTGAAGCATTCCGGGTCATTTTGCGAAGAAAGCGGTGGGACGCGCACCCCCTTCCGGGCGCTTACATACGATGTAGCATACCACAAGAAAGGGGACTTGATTTCATGAATGAAATGACGCAGTACGATGTAGAGCCCTCCAGCCTCAGCGGTGTGGAAAGCGGGGCGGGCACGATGCAGGACGACGAATTGAGCCATGTGGCGATGGATAATTCCTCGACCTACGCGGGCTGCCCGAGCTGCACGACACCCTACACCGTTCAGCGCGGCGACAGCTTTTACATCATCGCGCGCAAATTCGGCATCGACGTGCGCGAGCTCATCAACGCAAACCCCAACATAGCCCCGGGCCGTCTGCTGGTCGGCGACGTTCTGTGCGTGCCCAGCGGCGGCAGCTCCTCCGGCCCCGCCTGCCCGGTCGGCAGCACGCCCTACGTGGTGCAGAGCGGACAGACGCTGGCGGACGTGCTGGTGACGAACAACGTCTCCGTGCGCGCCCTGCGCCAGACGAACGAAGGCGTGCGCCTGACGGCGCTTGCCGCGGGCGACCGCCTGTGCATCCCGCAGAGCGGCATGCGCGGCAACTGCGAGGACGGCGGCCAGGCGTATGAGATTCAGAACGGCGACACGCTTTCGAGCATCGCCACGGCCAACGGCACGACGGTGGAGACCCTCATGCGCCTCAACCCGAACCTGCTGCCCACCGACTTCAGAGCGGGACAGGTGATCTGCCTGCCGACGCGCATGCGCAGGATCGACGACGATCTGGACGACGACGATTGATCCCCTGAAAGACAAAACAGGCCGCCGAACGCACCCAAGCGTTCGGCGGCCTGAACTCATGCGGGCAGCTTTTTGCCGCAGTGGGGACAGTAGGCGTAATCCTTTTCTAATCCCGTGCCGCAGAAGGGGCAGTAAGCAGGGGAGGGCGTATCGTCAGGCGAGGCGCCTGCGAAGCGCTGATTGAGAGGATCCGGTTCTTCCTGCTCGTCCGTAATGTCGAACTCCGAAAAGCGGTTTTTTCCGACGGCATTGTGAAGGTTCCTGAAAAGCTGCACGGCGGCGGCGACGATAAACAGCACGCCAAAGAGCGGAAAAACGGCGCCTATGGGTCCTGCGCCGCCTGTGATCTGACTGGCTCCTACGATCCAAAAGACGCCGAATAGCATGGCGGCGGCGCTGGCGACGGCGCCCATCATGGATGGACCGCGGCCGGGCTTGATGCTTTTCATGGTGCGTTCCTCCTTTGTCATGGGAAAAGAGGCCCGCTTCTGTGATCGGCGGGCCTCGGTCTATTTGTGCGCAAGGGCACATCGGGCGCGTTCCAGGTCGCGCTTATGGACAAAAACGGTGTACTCGTAGGCTAGGGCCGGGTTTTGGCCGGACGTTCCCCTGCGTCCGCGGCTCGAAGAACCGAGGATGGGGGCATTTCGATCGACCGTACGGGTGACATAGGGGACCCCGGCACCTTCCAGCGCGGCAATCACACGGCCGCGCTCCTTCATGGAAAAGGTGCTGAGCAATTCACGCCGATTGAAGAACGTCAACATCTCTCCTCAGCCTCGTTTCCGCTCTGCTTTTGTTACAGCCCGGCGTTGGAAAGCGCCCAACGCAGATTTTCCACCGCGTTTTGCAGCGTGCCGGAGTCGATGTAGTCGCTGTAGATGACCGCCTCGACCGCGCCGATGGCCGTATTGATGCTCTGGCGCGCGTCGCTGGAGAGCCATTCGCTCGCAGCGCCGACCTTGTTGTAGGCGTCGATGGTGAGCTGATAGGCTTCGTCGCGCAGGGACTGCGTGTTCGAGCTGTTCTGGTAAACCCAGTCGGAGGTGTGCACGTCGCAGACCGTCGTGCTGATCGCGCTGCTGCTCTTGGAAGTCGCGAAGTCGCCGAGATACTGACGGATCACACTGCCGTAGGAATCGGTGTAGTTGTAGAGCGGATGTCCCTTGGGAATGACGACGATCGCCTTCGTCTCCACGACGCTCGAGGGGCAGTATTCGGTCGCCAGGCGCCCGGAAACGGTGCAGATCGGCAGTTCCGAGTGCATGGTGCAGTACTGCGTGGGAGCGCTGTCCTTGTACCAGTAGTCGGTGACCGTCTTGTAGCCGTTGATGTCCCGGCGGCAGGCATCCGTCGCAAGCTGGCCGCTGACGCCGCAGGTCGTGACCTTGACGAGGCCGTAATCCTCCGGGGAGCCGTCCACGATCTCGCGGGAATCGAGCCCCTTGGCCTTGTGGATCTTCTCCATGAAGGACTGCCACAGCGGGGCCGCGTCGTTGCCGCCCGTCGCCTTGGAGGTGAGGGGCTTGTAGTTGTCGTGGCCGACCCAGAGCGCGGCGGAGTACCAGCCCGTCATGCCCGCGAACGTGACGCCGCGCGCGTCGGAGTTGGTGCCCGTCTTGCCCGCGACCACTTGAGAGGAAATCTTCGCCTTGGTGCCCGTGCCGCTGGAGACGACGCCCTTGAGCATGTCGACCACCAGCATGGAGGTGGAAGGCTTGAAGACCTGACGCTTTTCCTGAATGGCGTGGGCGTCGACGATGACCTTGCCGCTGGAATCGACGATCTTGGAGAAGGAAAGCGGCTCCAGATAGACGCCCTTGTTGGCCAACGTGCCGAAGGCGACGGCCATCTGAATGGGCGTAAGGCCCGAGGAGCCCAGCGCGAGGCCGAAGCCGTCCTCGTTGATGTTCTTGTCCGCCACGCCCATCTGGCGCAGGTACTCAGCCGAGCGCTCAACGCCGACGTAGGTCATCAGCGCCTGCGCCGCCGCGGTGTTGTGCGAGCTGCGCAGCGCCTCGCGGAACGTCTCCGCGCCCTTGTAGCCGCCGCCGCCGTAGTTCTTGGGGAAGGAATCCTTGCCGTTCACCTTCCATCCGCTGATCGGAATCGGCATGTTGTACACGATGCTCGCCGGGGACGCGCCCAGATCGATGGCCGGGGCGTACACGGAGATCGGCTTGATCGAGGAGCCGACCGGCATGTTGATGTCGCTTGCGCGGTTGAGCGTCTTGCGCTGCGTCGGGCGGTAGCGGCCGCCGACGATCGCCTTGAGCTCGCCGGTGCGGTAGTCGAGCACCGCGACGCCCGCCTGCGGCTGGGGAATCTCGGTGTACGTGCCGTCGGCGTTGCGCGCGCGGTAGACCTTGTCGGAGGGATTGCGCAGGCGCGGGTAATTGTCCCAGTTCGCCAGCGTGTCCTCCACGATGGTCTGAATTTCCGTGTCGATGCAAAGGTACACGCTGTAGCCGCCCGTGCGCAGCTTGTTTTCCATCGCATAGCGGTTGGCCGACGTGTCCTCAAGCTGGTTGAGCTCCAGGAAGGTAGAGACCACGTCCGTAATCGCGTATTCCACGTAATAGGCGTAATCGTAGATTTCCGTGGAGGCGGGGGAGGTCTCCAGCACGTGCGCGGTGGAGGGATCGAGCGCCTCGTGGTACTGCTCCTGCGTGATGAACTGGTTCTCGTACATCATGCGCAGCACGTAGTCGGTACGGTCGTTCGTAATCTTGGCCGTCTGACTGTCCTCCGTGTTGCGGGCATAGAAGTTCTTGCGCGGGTTGTAGTAGTTGGGGCTTCGGGTCAGGCCCGCCAGCATCGCGCATTCGCGCAGCGTCAGGTCGCCCAGCTCCTTGCCGAAATAGCCGTTCGCCGCGACCTTCACGCCGTAATAGCTTCCGCCCAGAAAGATCGTATTGAGGTAGGACTCGAGGATTTGCTCCTTGGTGTAGCGCGTCTCGAGCTGCATGGCCAGGTACGCCTCCTGCAGCTTGCGCTTGTAGCTCTGCTCGTCGGAAAGCACCGTCTGCTTGATGAGCTGCTGGGTGATCGTAGAGCCGCCCTGCTGGCTGGAGGAGGACATGTTCGAGATGAACGCGCCCACGATGCGCTTGACGTCCACGCCGTTATGGGTGAAGAAGCGCGCGTCCTCGACCGCGACGAAGGCGTTTTGCAGCTGCGTGGGAATCTCGTCGATGGAAACCATGATGCGGTCTTCCGTGCCCTTGTAGTCGGTGATGAGATTGCCCTGCGCGTCGTAGATGAAGGAGGTCTGCGCCTGTTCGTCGATCTTCGCCAGATCCAGCGTGGGCGCGGTCTCCACATACGCCTTGGCGATGCCCACCAGCGCGCCCGCGCCCGCAAGCGAGAGAATGACCACCAGAATGCAGAGCAGACGCAGGGTCGAAACCACGACGCTCAAAACAAAATTCGGCCGCCGCGTGCGCGGCTTGAAGATGGTGATCGGGGAAGGTTTCTCACCGTCGTCGTAGACGTCCCCGTCGCTTGGCGGGGGCATGTGCGTGGGCGTTTCTTCCACATAAAAGTCATCCGCCTCCGATTCGTCCGGGGCGAAGTCGATATTCTCCTCTGCATCGGGATCGTCCCAGCCCGCGCCGACGTCCTCCGGCGGATAACCGGGCGTTTCCGGCTCGCCCTCCGGCGCGTAGTCGCCTTCCCAAACGGGCGGCTCCTCCTGTAAGCCGTCTGCCTGATCGAAAGGTTCGTCAAAAGCGCCCGGCGCTTTGCGTTTGTCCTTTTTCTTTTTCATGCAAGGCCTCCCTCCTGCGGGAATCAGTATTCCTGTCCATTGGTGGCATTATAGCATATTTTGTACCAAAGCGCATTGAAAAAATCAAACGCCCGACATCCGCATACAATCCACTGATGATATGACGAAGGAGGAACGCAGATGGTTGCAGCCAAGGAAAAAGTTTTTAAGAAGAAGAACAGGGGAGTGCGGTGGGTCATTCTGTTCTTCGTGATCGTCGCGGGATTTTGCCTGTTCGTGGAGCGAAACCTGCGTCCGGTGGTGCTGAACATGGCGGAGGCCAAATCCATCGCGCTGGCGACGCGCCTCATCAACGAGGCAATGAACAAAGCGACCGACGGTCGGGTCAATTACGAGGACCTGATGAACGTGATCTGCGACGCGCAGGGACGGGTGAGCATGGTGCAGGCGAACACGGTCCGCATGAACGAAGTCTCCACCGCCGTCGTCAACGCGGCGGAGGCGCAGCTCGACAGCATGCGCACGGAGGAGGTCGGCATCCCGCTGGGATCGGCGCTGGGATCACAGGTGCTGGCGGCGAGCGGTCCGGTCATCCCCGTTCAGGTGGTGCCGATCGGCGGCGTGCAGACGGAGTTTCACACAGAATTTGAGACCTCGGGCATCAATCAGACGCGCCACAAGATCTACATGACGGTGACGGCCTGGATTCGCGTCGTCATCCCGACGCAGGCGCGCGAGGTGGAGGTTTCCAACAACCTGCTGCTCGCGGAGAGCATCATCGTGGGCGACGTGCCGAACAGCTTTGTCGGTTACAACCCGGACGGCGATCTATTAAATCTCGTTCCCTGAGCAAATCGGCAAAAAAGAGGGTTTTTCCTGCGAAAAACAGGGGTTCATGCCTTGCCTGTTTCAATGTATTTGTGTTATGATAATAGATGTGATTTTTAATACCGGGAGGATTCATCATGTCAGGCCATTCCAAGTGGGCAAACATCAAGAATAAAAAGGGCAAGGCCGACGCGGCGCGCGGCAAGGTATTCACGAAGATCGGACGCGAAATCGCCATCGCCGTGCGCGACGGCGGCAGCAACCCCGATTCCAACAGCAAGCTGCGAGATGTCATCGCCAAGGCCAAGGCCAACAACATGCCCAACGATAACATCAAGCGCTCCATCCTCAAGGCTGCGGGCGAGTTGGGCAGCGTCAATTACGAGGAGATCACCTACGAGGGCTACGCGCCCGGCGGCATGGCGGTCATCGTAACGACCGTCACGGACAACCGCAACCGCACCGCCTCCGACATCCGCCACATCTTCGACAAGAACGGCGGCTCGCTCGGCACGAACGGCTGCGTCTCTTACATGTTCGACAGCGTCGGCCTGATCGTCCTCGAGCGCAAGCCCGGCATGGACGAGGACGACGTGATGATGGCCGCCCTGGACGCGGGCGCATCCGATGTGCAGGCGCAGGAGGATTGCTTTGAGGTGACGACCGCGGTCACCGACTTCTCGTCGGTGCGCGAGAACCTCGAAAAGCAGGGCTTCAACTTCCTGTCCGCGGAACTGACGATGATTCCGCAGACGACGAACCCGATCGACGATCCGGAGTTGATCGCCAAGATTCAGAAGCTGCTGGAAATGCTGGACGATCTGGACGACGTGCAGGACGTCTACCACAACGGCGAACTCCCCGAGGAAGAAGACGAAGACGAATAAGCCCAAACGGCCCAAAAGGGGCTATTGCACAACAGACAAAAAACAGAGCGGAAATGGACTGAAAAAGCAGTACATTTCCGCTCTGTTTTTGACATCTTGAAAAGACATCCCACAATAGGGCGTTTGGAGTTCATGTAACACCTATTCCTTCAAAAATAATTATTGCGCGGCGAGCTCCAGCGCGTCGCGGAAGAAGGCGTCCATGCGGTCGGTATCCTTAAAGCGGGCGATGAACACGTACTTGCCCATGCCCGCGGCGAGCACGTCCGGCAGCACGGCGGACATCATCAGGTCGCCCGCGTAGCGCTGGCGGAGCGCCTCCTGAGAGAGCAGGTACGGCTTGCCGTCCTGACGGCCGACGAACGCGCAGTAGTATTTTTCCGGCCAGTCGGGCTGGCGGTTCTCGTCATAGCAGATCATGTCGGCATAGATGCGGTATACGTCGGTGCTCAGCGCATAGTTGTACATGTCCGGTGTGAAGCCGCCGCAGGGGCGCATGTTGACCTCGAGCCCCACGATCGTTCCCGCGCGGCCGAGGCTTGGGTGATCCTCCCACAGGCGGAAGAACTCGAAGTGTACGAAGCGCGAATACGCGCCGAACGCCTTCACGCATCGCCGTCCCGCGTCGCGCAGGTCGTCCGGCAGGCGCGGCAGGATGGAAAAATGTTGGTGGTCGCCCGTATTGACCGCCTCCATGATGGAATAGGGCACGTAATCGCCGCTTTCAAAGAGCGGTTCGCCCTTTGAGTTCAGAATCGCGTCGTATGAGCAGATCGCGCCGTATACGTACTCTTCCATGATGTAGGGAACGGACGGCGGGTTTTCGTAAAAGCGGCACAGCTCGCCGTCCGAGCAGAGCTTGTACGTGGCGCACGCGCCCACGCCGTTGTCGGGCTTTACGATGACGGGATAGCCGACCTCTTCGATGAAGGCGCGGGCCGCGTCGAGCGTGGAAACCATGTGATAGCGCGCGGTGGGCACCCCGGCCCTTTCGTAGCAGGCCTTCATGAGGCTCTTGTGCTTGACCTGCGGCATGTCGGCCGGCATAAAGCCGGACGTGATGTGAAAGGCCTCGCGCAGGCGGGCGTCCTGCTCCAGCCAGTACTCGTTGTTGGATTCCAGCCAGTCGATTTTGCCGTAACGGTGGATGAAATAAGCCACGCCGCGAAGGACGGATTCGTAATCCTCCAGGCTGTCGACGCGGTAATAGTCGGTCAAGGCGCCGCGCAGGGTGTCGGTCAACTGATCGTAAGGGGTGTCCGCGATGCCCAGCACCGTGACGCCGTGCTCCTTCAGCGCGGTGCAGAAGCGTTCGTAGTTGGCGGGAAAATGCGGGGAAATAAAGACAAAGTTCATGTGCTTTCGCTTCCTTTTATGATGTGCGCCGCCTCAAGCGCGGCTGTCGTAGGTGGTGACGACCTTTCCGCCTAGCTCCTTGATGGTGAACAGGCCGTCCTCCCAGATCATGTAGGACTTCGGATTGCCCTCCTTGGGCAGCGCGGCGGAGCCGGGATTGATGTAGGTAATCCCGCCCTGGCGCTGAACGGTGAGCACGTGCGTGTGCCCGTGAATCAGCAGGTCGCCGTCCTTCAGGGGCGGAAGCGAAGAAAGGTTAAAGATGTGCCCGTGCGTCACGAACGCGGCGCGCCCGGCGAGGTCCAGCAGCATGCAGTCCGCGGTGATCGGGAACTCCAGCACCATTTGGTCGACCTCGGCGTCGCAGTTCCCCCGCACGCAGAGGATTTCCCTTTTGGCGCCGTTGAGCAGACGGATCACCTCCTTCGGGTCGTAATCGTCGGGCAGGTCGTTTCGCGGGCCGTGGTAGAGCAGGTCGCCCAGCAAAATGAGGCGGGACGCGCCCTCGACGGCGTAGCGCTCCAGCACCTGCTCAGCGGCGCCGCGCGAGCCGTGAATGTCGGATGCAAACAGATATTTCATGAAAAACCCTCCTGTCAAAAAGAATGGGCCGGCGCACGGCCCTTTGGAGATATTTACAGGTCGATCTCCAGCGCGACGGGGCAGTGATCGCTGCCGTATACGTCCGCGTCGATGCGCGCCTCGTGAATGCGGTCCTTGATGCGATCGGAGACGAGAAAATAATCGATGCGCCACCCGGCGTTGTTCTTTCTGGCGTTGAACATGTAGGACCACCAGGAATAGCAGCCGGCCTTGTCCGGATAAAGGTGACGGAACGTATCGACAAAGCCGCTTTCGAGCGTCCGGGTCATCTGTTCGCGTTCTTCATCCGTAAAGCCCGCGTTCCCGGCGTTGGACTTGGCGTTCTTGAGGTCGATTTCCTTGTGCGCGACGTTCATGTCCCCGCAGACGATGACGGGCTTTTGCGCGTCGAGCGCCTTGAGGTACGCGCGGAAATCCTCTTCCCATTGCATGCGGTAGGAGAGGCGGGTGAGCTCGCGCTGCGCGTTGGGCGTGTAGACGGTGACGAGAAAGAAGTCCTCGTATTCCAGGGTGATGACGCGCCCCTCCTGGTCGTGCGCTTCGATGCCGAGGCCATAGCGCGCGCTGAGCGGGGGTTCTTTGGCGAAGATGGCGGTTCCGGAATAGCCCTTTTTGACGGCGCTGTTCCAGAACTGCACGTATCCCTCCGTGGGGACATCCGCCTGACCTTCCTGCATCTTCGTCTCCTGCAGGCAGAAGAAGTCGGCCTGCTGGGCGGCGAAGTAGTCCATAAATCCCTTGCCCAGGCAGGCGCGAAGGCCGTTGACATTCCAGGAAATCAGCTTCATGCGCTTTGCTCCTTCTTTAAGATGCGTTCTTCGATGTCTTGGTACAGCTTGTCAAACCCCGCATTGTGCTTCAGGGCGCGCGCCTTTTCAAGCTGCGCCCGGGCCTCCGGGACGTTGCCCAGCTCGGTCTGGATATGGGCCACGATGCCGTAGTAGTAGCTGCGGTTGTTGTCGTTTCCAAGGGCTTCTGGGTTGAGCTTTCGGGAGAGCGCCAGCGCCGTATCCGCCGGGTAGACGGGCTCGGCGGGCAGCGCGAGAATGCTCAGCATGTAGTACCAGGCGCGCCGGAAGGGGAGCAGCAGGTAGGGAAACGTGACCTTCAAATAAAATTGCGCGAGGCGGCGGTGCCCCGTCTGGATCATGCGCTCCGCGAGGCCCACGAAGCCGTAGAGCAGATACCAGAGCACGGCGAGGGCGAGCATGAGATAAAGCTTGCCCAGCACGAAGCAGGCAAGGAACAGGAGCAGGATGACGTATTCAAAGTTTTCGAGAAGCTTGTACATGGGGGAAGGCCTCCATTTCCAAATTCAGTGCTTTTTATTATACACGCCCGCCGGGCAAAAGAAAAGATGTATCAAACGAAGAACATGCGGGAAGAACAGGAATGCGGGGGTGAAGACATGGTATATGTGACGACGTTTTTATACGCGCTGCTGCTGGTGCCGCTGCACATCAGCGCGAGGCTGGACATCGGGGAGCGGTCAACCGTGCAGCTCAAGCTGCGCGCGCTGTTTTGGACGCTGCGCTTCGACGGCGTCATCGAACGCGGAAAGAGCGGCCTCTTTTTCTCGATTCGCCCACGCGGCAAGGATGGCGCGGAGGGCGCGCCGGTCGACGTGTCGGCGCGCACGGTCGTTCGCCCGGTGCTGAAAAACAGGCGCGCCCGCGCCTACATCGAGCGGCACGTGCGCGTGGACAAGCTGGTGGCCCGGGCGCGCGTGGGCATGGAGGAGGCGTCGAACACCGCGCGCGTATGCGGCCTGCTCTGCTGCACGCTGGCGCCGCTCTCGCGCCTCATTCAAAAAAAGATGCGCGTGACGCCGCACTTTGGCGTCGCGCCGGACTTTTCGCACCCCGTGTTCCTGATGACCGCGCAGTGTATAATCGTCGTGCTGCCGGGGGACATTATGGCCACGGTAGCGCTCGGCATGCTGCACAGCATCCGGCTGTCGGCGCAGCGCGCTGCGCTGCGCGCGCACGCGGACGCTGCGTGACGCGCATCCCGCCCCGCGTGAAGGGCGGCGAAATCGGAAAGAGGCGAAGAAGATATGGACAGGCATCCTATTGAAAGCCTGATGGGGACGACGATGGAGAACATCCGCGACATGGTGGACGTGAACACCGTCGTGGGCGACCCCGTGCAGACGGCGGAGGGCGTGACGATCATCCCCATCTCGCGCGTATCCTTTGGCTTTGTAGCGGGCGGCGGCGAGTACAGCGTGGACGGCAAGGGGCAGATCAAGAGCGCGAACGTGGACGAAGCGCTTCCCTTCGCGGGCGGCAGCGGCGCGGGCGTGTCGGTCAACCCCGTGGGCTTCCTCGTGTCGGGCGGCGGGCAGGTGAAGCTGCTTTCCGCCAACTATGCGACGCCGGTCGATCGCATGGTGGAAATGATTCCGCAGGTCGTAGGAGACCTGAAGAACATGCTCTGCGACGACGAGGAAGAGGAACCTAAGCCCGGCAAGAAGAAGGCGAAGAAGGAAGAGGCGCCGCAGGCCTTTACCGTGACGCCGCTTCCAAAGGATTTGGAAAAACAGCTCGACGAGGACAAAGATTGAAGGGACGGGCGCGACGGCGCCCGCCCCTTTTCGTTCAATCCTGCCTGTATGCGCCGAGCCCGAGCACCCAGTCCGCGCTTACGCGGTAAAAGCGACACAGCGTAATAAAGTGGCGCAGCGGAATTTCATTGACCCCGTTCTCATACCGTGAGTACACCTGCTGCGTCGTCCCCAGGATGTGGGCCACGTCCGCTTGCGTCAGGTCGTTGTCCTCCCGCAGCCCGCGCAGGATGTCCAAATAGTTTTTCATGCGAGACGCCTCATTGCTTTTTCTGTATGAGGCTATTATTGCCCACATCATATGTGGCGTATTGACTTTACATCGAATCTGGTGTAAAATCGACCCAACTGGGTTTATGGGCACAGAGGCGGGGAGGGTTGCCGTATGGAGGAACGGGAGAACATGGAGCGCCGCGCGGCGGCCTTCGTGCGCGCCTATCTGAGGCGGTATTACAGCCCCGGCGCGGATGAAAGCCTCACCGAAGCGCTTTCGCAGGACGTATCTTGGATCGACGAAACGGATTACGCCCTGGGCGCGGCGGGTGTGCGCGCGCTGATCGAAAGAAGACGGAATGCGGCGCGGGACATGGCGCTGGCGGAGGAGTCGTTGACCGCCCGGTGCCTGGACGACGTCCATTGCCTCGTGACGGGCCAGGCGGGCCTCCTCCTGCGGAGCGCTGGAAAAAACGAATGCGTTCGCCGCCGCGTGTCGGCGCTGCTTTTGCGCAGGGCGACGGGGGGCTTTTTGCTGTACCACGCGCACCTGTCCGCGCCGTTGCGGGAGGATGCGGATCGACCGACGGCCCTTATGCCCGACGCGGACATCGGCAGCGGCTTTTCGCAGTGCCTGTGCGACCGGGAACACACCTATCTCTTCGTGGGGGACGGCCTTCCCAAGCTGCTCGGATGTCCGCGCGACGTCTTTTTGCGCGAATCCTGCGGGACGGCGCTGGGCGCGGTCTGCCCGGCGGACCGGGAAGACGTGCTGCGTCAATGGGACGCCGTGGACGAGGAGGGCGTCTATACCGCGCGATACCGGATGTGCCGTAGGGACGGCGCGCACGTCTGGGTGAAGGAAACGGGCAAGAAAGGTGCGGCCGGGGAAAAGGCAGGGCAGATTTGCAGCGTCTATACGGACATCACGGCGGAGATGGAGCATCATGAGCTGCTCAGGCGTCAGATCGACAACGACTCGCTTACGGGCCTGCTCAACCATCGCGCGGCATACGACAGAGGCCTCGCGCTGTTTGCGCGGGACGAGGCGTGCGACGGCGCGGTGCTGGTGATGGACGTGGACAACTTTAAGACGGTCAACGACACCCTGGGGCACTGGAAGGGGGACGACGTGCTGCGCGCGTTTGCGCGCATCCTCACCGGCTGTGCGCCGCAGGACGCGGTGGTTGGGCGCATCGGCGGGGACGAGTTCCTGATGCTGATGAGGACGGGCGGACAGAGCGGCGCGCTAAGGGTCGCGGACGCCATCCTGCGGCGGACGCGGGAGGTCTTTTCACAGCAGGATACGGGGATTTCATGCAGCATCGGCGCGTCGGGCTCGCGGGAAGGCAGACGGGGCTTTAAAGAGATCTTCAATGCGGCGGACGCGGCACTTTACCGCGCCAAACAAAAGGGGCGCGATCGCGTGGAAGCCGCAGAATAACAAAAAAACGGGTACATGCCCGTTTCAGATTGATGACAAACCCATCGAAGGCAGAGAAACCAAAAGCCGTCTGCAAGACTGCAATCGTATCGCCCGGCTTTGCCCGCTGCGCCCAGCGCTATGCGCGGGGTACGGCTCTGCGGAGCGCTTCGCGCTGTCCTCGCGCCTAGTCGCTTCGCTCCCTTCGTAGTCGGGGCTTTTTCCGCAGCAAAACGCAGTTTTGCGGAGCGAAAAGATCACCCCTAACGTCGACAAAGCGGCGTATGCCGCTTTGTCGACGCGCTAAAACGGGTGCATGCCCGTTTTTTGTTCATTCGTCCGGATTTTCCGGAAAGATGAATATTTCCTCGATCGGCGCTTTGACGGCCCGGGAGATGTCGATCGCGAGCTTGAGGGAGGGGTTGTACTGCGCCTTTTCCAGCCGCATGATGGTCTCGCGCCGCACCCCGACGCGAAGCGCAAGCTGCTCCTGCGTCATGTCGCTTTGAAGCCGGTATTTTTTCAGTCTGCACTCAAATTCCGGCATACGTTATACCTCGCCGTCGTCCGCCGTCTCGTCGAGATCCAGACGGTAGAGCAGGTATTCGCTTAAAAAGAGCACAAGCGCGAGCGAAAGCGAGGTGCCGATGACGAAGGCGATCAGCGTATATTCCAGATTTCCGAAAAGCGCGCCCCGCCCCAACAGGAGCAACAAGATGAAGATTACGCTGTACCCGACCTTCATGGCCTGAAGCTGGGCGGTCTTCGCGTTTTCGCGGTAGCGCTCGTCCATGTAGGTATCGGACATCTTTCCCTCGAAGAAAAAACCGAAAAAGCCGAAGAAGAGGAAAAAGGCGAAGGGGTAGACCGTCCTGTCCACTCGGTAGGTCATGAACCCAACGAAGCCCAGAAAGCCCAAGAAACCCAGCAGCCCGAGCTTGGGATTGAGCCTGCGCGTTCGATGCGTGCGCGCAGCTTCTTGATTTCTGCGGGCCATGGCGCGGAACAGCAGCACGAACAGGTAGATGGCGTACAGCCAGAGCAGCGCGATGGAACAGAGCATCGGCAGATCCTTTAGCTGAAAGGCGTAGGTCGAAAAGTCCATCGGCGCGACGAGGCGCGATTCGTTGAAGGCAATGGCGTACAGGGACGAGAGAACTATCGCAAGCACACAGGCGACGCCCAGCCCGATCACACGTTTTGCTTTTTTCATGTCGTTTCCTCCTGGTGGAGATATATTTGTATCTTTATGAGATGAATATATCACCTTTCGAGGAGCGTGTCAAGCGAAAAGAGATAAATAAATCACCCGACGGGGTGAGAAGCGCGTCTGCATGGCGTAGAATGCCGTCCTTTACGAAAAAAAGAGTGGGGAAGCCAATGCGGCTTCTCCACTTAGTCGGTTTTAGGCCCGCTTTACTCGGCCTTCTGCCCGAGCTCCTTGACGTCGTCGTTGTCCGCGAAGGCGGCGGCTGCAAAGCCCGCGGCCTCCAGCGCGCCGAGCTGCTTGCCCAGCTTCTTTTGCTGCGTAAGCACCGTGACCGCGTAGCGCTCGCGCAGCGCTTCGGCCTTCGTGAGCACCGACGCGAAGTCGGCGTCCGGACGGTAGAGCAGCGCGAGCTTTTGCTTTTCGGCGGGGATGACGAAGCCCTGCTCCATCAGAATGCTGCAGATGCGCTCAAAGCCGATGGAGAAGCCCACGGCGGGCACCTTCTGTCCGATGAACTTGCCGATCATCTCGTCGTAGCGCCCGCCGCCAGCGACCGCGCCGGAGAACGCGGCGCAGGTGACCTCGAAGACCATGCCCGTGTAATAGCCCTGCCCGCGCACGAGCGAGGGGCAGTAGGCGATGGCGTAGCGGCCCCCGGCGAGGCGGCGCACGGTGTCGATGACGCGCTGCACGTTTTCGCCGAGCGTCCTGTCCTCGCACAGCGCGGCGACGCGCTCGAGCGCGAAGTCGCCCGCGCGAAGGAAGGCGTCCAGCGCCTCCACCGCCTGCGCGGGGAAGCCCTTTTCCGTGAGCTCCGCGCGCACGCCGTCCGCGCCGACCTTGTCCAGCTTGTCGAACGTGACGCACACGCTGTCCAGCGTATCCGCGCCAAAGCCCATCGTTTGAAGCATGCCGCGCAGCATGCGCCGGTCGTTGATGTTCACGGTAAAGTCGGTAAAGCCGATGGAGAGCAGCGCGCGCGCCGTCACGTCGATGAGTTCGATCTCCGCGTTCACGCTCTCGTCGCCGAGGATGTCGATGTCGCACTGCACGAACTCGCGCATGCGGCCCTTCTGCGGGCGCTCTGCGCGAAAGACGCGGTCGGTCTGGATGACCTTGAAGGGCGCGGGAAGATTTGCGCGGTTCGCCGCGTAATATCGGGAGAGGGGCAGCGTCAGGTCGTAGCGCAGGCCCATGTCGGAAAGCTCCTTTTCGCTTCCGGAGGCAAGCGCCGCGTCGAGCTTGTCGCCGCGCTTTAGCACCTTGAAGATCAGGTTCAGGTTATCGCCGCCGTCGCTCTTGTCGAGGTTTTCCATGTCCTCGAGCATCGGGGTGGCGATGCGTTCAAAACCGCTGGCGCGGTAGGTCTTCAAAATTTCACCCTGCACGTAATCGCGCAGGCGCATTTCGTCCGGCAGGTAGTCCCTCATGCCCTTGAGCGGCTGAATCTTCATGATTGAATCGGCTCCTTTGCGTCAGATAGCTTATGATAGCCCCATCTCTACGTTTTTGTCAACAAAGGGATGGAGTGAAAAGCGCGCGCATAAGCTTTTTTATCGCTGCAAAGGGGTGGAGAAAGATGAAAAGATGGATTGCGGGGCTTTTCACGGCGCTGCTCGTCCTGTATAATGGAACTGCGGCGGCCGCGACGAGTGCGGCGGCCGCGTGCGTCATGGAGCAATCCACGGGCCGCGTGCTCTTTTCCTACAACGCGGACGCGAAGCTTCCCATGGCGTCGACGACGAAGGTGATGACGGCGCTGCTGGTGTTCGAGCAGGGCAACCTTGCGGACGAGGTGGTCTGCACGAAAAACGCGTACGGCGTGCCGGGCACCTCGATCTATCTGAATCTGAATGAAAAGCTGACCCTGGAGCAGATGGTCACGGGCCTGATGCTCGCCTCCGGCAACGACGCGGCGGTCGCTATCGCGGAACACCTGGGCGGCAGCGTCGAGGGCTTCGCGCAGATGATGAACGAGCGCGCAAAGGAGCTGGGGGCGGAAAACACGCACTTCATCACGCCGCACGGCCTGCCCATGGAGGGCCACTACACGACCGCGCGCGACCTGACGCTGATCGCGCGTCAGGCGATGACGCTTCCGCGCTTTCGCGATCTGGTCTCCACCCAGCGCGCGTCCATCCCCTGGGAGGGGCGCGATTACGACCGGCAGCTTCGCAACAAGAACCGCCTGCTGTCGGATTACCCAGGGGCCACGGGCATCAAGACCGGCTTTACGCGCGCCGCGGGGCGCTGCCTCGCGTTCGGCGCGCGCCGGGACGGCATGGAGCTCGTCGGCGTGGTGCTGAACTGCGGCGACTGGTTCGACGAGGCGGCGCGGCTGATGGACGCCTGCTTTGAGGAATACGACATGCTCACGCTTTACCGTGCGGGGCAGGACGCGCGCGCCGTCAGCGTCAGCGGCGGCATGGCGCCAAGCGTGCGCGCGGTGTCGCAGACGAGCCTTTCGATCCCCGTGCGCGAGGGCGAGGAGGCGCAGCTCGTCGTCGACCTGCCGGATTCCATACAGGCCCCGGTCTACGCGGGCATGGAGCTGGGCACCGCCAGCGCCGTGCTGAACGGAGAGACGCTCCTGAGCGTGCCGCTGGTCGCCGCGCGCAGCGTGCAGGCGGAATCCTTTATGACGAACATCAAGACCATCCTGCTGCACTGGCCTCTGCTTGGCGGCGTGAGATGAAGGAGAAACCGATGAAGATCGTACGAATGGATGAAAACAACGCCCATCTTTTGAATACGCTGGACGCCCGCCATCTCGTCAGCGAGGTGGCGGCGCTTCGGCTCGCGCGCGGCGGGTTCTCGCTGGAGTACAAGCCGCTGGCATCCTCCGTGTGGCGGCGGGCCGCGGAGAACGAACAGATCACGGCGGAGGGCTTTCTCGGCCGCCGGGACCGGGACGTCTTCTTCGGCTATCTGGACGGCGCGCTCTGCGGGCAGATGGTGCTCGCGCAGAACTGGAATCAGATGGCGCTCGTGCTCGACGTGCGGGTGGACATCCCCGCCCGGCGCAAGGGGCTGGGGCGCGAACTGATGGACGTGGCAATGGACTGGGCGGGGCTGCACGGCATGGAGGGCGTGATGGTGGAAACACAGGACGCCAACCCCGCCGCGTGCCAGTTCCTGGAACACTGCGGCTTTACGCTGGCCGGCGTGGACTGCATGCTCTACGCGGGACTGGCGCGAAAGAGCGAGAAGGCGTCCCCCCTGCTGGACAGCGCGCTGTTTTACTACAAGATGATCCGACCGGAAGGAAAGTAATATGCGTTTACAAAAATACCTGGCGCTTTGCGGCGTCGCTTCCCGCAGAAAGTGCGAGGAAATCATCCTGGAGGGCCGCGTCTGCGTGGACGGGGCGAAGGTCACCGAGCTGGGCACGCAGGTGGAGGAGGGGCAGCGCGTCACGCTGGACGGCGAAAGCGTGGTGCCGGAGGCGAAAAAGCGCTACATCCTCTACCATAAGCCCGCGGGCGAGGTGACGACCGCGAGCGACGACAAGGGACGCGAGACGGTGCTCGACCGCTTCAAGAGCGAAATACCGGAGCGCATCTACCCCGTCGGGCGGCTGGACTACGACAGCGAAGGGCTGCTGCTGCTCACGAACGACGGCGAGCTGGCGCAGCGGCTGCTGCACCCCAGCCGCGAGGTGGACAAGGTGTACCTCGCGCGCGTGACGGGCGATCTGTCACTGGAGAGCATCCGCCGCCTGCGCGCGGGCGTGCTGCTGCCGGGAGAAAGCCGCCGCACGTCGCCCGCGAAGGTGCGCGTCATCCGCCAGGAGGCGTTTGCGACGGTGGCGCTGGTGACGATTCACGAGGGGCGAAACCGCCAGGTGCGCCGGATGTTCGAGGCGGTCGGCCACCGCGTGCTGATGCTCAGGCGCGTGCAGTTCGGTCCGCTGCAGCTGGGCTCTTTGGAGCGCGGGCAGTGGCGCGAACTGACGGAGGAAGAAGTTTCAAGGCTCTACGAGCTTTGAGGTGGAAAAGAGGAAGGCACCCATGAACGAAAGATGGATCGATTGGGCCAAGGAACTGCAATTCATCGCGCAGGCGGGGCTGACGTACGGCAAGGACCCTTACGATCACGAGCGCTACGCGCGCATCCGGGATATTTCGGCGGAGATGATCGCCTATCAGGCGCAGATGCCGCTGGAGACGGTGAAGAAGCTGTTCTGCAACGAGACGGGGTATCAGACGCCCAAGATCGATACGCGCGCGGCCGTCTTTCGCGAGGGGAAAATTCTGCTCGTCCATGAACGGGATGGGGACTGGGCGCTGCCCGGCGGCTGGTGCGACGTGATGGAATCCGTCCGCTCCAACGCGGAGAAAGAGGTGCTGGAGGAGGCAGGGCTGAGCGTGCACGCGGACCGCATCATCGCCGTGCAGGATCGAAACCGCCACAACACGCCCGCCTATGCCTACGGCATCTGCAAGGTGTTCGTGCTGTGCAGCGCGCGCTTCGGCTGTTTCAGGCCCAACGTCGAGACGGTGGAATGCGGATACTTCTCCTACGGCGACCTGCCGTGCCTTTCGGAGGACAAGTGCAGCCGCGAACAGGTAAAGATGTGCTTCGACGCTTTCGCGGCCGGCGACCGGTGGATCGTGCCGTTCGACTAAGGCGATGGGGAAAATAAAAAAATCCGGCGCGCCGGCCGGAATAATGCAATACATTTATGAAGCCGCGGTTTTCCGCGGCTTCATCGCCCGAAAGACGACTGAGCACACGGCGGTGGCCGCCGCGATGGCCATGACGCCCTGCAGCGCCGCGACGCCGTGCGCGGCGGCGAGCGAGCCGTCGTTCTGCACGAGCGAGAGCATGAGCTGGTACAGGTCGTAGCCGGGGACGAGCGTCACCAAAGAGCTGGAAAGGAACACGGTCGCGGGCATTTTGAGCCTGCGCGCGGCCATTTCGCACAGGGCGCTCATGAGCAGCGCGCCGAAAAAATAGCAGGAAACGGCGCTGGCGCCCGCCTCCACCAGCACGACGTAGAGCAGGTAACCCGCCATGCCGATGGCGCAGGAGGGGAAAATCGTGTGCCGGGGCGCATGAAAGAGCAGCGCGAAGGCGCCTGCCGCAAAGAAAGCGCTGAGCGCGGAAACGGCGAAGTACAGCATGCTTACAGCCCCCCAAACAATGCCCAGAATTTGAGCGCCACGAAGACTCCGCAGGCGACGGTCGCCGCGATGAGCAGCGCCTCCACCGCGCGGGACACGCCGGAGACGAGGTCGCCGTACAGGGTGTCGCGCATGGCGTTGGTCATCAGAAGCCCCGAGAGCAGCGGCATGATGCCGCCCGCGATGGCGGCGTTCGGGGTCTGATATGGAAAATAAAAGTTGAGTCCGACCGCGACGAAGGCGGTCAGGAAGCCGCCGACCGCGTTGGTGACGAGCTGGGACATTTCGAGCCTTGAAAAGCGCGGGGCCACGGCCTGCGAGAGCGCGCCGGTCAGGAGCGCCACGAGCGCGGCTGCCGGGCTTCCCCGGAACATCAGGGCGAACATCGCCGCGCACACGCCGGAGGCCGCGATGAGCAGCGGCTGGGCGGGCGCGGGGGACGCGGCGAGCGCGAGCAGAGCGCGTTCGGCCTCCTGAGCGTCCATATGGCCGAGGGCCACGTGACGCGAAATGTCGTTGGCCGACGCGAGGCGGCTGAGATCCGTGCCGCGGCGCGCGACGCGCAGGGTGATGGTGCGCGTGCCGAGCGTGACGAACAGGCTGGTCGGGAACGCCACCACGCGCGCTTCCTTGAGCCCGAGCCCGCCGGCCATGCGCATGACGGTTTCCTCCACGCGGTACGTCTCGCCGCCGTTTTCCAATATGATGCGCGCCGCCAGGCACAGCGCGCGCAGGGCAACCTTATCGTCGCTCATGTTTTCATCCTTCCGGCCGCGGCGTCGCGGCCCGCAAGCATTATAGCAACGCGGAGGGGCCGTGTCAATGCGCGCCCCATTCTTTGGGAAATGCTGCGCATTGATTGACAAAACGGCATTTTGAACTTATCATTTCTACTGGGGTCTTATCGACAGACGCGTGCGCGGGAGCGCCGGGATCGGAGGCGACAAAGGATGAAAATTGACCTGACATGCCCGATAGAGCTGTTTGCATTCGAGCTGCCCACGCAGGAGCGGCCTGCGTGCAGCCTTACATTTTTTAATCTGGAAAGAAAGCAGGTTTCCAGCGTGCAGGTGACGCTGACCTGCCTGGATCAGCAGGGGAACTTAAAACAGCGCGTGGTGGAGCGCGTGATGGACCTGAAGGGCGCGGGGCGCGAAAATTTTGTGGCCGACGTGCCGCTGGAGGACGATCCGGACATCGCCTCCATCGAGCTGGTCGTCGAAAAGGTCTGGTTCGACGACGCCTCGATCTGGCGGCGGGACAACGCCTCCACGCAGGAGTACATTCCCAACCTCATCACGGAGGGGCGCAGGCGGGAGATGCTGCGCTTCGTCGCGGGCGAGGACGCGGTCGGCTACCCGGAAGAGCAGGGGCCCGTCTGGCTGTGCGTCTGCGGGCGCGCGAACGCGGCGACGGAGAAGGTTTGCCGCCGCTGTGAGCGCGCGCGGGACGAGGTGTTTGAAAAGTACAGCGAGGACGCGGTGGACGCGGTCATCCAAAAGCGCGAGGCGGAGCTGGAGGAAATCGCGCAGCGCGCGCGCCAGGAGGCCTCTGAAAAGGAGTTCGCGCGCCAGCAGGAGATGCAGCGCCGCCGCCGCCGCCGCCGCATCGTCACGGGCACGGTGGCCGCGGTGGTCATCGTCGCCGCAGGGGCTTACGCGACCGTCACCTGGGGCGTGCCGGAGTTTCACTATCAGTACGGGCGCTATCTGCTCGGAAGCGATCGGGCCGCGCAGGCGAAGGAGGCGTTCCTGAACCTGGGCGATTACCGCGACGCGGCCGCGCAGGCGGACGCGGCGGAATATCAGATCGCTCTTTCGCTGATCGAGGCGGGGGACGAGCCCTCGCTGCTGGAGGCGCAGGAGCGCCTGCTGGCGCTTTCCCTGCCGGAGGCGGCGGAGCAGGAGAAGGAGGCGCGCTACCGGCTGGCGCTTTTGTATCGGGACGAGAAGCGGGATGACGAGGCGGAAACGCTGCTGCTCGGGCTTTCCGGGTACAAGGAGGCCGACGCGCACGCGCGCGAGGTCAGCTATGCGCTCGCGCTTAGCGCGATGGAGACGGGCGATTACGAGGGCGCCCTAAAGCGCTTGCGCGCGCTTCCCGGCTACGAGGAGGCGGACCAAAAGGGCGAGGAATGCACCTACGCGCTGGCGGAGCAGGAAATGGAAGCAGGCGCCTTTGCCCGCGCGGCGGAGCTCTTCGCCTCCATCCCCGAATACGAGGACGCGTCGGAGCTCGCCCGGGTATGCGCGTACCAGGACGCGGCCGCGTCTTTGAAGGACGGCGCGTATGAAAAGGCGATTTCGGGCTTTGAATCCCTGGGCGCGTATCAGGACGCGCCGGAGCAGCTCACGCGCGCCCGCTACGGCCGCGGGGCTGAACTCATGAATGGCGGGGAGTACGAGGCGGCGAGCGATCTGCTCAGGAGCCTTGGCGAGTACGAGGACGCGCAGATCCTCTGGCAGGAGGCGCTGTACCTGCCGGGCATGGCCTCGCTGGGCGAGGGGGATTACGACACGGCCATCGGTTACCTTGCGCGCGTCCCCGGTTACAAGGACGCGGACGCACAGGCGCAGCGCGCGCGCTTCATGCGCGCGGAGAGCCTCGCGAACGAAGGCCGGTACGACGAGGCCATCGAGCAGTACGAGGCGATGGGCGAATACGACGGCGCGGCGTCGCGCGCGCAGCAGACGCGCTACCTCGCCGCGCAGCACGCGCTGGAGGCGGGCAAGTACGACGAGGCGGCCAGGCGCTTTGAGGCGCTGGGCAAGTATTCGGACGCGTCCCGCAAGGTGCTGGAGGCCAACTACGGCGCGGCGGACAAGCTCTATTCCACCGGCGATTACGACGGCGCGCGCTCTCTCTTCGAGGCGCTGGGCAGCTACCGCGACGCCTACGAACGGGCGCTTTCCTGCCCTTATGCGCAGGCGCAGGCGCTGGAGGAAGCGGGCAGGCTGAAGGAAGCTTCGGCCAAGTACGCGGAGGCGGCGGACTATCTGGACGCGCAAAAGCGTGCGAAGGACAGCCTGTACCGCTACGCCGAGACGCAGGAAAAGGCGGGGAACCCCGAGGAAGCGGGCGCTGTCTTCCTCTCGCTTGGCGAATACGAGGACGCCGCGCAGCGCGCCCAGAAGGTGTACGACGACTGGCTGCTGGCGACGTGGACGGATCTCAACCTGGAGATGGACGTGGGCAACTACGCGCCGGTCGTGGAGGGCTGCAAGCCCTACATCGGAAAGAGTTTGCCCGCGCCCTACGACGGATTTGACGCGCTGTACGAGGCGGCGAACTACCAGTACGCGAAAAAGCTGATCGAGGCGGGCAGCCGCCTGGAGGCCATGCCGTATTTGCAGGCGGCCAACGGCTACAAGGACAGCGCCAAGCTCCTGGATGGCTTTGTGTACCTGATCGTGGGTTCCTGGACGCGGGAGGGGACGGAGGACGCGGTGGAATTCCGCGCGGACGGGACTTGTACGTTTGACGGCGGGGAATACTACTTCGACGTGAACGGCTACGCGCTGATGATCGGCACCTCCCCGCACCCGACGGAGAAGACCCACGCCATCGTCTCCATGGACGCCGCGCGCATGACCCTGAAACGCGAAGAGGGCGGGGAGACGGTGCGCTACACCCGCGCGCAGGAATGAGCATGATGAAACGAAAAGATCTGATTCTGATTTTAATCATCGCAGCGGTGGCGCTCGGCGGCATGGGCGCGGCGCGGTTGATGGAGCCTGGGGACGTGTCGCAGGTGCGGGTGACGGTGGACGGCGCCGTCGTGCTGACCGCGCCGCTTTCAAAGGACGCCACCTATGAGATTCCGCAAGACGACGGCAGCAGGAACGTCATCGAGGTGAAGGACGGCGGCGTTCGGATGATTGACGCCAACTGCCGCGACGGCGTATGCATCTCGCAGGGCGAGACGCGCCGCGCCGCCCGGACGATCGTCTGCCTGCCGCACAAGCTGGTCGTGCAGCTCGTGCCCGCAGAAGAAAGCGAGGACGCGGACGAAGGGCAGGGCGCGCCGTCCGGCGACCTGGACGTCGTCGTGTTCTAAAAAAGACGGCCTGAATCGCAGCAGGACAGGAGGGAACCGATGCATCCGATCAAGCGGTGGCGGGAAGACGCCGGCGCCCCTGTCGACACGCGCCACGTGGACGTGCTCGACGGCGTCCGGGCGCTGTGCATCTTCATCGTCGCATGGTATCATATCTGGCAGCAGTCGTGGCTGTGGCCCGTGCTGAGCGTGGGGGGAGCGACGCTGAACCTGGACCCGCTCGTGCGCTCGGGCTACATCTGGGTGGACGCGATGCTGCTCATCAGCGGCTTTTTGCTCTATCTCCCCTACGCGCGGGAGATGGACAGCCCTCTGCCCAGCCTGCCGGAGACGAAGGGCTTTTTCGTGCGGCGCGCGCTGCGCATTCTGCCCTCGTACTGGCTATCCATTTTTTCGATCTTCTTTTTCGTCGCGCTGCCGCAGGGCGCGTATTACTCGGGCGCTTACATGGCGCGCGACCTCATCAGCCACCTGACGTTTACGCACGTGTTCGCGTTCGACACCTACGTGGCCACGCAGCTCAACGTCGTGCTGTGGACGCTCGCCATCGAGGTGCAGTTCTATCTGCTCTTTCCGCTGCTGGCCCGCGCGTTTTTCAAACGCCCCGCCGTCATGTACGCGGCGATGGTGGGCGCGTCCTTCCTTTACCGCGGGCTCGTTTCCGCCTTCTGCGCGGACACGACGCTGCTGGTCAACCAACTGCCCGCGTTCTTCGACGTGTACGCGAACGGCTTTCTCGCGGCTGCGATCTTCGTGAAGCTGTCCAAGGGTTTTCGGCATACGGGCTATAGCCGCGTGCTCTTTTCGGCGCTTTCGGTCATGCTGCTCTGCGCGCTGTGGCGCATCGCCGTGCGGCAGGCCGGGGCGGGCTCGCACGAGGCTATCCGGCTCTTGCAGATGCGAAACCGCTTTTCCTTAAGCGCGGTGCTCTCCGCGTTCATCATCTGCAGCGCAAACGCCGGGCTGCTTTGGCGAAGCCTCTTTTCAAACCGACTGATGCGGTATTTTTCGGCGGTTTCGTTTAACTTTTACATCTGGCACCAATACCTTGCGGTCAAGCTGCGCGAGTGGGGCGTTCCGCCCTCCGCTTCGCTGGAGCCGAACGTGGACGGGGAGATGCCCTGGCAGTGGCAGTATACGCTGCTTTGCTTTATCCTGGCGCTCGCCGTCGCCACGGCCATTACCTACGCATTTGAGCGCCCCATCGCGCGTTTTGGCGCGCGCATGTACGATGCCCGCAGGACGCAAAAGAAGCAGGGCGAGATAAATAAGACGAGCGTCGGGGCGTAAAGCGCCCGGCGCGAAGAGGAGGAAATGAAAATGCAGGACCCGAGAATTGAAAAGCTGGCGAAAAACATCGTGCGCTACGCGTGCGACGTGCAGCCGGGGGAGAACGTGCTCATCGAGAACACGGGCTTTGAGCGCGATTTCGTCACCGCGCTGGTGCGCGAAATCTACGCGGCGGGCGGCAATCCCTTTGTGGACATCAAGGACCCGGCGGTCAACCGCGCGCTGATGATGAACTGCAACGAGCGGCAGTTGGAGCTCATGGCGAAGGTGGAAAGCCTGCGCATGGAGAACATGCAGGCCTACATCGGCATCCGCGCGGGGGATAACATGATGGAAACCGGCGACGTACCCGGGGACAAGCAGCAGCTCAACGCGCGGCTTTACAGCCATCCCGTGCACAGCCTGATCCGCGTGCCGCACACCAAGTGGGTGGTGCTGCGCTACCCGACGCCCTCCATGGCGCAGTCCGCCGGCATGTCCACCGAAGCGTTTGAGGATCATTACTTCAACGTCTGCAACCTCGACTACGCGAAGATGAGCCGCGCGATGGACGCGCTGGTCGCGCGCATGGAGCGCGCGGAGACGGTGCGCATCGTGGGCAAGGGCACGGACCTCACGTTCTCGATCAAGGGCATGCCCGCGATCAAGTGCGACGGCAAGCTGAACATTCCGGACGGCGAGGTGTTCACCGCGCCCGTGAAGGACAGCGTGAACGGCACCCTCACCTACAACACGCCGAGCCTGTACCAGGGCACGACGTTTGAAAACGTCAGCCTCACGTTTAAGGACGGCAAGATAGTCAAGGCGACGGCGAACGACACGGAAAAGGTGAACAAGGTGTTCGACACGGACGAGGGCGCGCGCTACGTGGGCGAGTTCGCCATCGGCGTCAATCCCTACATCACCAGCGCCATCAAGGACACGCTCTTCGACGAAAAGATCGCGGGCTCCTTCCACTTCACCCCCGGCAACTGCTACGACGAGTGCCCCAACGGCAACAAGAGCGCCATTCACTGGGATCTCGTGTGCATTCAGACGCCGGAGTACGGCGGGGGCGAAATGTACTTCGACGGCGAGCTGATCCGCAAGGACGGCCTGTTCGTGCCGCAGGACCTTGCGTGCCTCAACCCGGACGCGCTCAAGTGAGCGGAATCGGACTGACCTGATTGAGAAAGATTTCACAAGGACGCTGAAAATTCGGCAGAGCCCTTGCAAATTTCCGTATTATTGATTACAATATGAATGGTATCAAATGACCTTGAATCCATTATTCAGGAGGAGATTCCAATGGTTAGAGTAGCTATCAATGGTTTCGGCCGCATCGGCCGTCTGGCGTTCCGTCAGATGTTTGACGCCGAGGGCTATGAAGTTGTCGCCATCAATGACCTGACCAGCCCCAAGATGCTGGCTCATTTGCTCAAGTATGACACCGCGCAGGGCAGCTACAAGTTCAAGGACACCGTGACCTCCAAGGAGCCCGTCTTCGAAGAGGACGGCAAGACCGTGAAGGTTCCGGGTTCCATCACCGTCAACGGCAAGGAAATCACCATCTACGCCAAGCCCAAGGCGAACGAGCTGCCCTGGGGCGAGCTGGACGTGGACGTCGTGCTCGAGTGCACGGGCTTCTACACCAGCAAGGCGAAGGCCATGGCCCATGTCGAAGCCGGCGCCAAGAAGGTCGTCATTTCCGCGCCCGCGGGCAACGACCTGCCCACCGTCGTCTACTCTGTCAATGAGAACATCCTGACCAAGGAAGACAAGGTCATCTCCGCGGCTTCCTGCACCACCAACTGCCTGGCGCCCATGGCCAAGGCCCTGAACGACAAGTACCCGATCGTTTCGGGCATCATGACCACGGTGCACGCCTACACCGGCGACCAGATGATCCTGGACGGCCCGCAGCGCAAGGGCGATCTTCGCCGTGCCCGCGCCGGCGCGCAGAACATCGTGCCCAACAGCACCGGCGCCGCCAAGGCCATCGGCCTGGTCATCCCGGAGCTCAACGGCAAGCTGATCGGCTCCGCGCAGCGCGTTCCGGTTCCCACGGGCTCGACCACCATTCTGGTCGCGGTCGTCAAGGGCAAGGACGTCAGCAAGGATTCCATCAACGCCGCGATGAAGGCGCAGGCTTCCGCCTCCTTCGGCTACAACACGGACGAGATCGTCTCTTCCGACGTGATCGGTTCGACCTATGGCTCGCTGTTTGACTCCACGCAGACCATGGTCACCAAGATCGACGACGACACCTATCAGGTGCAGGTCGTATCCTGGTACGATAACGAGAACAGCTACACCAGCCAGATGGTCCGCACCATCAAGTACTTCGCGGAGCTGGGCTGATACCACGGCTTCGCCCTGTACCGTTAACTGAATCAAAGCATCCCGGTTTCGAAAGAAGCCGGGATGCCTTTTACATATATGAGAATCAGACGATAAAAAGCAAAGGAAGGTCGTTCGGATAAGCCCGAGGGGCAGGGTTTATCCTGTTCGTTTCCTACTGCGCTGCGGCCGCCTAACTTCCGCTTGCGAAAAGCAGCACTGCGCGCGGATTTGTGAAGATGCGGCGCGGAACAAAAAATGTTCCTGATTCTGCCGAAAACGCACAATTCGGGCTTGTATTTTCCATCTGAAACCGTTACCATGAAACCAAACAGGACGGGCTTGGATGGAAAGCGAGGAAGAAACATGCCTGCAAGGTTCAGGGCGGCGAAGGGGTTTTTCGGGCGCTATGAGGCGCTCGTGCGCGAGATCGTCATTCCCTATCAGGAACGCGCGCTGCGGGACGAAATACCCGGCGCGGAAAAGAGCCATGCCATCGAAAACTTTCGTCAGGCCGCGCAGATGCAACGCGAAGGACGCTGCGACGGCGCGTTTTACGGCATGGTCTTTCAAGACAGCGACGTGGCGAAGTGGCTGGAGGCGGCCGCTTACGCCCTGGCAGGCGAGCCGGACGCGGCGCTTGAGCGAAGGTGCGACGAGCTGATCGACCTCATCGGGCGGGCGCAGCACCCGGACGGATACCTCAACACCTACTTTACGGTGAAGGAGCCGGAGCGCCGCTGGACAAACCTGCAGGAGGCGCACGAGCTGTACTGCGCCGGACACATGATCGAGGCGGGGGTTGCCTACGCTCAGTGCACGGGCAAGAAGAAGCTGCTCGACATCGTGCGGCGCCTGGCGGACCACCTGTACGACCACTTCGTCACAGAGGGCGCGCCCGGTTATCCGGGGCACCCGGAGGTCGAGCTGGCGCTGATGCGGCTATACCACGAGACGAAGGAAGAGCGGTATCTGGCGCTGGCGCGTCGCTTTATCGACGCGCGCGGCGTCGATGCGGACTACTTTTTGAAGGAATCCAGG
This sequence comes from Bacillota bacterium, assembly GCA_023402355.1. Classification (GTDB taxonomy): domain Bacteria; phylum Bacillota; class Clostridia; order Christensenellales; family Aristaeellaceae; genus Beduinella. The sequence goes on along the minus strand of JAEXCG010000104.1, from coordinate 5,164 downwards.
GCGCGCGGCTGGCAGGTGTGGGGCATGGACCCGCTCGATAGGGCGTACGCGCAAAATGAAATGCCGGTGCGCCAAATGACCGAGATGACGGGGCATGCGGTGCGCGCGGTCTATCTGTGTACGGGCATGGCGGCGCTCGCGGCACAGACGCGCGACGAGGCGCTGGCGGACGCCTGCCGCAGGCTGTTTGATAACATGACGCAAAGGCGGATGTACGTCACCGGGGCCATCGGCTCGTGCTACGAGGGCGAGGCGTTTACGAAGGACTACCATCTGCCCAACGACACGGCCTACGCGGAAACCTGCGCGGCGATCGGTCTGATCTTCTTTGCACGGCAGATGCTGAACCTTGAGAAGGACCGCCGCTATGCGGACGCGATGGAGCGGGCGCTCTACAACTGCGTGCTCGCGGGCATGCAGCTAAACGGCGAGCGGTTCTTCTACGTGAACCCGCTGGAGGTCGTGCCGGGCGTTTCGGGCGAAGCACGGCCGCTTCGCCATGCGCTTTCGCAGCGTCCGGCGTGGTTTGGCTGTGCCTGCTGCCCGCCCAACGTGGCGCGCCTGCTGGCCTCCATCGGCCGCTACGCGTACAGCGAAGAGGCGGGCGTCCTCTACGCGCACCTCTTCATCGCGGGGCGCATCGACGCGCGGGATACGCTGGGCGGCGATGTCGTGGTGGAGACGGGGTATCCCTACGAGGGCAGCGTCCGCTTCCGTTTTGAATCGGAGGGAGAAGCCATGGGCATGACGCTGGCCGTCCGTTTTCCGGAATGGAGCGAGCGGCCCCGCGTCATGGTAAATGGCGAAGAAGCCCGATGCCGGCTCGAGCGCGGCTACGCCTATCTCGAAGGGCCGTTTTCCGCGAGCGACCGGGTGGAGGTGCAGTTCGACATGGAGCCGCATCGCGTCTTCGCGTCGAGTCACGTTGCGGCGGACAGCGGACGCGCAGCCTTTATGCGCGGGCCGCTCGTTTACTGTGCGGAGGGCGTGGACAACGGCGGGGCGGTGCTCGACCTGCGCGTGAAGCGGGAGGCCGTGCCCGAGGCGCGGGCGTACGACCCGGCGCTTCTGTGCGGGTGCGTTCCCATGGACGTGGCGGGGGAGCGCGTGGAGGCGTCCACGACGCTTTACGGCACCGAGCGACCCAGGAGCCGGGACTGCACGATTCGCCTGACGCCGTATTACGCGTGGGGCAACCGGGGGCTTACGCAGATGCGCGTCTGGCTGCCGGAGGTTTAAAGGCGGCAGGAAGCGACGGGCCGGGCGGCGAATACAAGGAGCAACGGCGGGCCAAGGCCCTTAAAAGCGACAAAAGACGGGGGAAAAAAGATGGACAGGCGACACGCAATCGAAAACGGCGAAACGGTTTTGGGCATCGAGCTGGGCTCGACGCGAATCAAGGCGGTGCTGATTGGACGCGACCACGAGCCGATCGCCTCGGGCAGCCATGAATGGGAGAACAAGCTGGAAAACGGCATCTGGACGTACAGCCTGGAGGACGTGTGGAGCGGCCTGCAGGATTGCTACCGCGACTTGAAGGACGACGTGCAGAAGAAGTACGGCGCGGGGCTCCGGCGCGTCGGCGCCATCGGCATCAGCGCCATGATGCACGGATACCTCGCTTTCGGCGCGCAGGACGAGCTGCTGACGCCGTTTCGCACCTGGCGCAACACCATCACCGCGCAGGCCGCGGCGGAATTGACGGAGCTGTTCGGCTTCAACGTGCCCCAGCGCTGGAGCGTGGCGCACTTGTATCAGGCCATCTTAAACGGCGAGGCGCACGTGAAGGACGTCGCTTTCATCACCACGCTTTCCGGATACGTGCACTGGAAGCTCACAGGAGAGCGCGTGCTGGGCATCGGGGACGCCTCCGGCATGTTCCCGATCGACAGCGAGGCGCGCGGCTTCGACGCGCGCATGGCGGAGCTGCTGAGCGGAAAGCTTTCGCAGCGCGGCCTTTCCTGGCGGCTTGAGGACGTTCTTCCGCAGGTGCTCTGCGCGGGCGACGAGGCAGGCGTCCTCACGGAGGCAGGCGCGCGCCTGCTGGACGTATCGGGCGAGCTGGAGGCGGGCATTCCGCTCTGCCCGCCGGAGGGCGACGCGGGCACGGGCATGGCGGCGACCAACAGCGTGGGCGTGCGCACGGGCAATGTCTCCGCGGGTACGTCGATCTTCGCCATGATCGTGCTGGAACGCGCGCTTTCGCGGGTGCATACGGAGATCGACATGGTGACGACCCCCTCCGGCGCGCCGGTGGCCATGGCGCACTGCAACAACTGCACGTCGGACCTGAACGCGTGGGTCAATCTGTTTGGGGAATTTGCGCGCGCGATGGGGCTGGAGGCCGACGCGGGCGCGCTCTTTGGCACGCTTTACCGCAAGGCGCTGGAGGGCGACGCGGACTGCGGCGGGCTGGTCGCCTACAACTACGTCTCGGGCGAACCGATCACCGAGCTGGAGGAGGGCAGGCCGCTCCTCCTGCGCACGCCGGACAGCCGCTTCACGCTCGCAAACTTCATGCGCGCGCACCTGTACGCGGCGCTGGCGACGCTGAAAATCGGTATGGACATCCTGGCGGAAGAGGACGTGCGGATCGACAAGATCTTCGGCCACGGCGGCCTGTTTAAGACGACGGGCGTCGGGCAGCGGATGATGGCGGCGGCCCTGAACGCGCCGGTTTCCGTCATGGAGACGGCGGGAGAGGGCGGCGCGTGGGGCATCGCCCTGCTCGCGGCTTACAGAGTTTATCGGGAGCCGGGGGAGCGGCTGGAGGATTACCTCGATCAGCGGGTGTTCGCGGGCAAGGCGTGCGAGACGATCGCGCCCGACGGCGAGGACGTCTCGGGATTTGAACGGTATATGGCGCAGTACAAGGCCTGCATCCCGGTCGAGAAGGCCGCGGTCGATTGCCTGCGGTAAAGGCGGGGAGGAAGACGTATGATGCTCAAAACGCTTCGGGAGCAGGTCTATGAGGCGAACATGCTGCTGCCCAAACACGGCCTCGTGACCTTCACGTGGGGCAACGTGTCCGGCATCGACCGTAAGAAGGGGCTCTTTGTCATCAAGCCCTCCGGCGTGCCGTACGAAGAGCTGACGCCGGAAAACCTGGTCGTCGTGGATCTGGACGGGCAGAAGGCGGAAGGGGAGCTCAACCCATCCTCCGACACGCCGACGCACGTGGAAATCTATCGGGGGTTTGCGCAGGTCGGCGGCGTGGTGCACACGCATTCGCGCTGGGCGACGATCTGGGCGCAGGCCGGACGGGATATTCCGGCCTATGGAACGACACACGCGGATACGTTCTACGGCAGCATCCCGTGCGTCCCCGCGCTCTCGCGCGAGCAGGTGGAGCGGGCATACGAGCGCGAGACGGGCGTGGCCATCGTCTCGTACTTCGAGGAGAAGGGGCTGAATCCCGAGTTTGTGCCCGGTGCGCTGCTGTACACCCACGGGCCCTTTGCCTGGGGAAAGGATGCGCTGGAGGCGCTGCATGACGCGGTCGTGCTGGAAGAGGTGGCGATGATGGCCTGGCACACCGAGGCGCTGCCCGGCGCGTCTCCGCGGCCGGAAATGCCGGACTACATTAGAGACAAGCACTTCCTGCGCAAGCACGGGCCGAACGCTTACTATGGCCAGCGATGAGGCGCTGAAGTAAAAACAAAATCCATAAACGGCGCCGTATACGCGAACCGTTTATGGATTTTTGATTTAATGAAAGATGTGATACGTCTGCAAGATGAGCTTCTTCCCGGTCTCGGTTATCACCTCTTCGCATCCGCCTTTTTGAAAGCGGAATTTTTCGACCAGACGGATACTGGGCGTGTTTCTCACATCGACCTCGTAAACGTAGGATTTATACTTCCCTGTCGTACTTAGAAAATCGAGCATCCCCTTCAAGGCTTCATAACCATATCCTGCGCCATGCGCGGAGCTCTTGAGCCAAAGCCCTATTTCGGGCGTTTCCTCCTGAAGCCCGAATACTTCCAGGCTTCCGAGGAACTCGCCTTCCCGCGAGAGAATCACCAGTTCGAGCATGTTCCCCTGATCCATTTCCCGCACAAAATCCGACACCATTTGATTTGCGGTTTCCATGTCGGGAAAGGAATCCGGATATTGATAGCGCGTGATCTTCTCTGTAAATTCGCTGTAATAATCCTTTAAGAAAGCATGGCTGAACGGCTGCAGGATCAGCCGCGAGGTTGTCAAGGAAAAATGCACGACGGTGTCCTCCCCTGCGCAATCAAATTGTCCATTGCCGAACCAACGGCGGCGTGAAACGAAAGCCTATCGAGCCGCACTGCATAAGCGGAATAGGGATCATTAAAGCTGCGCGCGCACAAACGCGGCGGAACGCTCGATGTCTCCGAGCTGATCGGGCGAACCGAAGTGCTCGATGGCGAGCGTGCCGTCGTAGCCGAGCGCAAAGAGGCGCCGCAGGCATTCGACCATCGGGATGACGCCCGCGCCCACGCTGGCGCTGTAGAGCATGCGGCCCTTCGCGTCGGGCACGCCCTTCTCGCCGGGGCGCGGCGTGCGCGCCCGGTCCTTCAGGTGCACGTAGCGGATACGGTCCGCGAGAAGGGGGAAGGCGTCCAGCACGTCCTCGCCGGAATAGAGAAAGTTGCCCGTATCCAACGCACAGAAGAGGCCCGGCACGGCATCTAAAAAGCGACAAAGCTGCCGGGCCGTGGCGTAGGGGGCGGCGGCGCTGTCGAAGTCCTCCATCAGCACGGTGATGCCGCGCGCGGCGGCCTCGGCGCACAGGCATTTAAGGGACTCGTCCATGCGGGCAAGGCAAGACGCCTCGTCGTCGCTCGGCTCCAGAAATCCCGGGACGGCGAGCACATGGCGCGCGCCCATGTCATAGGCCCTGTCGAGCAGCGCGCGGGCGCGGTCTGCCTGCTTTTTATGGCCGAAGTCAAAGAAGCCGTAGAGGCTGCCTGCCTGCAAACCGGCGCTTTGAAGCGCTGCGCGCAGGCCCTTTGGGTCGGCGGACACGGCGTCGAGATCCAGCTCCACGCATTCGACGCCGGCTTCGCGTACCGCGTCCAACGCCTGCGAAAGCGGAATGTCGCGCTGCGCCGCGCCCTCGCGGATATGATCGTAAAAGACGGATAGCTTCATATGTGTGCCTCCTCTTGTGGGATGGACGGATGATAAAAAG
>JAEXCG010000067.1 GCA_023402355.1 Bacillota bacterium | reverse complement strand
GCGGAGGGCTACACCGTGGAGGAGGTCGCGCACATGCTGCGCCTGCCCAAGGGCACGCTCAAATCGCGCCTCTATCGGGGCAGGCAGCAGCTTCGCGGCGTTCTCGACCTTGAGGAGGTGGACTCATGAACCGAAATGATTTACAGCGCATGTACGGCAGCACGCCCGAGCGCTTTCAGGCCCGGATTCGCCAGACGCTTTCGGCGGACGCGCCGCAGCCCAGCGCCAGGACGGCGCGCCGCAGCGGGCGTTCTCTTCGCGTGGCGATCCTGACCGTCCTGATGCTCGCGCTGCTCTCGGCCGCGGCCCTCGCGGCGTTTTCCTCACAGGTGGCCGACTTCTTTGGCGCGCGCTATAGCAGGGTGTACAAGGACGAGCTGCTCGCGGGCGACATCGCCACGGGCGATCACAGCGTCACGCTGGGCGGCGCGGTCTATACGCTCAGCGAGGTGGTCTACACCGAGAGCGGCCTGTACGGCATCGGCTCCATCCGCCCTGCAAACGACCGCGTGGTGCTGATGGCCGAGGATTATCTCGTGACGGACGCGGCGGGCTACGGCCTCTATCAAGGCGAGGACAGCCGCGCGCCGGAGGGCGCGCCTACCTATGCCGAGACGGCCGCCGCCAGGGGCGCTAAACTTCTAATGGCCAGCGCCCTGCCCGATGCGGTCGGCGTGGACGGCGGCGACGTCCTGGAGGTGCCCTCCGTCGGATACGACGTCATCCCGCAGGGGGACGGCTCGCTGCAATTCTCGTTCGAGCTGCCCGCGGGCGCGCAGGTCGTGCGGGGCAATACCTATGCCATCCGTCTATGGATCTCGAACTGGGAAATCTCGCCCGAGGGCGTACACCTGCAAGGCGGCGAAAACGACACCTATCTGGGGCAGGAATGGACGGTCGAAATCGCGCCGCAGCCGTCCGAGCAGAAAACCTCCGCTGCCCGCCCGGCGGAGGCGACGCCGGACATCGGCGTGGCGCTTCCCGAGGGCTACGCGCCGGGCGATCCGCCGCCCGTCTATCAGGCGGTGAAGCGCACGCAGGATCAGGCAAATTTCTTTGACAGGGTGGATGCCGCCTGGTTCAATCAAAGCGGAAGCCGGAGCGCGCACAGCGACCGCATCGTCTTTGAGGACGGGGCGCAGCTTTCCATCGGCGTGAGCAGCGTTTATTATGAGGAGTACGACGGTACCTGTATGATGTACTACGCCGACACGCCGGACGAGCCCGCGGGTCCCTTCCCCCGGCCCTCGTTTTCTAACGAAATTGCCGGTTTGGCTGGCAACGTGTACTATGATGCACTGCACGCGGGTGAAATCCTATCCGACAGGCCGGAGCGGACGGAGCTTTCCGGCATCACGCTTGAAGACGCGCGGCAAACGGTGGACGAGCTGTTTACAAAGCTCGGCGTCAGCGGCTATACGTGCGTCTTCGCGCTGGACATGAGCGCAGATCGCATTCACGTCCTGGGCGAAGCGGAGGCGCAGCTCCGGGAAAAATACGTCAACAAGAGCGACGGCTGGTGGGATTTCAGCCTGGCGACCGAAGAAGACGAGGGCTTTTACCTCCGCTATGAAAAGCGGGTGAACGACATTCCCGTGCGGGACGAGGTCTTCTATGCCGACGCCTTTGTGACGGCGAAGGGGATTCGCGACTTTACGCTGCGCGAGGACTACGAGGTGGGCGGTGTGTTGGAGACGCCAGAGCGCCTCGTCACAGCGGATGAGGTGCTCGCGTCCTTTGCGCAGGACAACGCGCGGCGCGAGCAGCAAGGACTTTATCGGCCGACGCCGCTGAGCACGAAGCTCATGTACATGCCCCTGCGCGCGGAAAACCGCAAGGACGGCACGGTGCTTGCCCCGGTGTGGTACGTCGCCTATACCTTTGAGGACGGCGGTCTGTGCGACGGCTGGGCCTGGTACTCCGCGCTGGACGGCGCGCTGGTCGAGGACTGTTATACCTGATTCTCTCACACGTCTTGCGCGCGTGGTTGCAGCGCGCATACCCCTTAAAAGCCAAAAACAGGGCGCGGCCACGAGGCCGCGCCCGGGCCGCCGGCAATTGCCGGCGGCCGCTTTGTTCACTTCAGATACTTCACGATGCCCTCAAAGAGCGGGTGGTCCGGCGTCAGCACGAGCGTGGAACCCTCCGCAAGGGACGTCTCCATCGCCTGCAGCGCCCGCCAGTAGGTGTAAAACGCCGGGTCGAGCTGATACGCCTCGGCGTAGATTTCCATCGCCGCCGCGTCCGCCTCGCCGCGAATCCGGCCCGCCTGGGCGACGGCGTCCGCCTCCAGCCGGTGCGCCTCCAAATCCGCGTCGGAAACCGCCTTGTTGTACGCCTCCTCGCCCTCGGAGCGAAGCTGCTGGGCGACCTTCGTGCGGTCGGCCGTCATGCGCGCGTAGGTGCTTTCGATGTTCGCGGGCGGCAGGCTCGTGCGGTGCACCTGCAGGTCTACCACCTCGATGCCGGAGATGCACACGTCCTCGTTGATCTGCTGCAGCCCCTGTGCCAGCGCCTCGTTGAGCCGCTCCTTGTTGCTCACGAAGTCGTCCGCGCTCAGGCGGTTGATGCTCTGCACGATGATCGGGTGAATCAGGTTGTCCAGGTAGAGCTCCGCCCGGCTCGCGTTGGAAAACGAGAGCGAGTACAGCGCCGGGTCGGCGATCTGGTACTGCGCGTAGGTGGTGATGTAATACTGCTTCTTCTCGCTGGTATTGACCACCTCGCTGTCGGAAACATAGGTGAACAGGCGGTCCGAAATCTTTTCCACCTTATCCACGAACGGCACCTTGAGCATCAGGCCGGTCGAGTGCTTCACGTTGATCGAATCGAGCGAAATGCGCTTGTCGTCGTAGAGGTTGGGGTAGCGCTCGTGAAAGTCGTTGTCCGGCGCGACCACGATGTCGCGAATCACGCCGAAGCGCGAGACGACCGCCTGCTCCGCCTCGCCGACGACGTACAGGCTCTGTGAGAGCAGGATCAGCGCCGCGACCACGCACAGCGCCGCAGCGACGATGCGCAGGGCCGGAAACTGCCTGTGCGGCGCGCGGCCGTCCGTGCTTTGCCGGCCCGCGTCCTGGTTCGTGTTGAATCCGTTCACAGCCCCGTCCCCCCTTTCTCGCCGTCAAGCGGCAGCAGCTTGAGCGTGCCGTCCTCGCCGCCCACGATGAACTTCCTGTCCGCGCCCGAAAGCACGCGCTCCAGCGTCTCGATCGTCAGGCGGTCCTTCGTGACCTGCGGGGCCAGGCGATATTTTTCGTAGATGCTCTTGAATACGGACACCTCCGCCGTCGCCTTCGCCACCTGATCCGCGCGGTAGCTCTCCGCCTCCTGCAGCGTCTGATAGGCGCGGCTGCGCGCGGCGGGCAGCACCTCGTTCTGGTAGCGCTCGGCCTCGTCCAGCTTGCGCGTCTTTTCGTTCTTGGCGTTGTTCACGTCCTCGTAGGCCGCGGTCACGTCCGCGGGCACGGAAATGTTCTGAATGCGCACGCCGCGGATCGTGACGCCCATCTTGTAGCTGTCGATCATCCGCTGAAAGTCGGGCAGCACCTGCCGCTCGATCTCTTCCTTATTTAATAGGGCGTCGTCCAGCGGGCGGCTTTGAATGTTGCGCCGCAGCACCGCCTCAAACGCGAGATGCATGGTCGTCAGCGGGTCGTCCACGTCGTACAGGTACTCCTTCACGTCGGAAATCGTGTACTGGTAGATCGCCTCCACCTGCACGATGCTGTTGTCGCCGGTGAGCATGACGCCCTCGTCCGTGTTGTCCGCGTACTGCGCGCCCACGGTCGTGCCGCCGGTCTGGGTCGTCCTGAAGCCGTACTCCATCGTATGGATGGTCGTCACCGACTCCGCCTTCACCTCCTGAATCAGCGGACAGTACCACAGAAGGCCCGGCCCCTTGTGGTCCGTCACGCGCCCAAAGGTGAGCACGAGCGCCTCCTCGCCCTGGCCGACGCGGTAAAACCCGCTTACCCCCGTCAGCGCGGCCACGGCGACGAGCGCAATCGCGACGATGAGCGCAACCGATACTTTCCTTTTCATCTTTTCCCCCTCGTCTTTCTCCTCTGCGTTTCAGGTACATCCTGTGGTTTGATTCTAGCAGGGCGGCAGAACCTGCACAATAGCTGGGCGTTCAAAGCATCTCTTTTGCGATCCAAATATGCAAAAGGCTTTCACATCCTACGCGCGTGTGGTATCATAAAAGCGGTTTTTGCGGCGAATCGCCGCCTATCACAGCGCAGGGAGAGGACGAAAAGATGGAAATACCCCTTTGGAAAGACGGCGCGCCCGGCTTTGACGCGGCGCTCGGCCAGCGGGCGCCCGGTCTCACGCCCTGCCTGGTAGAGGCCGCCCGGGGCGTCGTCGTCGTGCTTCCCGGCGGGGGATACGCCATGCGCGCGGAGCACGAGGGCCTGCCCGTCGCGAAAATGCTGAACGACAGCGGCATCAGCGCGTTCGTGCTCTCCTATCGCGTCGCGCCTTACCGCGCGCCCGTGCCGCTGCTCGATGCGCGCCGCGCCATTCGCCTCGTGCGCCATCACGCCGCGCAGCTCGGCGTGGCGAAGGACAAGATCGCCGTCCTCGGCTTTTCCGCGGGCGGGCACCTCGCGGGCTGCGCAGCGCTGATGGAGGACGGCTGGCCGGGCGACGAAGCGAGCCCGGACCCCGTGGAGCGGGAAAGCGCGCGGCCCGACGCCGCCATCTTATGCTACCCGGTCGTCTCTATGGGAGCGTACGCCCATGCCGGCTCACGCGAAAACTTGCTGGGGCCGCTCGCGGACGATCCCGCCGCGCGCCGGGCGCATTCTCTGGAGCTGCAAGCGGGCAAGGGCGCTCCGCCCTGCTTCGTGTGGCACACCGCGGACGACGCGGGCGTGCCCGTTCAAAACAGCCTGATGCTCTGTGAGGCGCTCGCAAGGAACTCCACGCCCTTCTCGCTGCACGTATACCCGCACGGCCGCCACGGTTTGGGGCTCGCGCAGGGCGAGCCGCTGGTCGGGGCGTGGCCCGAAGAGTGCGTGCGATTTTTGCGCGAAACAGGATTTTGATAAAGAGGAAGGTCTACATGCTCAGTACACAGATGACATTCTTTATGTTTGCGCTGCTTGCAATGCTCCTAGTCGGCGCGAGCCCACGGACCAGCGCACGGCTGGAGCGCATCGGCTGGATCTCCCGTCTGGGGGATGCGGCGGAACGTTTTGCAGTTCGTTACTACTGGCCGCTCTTTGCGCTGACACTCGTGCTTGGTATCGTCGTGCGCGTATATCGTTTCCCCGAGCTCCCGCTTGGGCTCAATCAGGATGGCGCTTGGGCCGGCGTCGAGGCGCTTTGCCTCGCTCACGGCGGCGTGGATCAATACGGCACCTCTCTGCCGACCTATTTCGAGTCGTGGCAGACCATGCAGATGAGCACACTGTACTCCTATCTGCTCGTGCCGGTCGTCAAGTTGTTCGGCCTGAGCAAACTCACATTGCGTTTGCCTATGCTGACGGTTAGCCTCCTTTCGCTTGTCGTCCTCTGGGATTTCGCTCGCCGCATGTTGGGCCGTGGTTATGCGTTGATCGTACTCTTCTTTGCCGCAGTATGTCCATGGCATATCCTGCAGAGTCGCTGGGCGCTGGAAGCAAACCTGTTCCCTCACGTACTGCTGCTCGGCTGCTATTTGCTCTTTCTGGGACGAAATAAGCGCTGGGCGCTGTACCTGTCTATGGCCGTGTTTGGTTTATCGCTTTACGCGTATGGCCTTGCCTCGCTCGTGGTCCCGCTGTTGCTCGTTGCACTCGCCGTTTATTACGCAGTGAAACGCCGTGTCCGCTGGTTTGATCTCGCTCTTTGCATCGCCATTTTTCTCGCCGTAGGCGGTCCCTTTCTGCTCACCATGGCGATCAATGCCTTGGGTTGGGAGACGATGCATCTGGGGCCGTTCACGTTACCGCTGTGTGCGAAGTCTACGCGCTCAGGCGATCTCGTATTTATGAGGAACAACGTGGGCGAAATTTTCTTTTCCAATGCGCTCACAGCGCTTCAAAGCACCTTTTTTCAGTCCGGCCTATTGAAGGACGAAGGTGCCTACAATGCCATCCCTGCCTACAACACGCTCTATCCCTTTATGATGCCTGCTATTTTGCTTGGAACTGTCTGGCTCTGGTATGACAGACGACGCGTCGCACGCTCTTCGCATCCAAATGACGAATTTTGTGCCGGTGGCATGATTATCCTGTGTGCGCTGGCGGCCGCCACTGTGGTCGCACTGTTCTCACTGGACTGCAACGTGAATCGCGCAAATTACATCTATTACTACCTTATGCTGTGTGCGGCCTACGCGATATACCGGATGAGCAAGCGCGTACGCATCTTTCTTCCCTGCGTCGCACTCATGCTGCTCTGTTGCTTCTCGGGCTTGGTGCAGACGTACTTTACCGACGAGAGTTATATCCGGGCAGTCGCGCAGGAATTTCATTCCGGCGCGCAGGAGGCGCTCACCTTCAGCCGTGGTTGGGACTGTGATCGCTACTATGTCTATGCGGGTCCAGATAGCCTGGAGACGCCCAAGATCATGGAGGGCCAGTTAATGTTTGCCCATGAGATAGATGCGCTGCAACGTTTGGACGAATGCGAGTTAACAGACGCTGAGGGAGAACCTACGGGTTGGTATTATTCGCAGCTATATGAGGTGCGGAGTATGAATGCTGACGATCTAAATCCTGAAGAATGTGCGGTGCACGTTGCTCCTGTAGTTTACCGCCCTCTATTTGAGGACGAGGACTATAAGATATGGGATTTTGATCGGTTCTTTGTCGCCTACCCGATCTATTGGTTGGAGGATTGATCGCATGATGACCGTGTTCAGCGTCGCATCGCTTCTTCTGTCCGGCGTATTCTGTCTGATTGCCGGGATCGGTATACGTAAGGTTAACGTCCTCCCCTCCGTACGCAGACGACGCCTCGTCGCCTGTGTCTTGCTGCTTCTGGGCTTTTTTGTGCGGTTGTTCCGCCTTACGAGCGTCCCGTCCGGTCTCTCTGCCGAGGAGGCGCTCGTCGGGGTGCAGGCGCGGGCCCTCCTCACAACCGGCAGTCAAGCCTTTGGTAGCGGTTGGCCCGCCTTTTTCCCTCAATGGGGCGCTTCGCAGACTGGTTCGCTGCTCAGCCTGATCGTCCTCCCGTTCGTCGGCGTCATGGGCCTCAATTTGCTCGCGGTCCGCCTGCCGCTCGCGCTGCTCAGTTGCCTTTCGCTCGCGGCATTTTACGGGCTGGCGCGCCGCATCGCCGGAGAAACGCCGGGATTAGCGGCTCTCGCGCTCGCCTGCGTTTGCCCTTACCTCGTTCAGCAAAGCCATTGGGCGATGAGCGCCAGCGCCGCGCTGTTTCTGTTGCCCGTCGTGTTGTATGCCTTTGCACGCGCTCTCTCGTCCCGTCCTTGGCTCTATGCAGCCTGCGTGCTTGCGGCTGCTGCCTGCTACGGATTGGATATGCTCTATCTTCCAATGTTCGCCTTCGTCGCCTTTTTTCTGATCACCGGTGCTTGCCGCACGCTTCTGCGGCGCTCGGACGCCGCGCTGGGATTCGTCCTTTTCGTAGTTCTCTCCTTGCCGGCCGGACTCACCCTGATCGTAAATATCTTAGCTCTCTCGAGCTTTACGCTAGGCCCTCTCTCTATACCGCGTTTCGAGATCTTCGAACACGCCGGCTTACAATGGCCCTCCACCTATGGAGAAGGAGTCCAATCCGGCTATATGGCGCTCGTAAACGTCCTGTTTCAGCAGGCGACCAGCGAAAACCTTACCGCCAGCGGCTTTGTAAAACCGGACGGATACGGCATGGCATACTATATGACCGTACCGCTCGCGGTCTTGGGTGTGATCGCCCTATCTGTCCGACATGGCCTGCGCAAAGGCGACGCTCGTATGCTCACGCTGCGCCAAAGTATAGCTGTGTTAGGAGCGCTTATTGGCGGGTTCTTTTTTCTCGAACCAAACGCTGACATCTTCCATTATGCGCTGCTCCTCCCCTTTCTGCTGTTGCTCGCTGCCGCCGGTCTGCAAGAAGCACGCCTTCGCAGTTCCGTTTGCTATACTGCGCTTCTGTCTCTGCTTGCAGCCAGCTGTATCGGTTTTTTCTTTACTTTTTACATACACGGCATGCCGCTGGAGGTAGACAATACTTATTTTTCAGGTCTTCCAGAATCGGCAGATGCCGTTCAAAATTACGAGGCAGACTATGGAGAATCCGAGGTATACGTAACAACCCGCGTATACCCTCACGAGAACCCCGGGGCAGCCGCAGAGATGATGACCGTCTTTGCCTTTGACCTGCCCGCCGGTTTCCTCAAGACACCGGATTACGCAAAGCGCTTTCACTACGGCCTACCAGAGGGGCTTCCCCCCGTACCCAACCGCTGCTACATCCTGCGCAGCGACGAACTCATAGGCCTTGATGTCGACGCCTTCGACGTCATGGAATTTGGCGATTTTTGTGCCGCTATACCGCTTCATTAAGTTCCGACAAGCCGAAGGAGATCCTATGTTTTACGCATTCAACGTCGTCTTCACAATCCTGATGATCGCGATGCTGCTCGTCGCGGCCAGTCCCCGCGCCGCCCGTCGGCTTTCGTCCGTCGGCTGGATCGACCGGCTGGGCAGGCTCTGCGATGCGGCGCTGCGGCGCTATTACTGGGTGATCTTTGCGCTCGTGCTCGCATCGGGCGTGTTCGTGCGCGTGTGGCGCTTCGGCACGCTGCCCATGGGTCTCAATCAGGACGGCGCCATGGCCGCCGTGGACGGCTACGCGCTGGCCCTGTACGGCACCGACCGCTTCGGCACCTCCTACCCCGCGCACCTGTGGGCCTGGGGCTATGGGCAGATGAGCGCGCTGTACTCCTACCTGTGCATCCCCTTCTTCAAGGCGCTCGGCCTCTCGCGGTTTTCCATGCGCCTGCCGATGCTGTGCGTCAGCCTTCTGATGCTGCCCGTCGTCTGGGACCTGGCGCGCAGACTGCGCGGACGGTATTTCGCGCTGCTCGCTCTTTTTCTCGTATGTATCAATCCCTGGCAGATGATGCAGAGCCGCTGGGCGCTGGACTGCAACCTGATGGGGCACTGCCTGCTGCTGGGCGTCTACCTGCTCGCAGTCGGCGCAAAACCGCGCCGCGGCTGGGCGCTCTTTCTCGCGATGGTGCCGCTCGCGCTCTGCATGTACTCCTACGGCGTGGCGATCTACTCGACGCCCGTGCTGCTGCTGATCGCCGCCGGTTACCTGCTCTGCCGAAAGCGCGCCACCTGGCCGCAGGTGCTCCTGTGCGCCGCGCTCTGGCTGCTGATTTCCGCCCCGATCATCGTCACCATGATGATCAACTCCTTCAACTGGAATACCCTGCATTGGGGCCCCATCACCCTACAATACTTTGACGAAAACGCCCGCGCGAGTGAAATCGCATTCATGGCGGACGATCTGTATCAGGCCTTTGCGCAAAACGCAGCGGAGTGGCTGCGCGTGACGTTCCTGCAGGGCTACGATTCCTCCACGTTCAATTCCGTGCCCGGCTACCGCACGATGTACATCTTCTCCTTTCCCGCGCTCCTCATGGGCCTCGTCTGGCTCGTGCGGGACAGACGGCGCTTAGCGCTTTCAGGCCTTGATCGCAGCGCGGACGGCCTCGACCGCGACGCGGCCTTTCTGGTCGAGGCCTGGCTGATCGCCATGGCGGTCTGCGGCCTGCTGACCAGCTCCCCCAACGTGAACCGCGCCAACGGGGTTTATTACGTCCTCATCCTCCTGTGCGCTTACGGCGTCTATCAAATTGCAAAGCGCGTCAAGGCGCTTTCTCTGGTGCTCGCCTGTATGTACGCGTTCGGCTTTGCCGGTCAGTGCGTCACCTATTTCAGCCCAGAGTACGCGCAGTACACCTCTGAAAACTATCACACCGGCCTTTACGAGGCGATCGAATCGATCAAGACGTTCCCCTATGAGTTCGACATCGTCTACATCACCTCGCCGGGCGACGCGGACCACGAGGACATCATCGTACCCCTCATCGCCGCCGTCGCGTTGGGGCTCGACCTCGAGGAGATGAACGACGAAAAGGAGCTGCCTGGCAAGGATGGCGAGCCGGCCGGCTATTACACCGACTGGTTTTCGTATCAGAACTTCGCGGATTTTGAACCGAACCCCGAGGAATGCGCGGCCTACGTCGTCTCGCAAAAGGAAAAGGCGCTCTTTGACGAGGCGGACTTCCTCCTTTGGGATCACGAACAATACGCCGTCGCCTATCCCCGCTATTGGGCGGAAGATTGAGGAGGGATGCACATGGATTCTCCGCTGATAACCGTCTTTCTGTTCCTCTGCGTGGGCCTGTGCGTCCTCGCGACCCAGCCAAAGGCCTGCGCGGCGCTTCGCCGTACGCGCGTGCTCGGCGGCGCGGACAAAGCGTTCGCCCGCTTCGTGGACCGTTTCGAGCTCCCCCTGCTGCTGCTCGTCGCGGCCGCCGCGCTCTTCGCGCGCGCCTATCAACTGACGGGCGTGCCCGCAGGCCTTTCGGCGGAGGAAGCGCTCGTCGGGGTCGAAGCCCGCGCGCTCGTGCAGACGGGCGGGGCCGCGTTCACCGGACGCCTGACGGCGCAGCTCAATGTCTGGGGCACCTCGCAGACCGGGCCGCTGCTCTCGTTGCTGACCGCGCCCTTCGTCGCCCTGATGGGCCTTTCGATCCTTTCGGTTCGCCTGCCGATGCTGCTCCTCCATTTGCTTTCGGCGGCCGCGTTTTACGGCCTGTGCCGCCGAATGAGCGGACGACGCGCAGCGCGCATCGGCTTCTTTCTCTACGCGCTCGCCCCGGGACTCGTCATGCAAAGCCGCTGGGCCGCGAGCGCGCAGGCGCTGCCCGCGATGCTCGTGCTTTCCCTGTGGGCGCTTTCGATGGGCGAAGCGCGCAGGCCGTGGCATTACGCCTCAATGGCGCTCTTCGGGCTTTCCATGTACGCCTGCGACGCGGCCTGGTATGTGATTCCCCCGTTCATCCTGCTGCTTTGCGCGTACCTGCTCGTCCGCCATAAGCTGCCGGTCCGCACCGTGATGCTCGGCGCGGCGTTATATCTCGCCGTCGCGCTGCCCGCGATCCTGACGCTCGTGGTCAACGCCTTTGGGTTCGAGGGGTTCACCTTCCTCGGCGTCGAAATTCCGCGCTTTGAAGCCTACGAGCATGCGGCGCGCGGCCTCCTTTCGCCGGACCCACAGTTGTATCGCGGGGCGGATGCGTTCGATACGATGATGGACAACGGGTTCAGCTTCCTGCAGCAGACGCTGTTGCAGCTTCCGGCATCCACGGCGGATCAGCCCTCGCTTTACGCTCTGCCGAATTACGGGCTCTATCAGCTTTTCATGTTGCCTGTCGCCGTGCTGGGCGGGGCCGCATGGCTCGTGCAATGCTTTCGCGGCAAAGAGGCTTCCTTAGCGCGCCGAACCCCGGCCGCAGCGGCCGCCTGCACGCTCCTGCTTCTTTGCATGTCGGGCTTCGCGCTATATTTCAGAGAGCTGGACGCGCGGCATCTCGCCATGGTTCTTCCGCTTCTCCTCCTGCTTTGCGCCAAGGGGCTTTCGTACGTCTCTCGCCGTGTACCGCTCACGGGCGCCCTGATCGCGGCGCTTTATGCTATAGGCTTCGGGCTTTTTGCGGTCGGTTACTTCGCGGAAGAGTCCCCGGTCCGTACAGCTCCCACCTTCTACCGCGGGTTCACGGAGGCGGCGGCGTACGCAGAGACGACAAACCCGCAGCGCGTATACGTCTCCGCCAGCGCGCCCCATTCCAGCCCCGATCAGGCGACCCGCGTGCTGACCGCATTTGCTTTCGATCTGCCCGCGTCCGCCATTCAGGGTTCCTCTACAGGCGATGACTTCGCGCAGCGCTTTACGCTCTTCCGCCCAGAATCCCAGACGCCGGCGCCTGCGCCCGATACCCTGTACATCCTCCGCGCGGAGGACACGCAGGCGCTGGACGCTGAGGGCTTCAACTATCATGAGTTTGCCGACTGGGTCGTCCTAGAATCCATCCGCTGAGCATGGCGCGGGCCGCTTTCGGCCCGCGCGCTTGTTTTATCCCCCCGTTTCCTGTATAATGATACCAAACCTTGGGCTTCTTGCCCTTTGGGGCGCGCGGACCGACTTTCGCGCCCCGCAGACGGATTCACACGGAGAGGATGATGGCTATGGCGACGGCTGAACTTAAAAAGAAGCGCTACGACATCCTGACGATCGATCCCTGGCTCACGCGCTACGAGGGCGACATCGACCTGCGCATGGCCCGGTACAAGGCGGTCAAAAAATCGCTTCTGCCCACCGGCGTAAAATTGGAAGACTTCGCGAACGGCGACCTGTACTACGGTTTTCACCGCACGGAGAAGGGCTGGATCTACCGCGAATGGGCGCCCAACGCGACGGCCATGCATCTGATCGGCGACTTCAACAAGTGGAACCGCGAGTCCCACCCCATGCAGCGCCTGGAGAACGGGAACTGGGAAATCGAAATCAAGGGAAAAACAGCGCTCAAGCACCTCTCGCGCGTCAAGGTGCAGGTCACGCATCCCGGCGGCGTGCAGGATCACATCCCGCTGTACATCCATCGGGTCGTGCAAAACCCGGATACCCGCTGCTTCGACGGCCAAATCTGGGCCCCGGCCAAGCCCTTCGAGTGGAGCGACCAGCGCTTCTCGCCCAGGCGCAACATTCCCCCCGTCATCTACGAGGCGCACATCGGCATGGCGCAGGAAAAGGAGGGCATCGGCACCTACCGCGAGTTCACGCAGAACATCCTGCCACGCATCAAGCGGGACGGCTACAACACCGTGCAGCTCATGGCGGTAATGGAGCATCCCTACTACGCGTCGTTCGGCTATCAGGTGACCAACTTCTTCGCGGCCTCCTCGTGGTATGGCACGCCGGACGACCTCAAGGAGCTCGTCGACACCGCGCACGCGATGGGCATCAGCGTGCTGCTCGACCTCGTGCACTCGCACGCGGCCAAGAACGTCGCCGAGGGCATCAACTGCTTTGACGGCACGGACACCCAGTTTTTCCTGCCCGGCGGCGCGGGCAACCACCCCGCCTGGGATTCCAAGGTGTTCGACTACGGCAAGCACGAGGTGCTGCACTTCCTGCTCTCCAACCTCAAGTTCTGGCTGACGGAGTACCACTTCGACGGCTTCCGTTTCGACGGCGTGACGAGCATGCTCTACCACGACCACGGTCTGGGGCAGTCGTTCGACGGATACGACAAGTATTTCTCTTTGAACACCAACGTGGACGCGGTCGCGTACCTGCAGCTGGCGAGCGAGCTTTGCCACAGGGTCAGGAAGAACTGCGTGCTCGTCGCGGAGGACATGAGCGGCATGCCAGGCATGTGCCTGCCGGTCAAGGCGGGGGGCCTCGGCTTCGACTACCGCCTGTCCATGGGCGTCCCGGACTACTGGATCAAGACCCTCAAAAACTGCCGCGACGAGGAATGGGACATGGGCAAGATGTGGTACGAGCTGACCACGCGCCGCCCGCAGGAGAAGAACGTCGGCTACTGCGAATCGCACGATCAGGCCCTGGTGGGCGACAAGACGATCATGTTCTGGCTGGCGGACAAGGAAATGTACTGGGGCATGAACCGCGCCTACCAAAACCCCGTGGTGGAGCGCGCGCTCGCGCTGCACAAGATGATCCGCCTTGTCACCTGCTCGCTGGCGGGCGAGGGCTACCTCAACTTCATGGGCAACGAGTTCGGCCATCCGGAGTGGATCGACTTCCCCCGCGAGGGCAACGGCTGGAGCTTCGCGCACGCCCGCAGGCTGTGGAGCCTTTCGGAGGACGGCTTCCTGCGCTACTCCTACCTGGGCGACTTCGACCGCGCGATGCTGGAGCTCATCAAGGAGCGCGGGGTGCTTTCCGCCGCCACGCCGCGCAATCTGTGGCAGGAGCAGGAGCGCAAGCTGCTCGCCTACGAAAAGGCCGGGCTCATCTTCCTGTTCAACTTTCACCCCGTGCAGTCGCTCAAGGACTTCTACCTGCCCGTGCCGCAGGAGGGCCGCTACCGCGTGGTGCTGGACAGCGACAGCGCCTGCTTCGGCGGGTATGAGCGCATCTCGCACGACTACGTCTACACCGCCCGCGCGCAGGGCAAGCGCGGCATCGGGTTTGAAATCTACATCCCCGCGCGCAGCGCGCTGGTGCTCGAGCGGGTGGAGGAAGATTCCTAAGGGGCAAATGCGCGCCCGCACATCGGATGAGCCGATGTGCGGGCGCGTTTTTTAATCTGCGCTTGTCGCCGTAGTCCGAGGAGAAGGCCCTTTTTCCGGCTGATATGTCTCTATGGATAAACGGGGGGCATTCCCGTATCCTCGGCTAGCCTTCATACAGGGAGGCTAAGCCCTGTATTCTACGCTTCATTTCTGCGCGGACGTGCGGCGGCGCTAAGCACTCGCATCGCTCCCCAAAGCTGAAAAGCATATTGTAGTAGTATTCGTTCTCAATAAATGGAAAATCCACCATATAATGCTCCTCGCCATCCGACGTAAGTTGATCATACGCGCAAAAGTCAAGCACCCTGTCCATCACAGACTTATGAATGCGTATTTTAATTCTTGTTTGCAAGGTTTCCAGCGTTTCCGCAAAGTCTAATATCGGCTTAGGAGGATTCCGCGGTGTAAACGTTTCCTTTTCTATTTCCAGGTTTGATGTGCGGGTTAGCCTGAACAGGCGAAAATCGTTCCTTGTAAGGCAATACCCCTGAAAATACCAATGGCTGCTTTTCAGTACAAGCTGATAGGGCTCGGCCGTTCGCGTGGTTTTATTGCCATGGCGGTCTACATAGTCAAACGAAAGCAGCCTGTTTTCCGCTAAAGCCGTTTTCACCCTGTTTAAATAAGGTTGGATGTTCCCATCCCCCATCCACGGGCTTAAATCGATATAAATCTGACTTGCTCTTACCTCGATGTCTTTCGCTCTGTCGGCGGGGATAAAGCTCTTCACTTTTGCCAGGGCGTTTACCAGTTCGTCCCCTCGTATCAGCGTAGATAGATTGGAAAGCCCCATCAGGATCGCGGAAAGGTCGGCCGACGAAAAGACCTTTCGATCCATCTTGTACTGCGGCAGAATTTCAAAGCCGCCGCCCACGCCCGGCGTTGAGCGGACAGGAATGCCCGCCCTGTTGATAGCGTCCATGTCGCGGTAGATTGTGCGGGGCGAAACCTCGAACAGGTCCGCCAATTCCTGCGCGCCCACACGCTCCTTGTCAAGGAGGAGCATGATCATGCTGACCAACCTGTCAACTTTCATCCGATGGCCGCCTTTCCTTGTTGCCATCCTGCTGGCAACAAGGACATGGTACAATAAAACCGCAGACAAAGCAATCTGTCCCTCGGAAGGAAACAGCATGAAATTGGAGGAAACGCATGTTTACGATCTACATCTACGTCCTGGATACCTTGGCCGACTGGGAACTGGGTTACGTCACAGCGGAATTGCATTCCGGCCGATTTTTCAAAAAGGACGCCCCTCGTATCTCCCTTAAAACGGTCGGACCTTCCAAAGCGCCCGTTCATACGATGGGCGGGCTGACAATCGTGCCTGATTGCGTGATCGACGATATGGTGGTTCATGAGTCAAGCGTGTTGCTTTTGCCGGGCGCGGAGACATGGAACGACCCAAGGCATGGCGCCATCCTCGAAAAAGCAAGCGAGTTGCTCTCGTCGGGCGCCACGGTCTGCGCAATCTGCGGGGCCACCGCCGCGCTCGCCGGCCTTGGCCTGCTGGACGACCGTCCGCATACCAGCAACGGACCGGGATTTCTCGAAATGGTTTCTCCGGGGTATAAGGGAACAAGTTTTTATGTGGACCAGCTCTCTGTGGCGGACGGCAATCTGATAACCGCAGGCTCCGCCGGGGCTTTGCCGTGGGCAAAACAAATCATCGCACATTTAGGCGTATTTGAGTCAAGCACGCTGGCCTCGTGGTATGCGTATTTCTGCACCGGTGAACCCGCACATTTCTATGCCCTCATGCAAAGTTTACCGTCCGGCGACGAAAACTGACCCATGAAAGACATTGTTTTTATTCTTCCGCCTGTGCATCCGGCAGCGTCTCCTCCTTCTCCCCCAGCGCCTCGATCGTCAGCGCCAGCAGTCCGCGGTCCGACGTCTCCACGACGTGCGCGGCGAGGTAGGGGTCGTCGGTGATGATGCCGTCCACCCCGTAGGCCAGCATGCGGCGCATCGTGGGCTCGTCGTTCACCGTCCAGCAAAAGATCTCCTTGCCGCCCGCGTGCGCTCCGCGCACGAGCGAGAGGGTGACGGCGTCCGCCCGCAGCGAAAGCTGGTCCGCGGCTGTAAGCCGGGCCGGATTCCCGTAAAACGACGAGGCGATGTAGCAGGTGCGCATCTGCGGCGCGATCTGCCGGATCGTCCCCAGCATCCCATAATCCGTCGCCGCCAGCACGCACTGATCCTCCATGTCCAGATCGCGCAGGGCCTGCAAAACCGCCTCAGGCCGTCCCGTCTTGATCTCGATCATCAGCTCGATCTTTCCCCGCGCGCGCTCCAGCATTTCGTGAAGCGTAGGGATGCGCTCGCCCGCATAGGCGGGCGAAAAGCCGCTTCCCACGTCGTAGCCGCGCGCCTGCGCGAGCGTCAGGCCGCCGATGGAACGCCCCACGCCCGCGACGCGTCGGAGGCTTGCGTCGTGCAGGACGACGAGCGCGCCGTCCTGCGTCTGCCGCACGTCGATTTCGGCCATGACCGCCCGGCTGCGGATCGCCTCGTCCAGCGCGGAAAGCGTGTTCTCCGGGCCGATGTCCGCGCCCGCCCGGTGCGCGACGACCTGCACGGGAAGCCCCGCGTCCGGCGCGGGCAGCCCCGGCAAGGCGAAGAGCAGCGCCGCCGCCAAGGCCAGCGCGCATTGCCCCAGCGCGCGATCCCGCGCCCTGCCCACAGGGCGCTGCCGGGAGGGCATCGGCAGGCCGAGACAAGCGTCCCGCACGGCGCTGAGCACGCCCAGCCCACAGATTGCGAAAAGCGCGCCGCCCAGGGCCCTCCCCGCTGCCGACAGGCGCGTGTAGAGCGACCAATACAGCGGCAGGGCGCGCTGCGGCTGCGCGATCCGCACGATTGTCTGCAAGCAAAGCGACACGGCAAACGCCGCCGCCGTCATCATGGCGAGCTGCAAAAGGAGCGCGGCGAGGGCCGCCAGCGCGGACGCCGTCCTCCGGCCGCGCAGCAGCTCCGCGCTGCGCCGAAGGCTCCGGCGCAGCGGTTTTCCCTCCAGCAAAGCGGCGTGCAGCGCGAGCGCCCAGCGAAAGACGAGAGCGTACACGGCCGTCAGCCCGGCGATTACGCCCATCCGGGCGGGCAGGCTGTTCCCGCCGAGGCCCGTGAGCAGCGCCATGCCGCGCTCAAACGCGACCAGGCCGGGCGCGAGCACGAGCAGCACCGGCAAAAGCGGCAGGTTGCGCGGCCGAAACGCCCCCGCTGCTTGCCGCAGCGCGCGCGAAAGCAGCCCGAACACGCCGTCTCGCTTTCCCCTGCTCACGTCCTGCAGGCACAGAAGGATGACAATGACTTCCGCAAGCGCGCCAAACGCGTACAGCAGCGCCGTCAGCGCGCACACCGCCGCCAGCGGCAGACCCGAGAGCCAGAGCCCCGCTCCCTGCGCCGTCACGAACCCCGCGTCCGCCCGCGACGCGGCCCACGTGAGCCCCTGCTGCGTCAGCGGCGTGAGCAGGCGCAGCAGGAGGCGGTATAACACGTCCAACAAGAGGAGCGTCGGGAGTCCGCCCGCGATCAGCCGTCCCGCGCGAACGAGAATCCGCCCGATTTCCCTTATCCCGCTTTTCAGCATGTCGATCGTCGTCCTTCCTGCGCCCGCTTTTCGCTCTATTATATCAAATCCGCGCCGGCGAAAGCATTTTTTGGGGGACAAATTTTTGTCCGGTTCGTTTCGGCGCGCGCAGAAGCGAACATACGTTCTATAATAAAGAGACAATGAGAGGAGGTCTCCCGCCATGCTCGTCAGCGTCAGCCGCCGCACCGACATTCCCGCCTTCTACGCGCCCTGGTTCATGAACCGCGTGCGCGAGGGGTACTGCCTCGTCGGGAGCCCCTTTGACGCGCGCCGGTACAGCCGCGTCTCGCTTGCGCCCCGGGACGCGGAGCTGTTCGTCTTCTGGACGAAGAACCCGCTGCCCCTGATGCCGCACCTGGACGAGCTGGACGCGCGCGGCTACGCCTACTACTTCACCTACACCCTGACGCCCTACGGCAGGGACGTGGAGATCGGCTTCCCGGAGGAAGCGGCGCGCCTCGACGCGTTCGCCCGCCTGAGCCAGCGCCTTGGGCCGGAGCGCGTGGACTGGCGCTATGACCCTATCCTGCTGGACGGCGCGCATCCGCCCGCTTGGCACGAGGAGCAGTTCGGCCGCCTCCTGTCGCAGCTCGCGCCCCTCACCACGCGCTGCATCATCAGCTTTGCCGACCCCTATCGCCACCTGGGCGGCCGCGTCGTGCCCGCCCCGCCCGAAGACATGCGCGCGCTCGCCGCGGCCTTCGCGCGCGCAGCCGCCCCCTACGGGCTGCCCCTCTTCACCTGCGGCGAGCAGATGGACCTGTCCGCCCTCGGCATTGGGCATGCCGCCTGCGTGGACCCGCAAAAGGCCGCGCGCATCCTCGGCTGCCCGGTCGACGCGCCGCAAGAAAAGGGGCAGCGTCCCGCCTGCGGCTGCGCCGGCAGCGTGGACATCGGCGCGTACAGCACCTGCCCGGGCGGCTGCGCCTATTGTTACGCAACGCATTCCAGATCTCTCGCACTCCGGCGCTACCGGGCGCACGACCCGGCGCTTCCGTCGCTCTCGGGCCCGCTCCCGCCGGACGCGCGCGTCACGGACCGCGCCATGCCGCGCGTGCGGCTTGCGCAGACGTCGCTTCCGCTCTAAATTTGCCCTGCAAGCTTTTAACGCTCCGCCGTTTATGGTATGATGGGGGCAGCCAATTCACCTGTGCGTTTCGCGCAGAATCAAGGAGGTTTTCCCATGCCCGCGCTGTACTTTACCGGCGATCTCGCCCCGGTCGAATCCGGGCTGAACCTGCTCGCCAGCGAGCTTCACATCGAGCGCGCGCCGGACGGGCTGCCCGTGCGCGTCCAAATCGACCCCAAGGCGCAGGACACGCTGCGCGTCGAAATCGAGCGCACGCACGCGGCAATTCTCTGCCGCGACAAGGCCGCGTTCTTCCGCGCGCTCTCCATCCTCATCGCGCACGCCGGAGAAGCGCCGTTTTCCCTCGCCGAGACGCGGCGCTTTACGCGAAACGGGGTCATGTTCGACTGCTCGCGCAACGCCGTCGCCAATCTGGACACCCTGCGCTACATGCTGCGCCGCATGGCGCTGATGGGCCTGAACTGGGCGATGATGTACACCGAGGAGACCTACGAGCTGGACGGCGAGCCCTACTTCGGCTACTGCCGCGGCCGCTACAGCGAGGAAGAGCTGCGAGAGCTGGACGACTACGCCGACGCGCTGGGCATCGAGCTCATCCCCTGCATCCAGACGCTTTCGCATCTGGAGCGCTTTCTCCACTGGCGCGCAGCCGCCCGCTATCGCGACACGCAGGTCACCCTCATGGTCGGCAGCGACGACGTGTACGACCTCATCGAGCGCATGCTCAAAAGCGCCACCCGCCCGTATCGCTCCCGCCGCATCCACATCGGCATGGACGAGGCCTGGGATCTGGGCCGCGGCCGCCGCCTCGCGGAGCGCGGCTACACCCTGCCCGCGACGCTCATGGCCGAGCACCTGCGCCGCGTGCGCGAAATCGTAAACAGGCTGGGGCTTGAGGCCATGATGTGGAGCGACATGCACTTTGAAAACGCCGGACCCGGCGGCTACTACGGCGAGGGCAAGGTCTTCACGGACGAGATCATCGACAGCGCGCCGGAGGACATCGACCTCGTCTACTGGGATTATTATCACGAAAGCGAGGCAGGCTATGACCGGATGCTGACCTGCCACGAGCGCTTTAAGGCCAAGACGGTCTTCGCCGGCGGCATCTGGACCTGGTCCGGCATCGCGGCCGACTACAGAAAGACGTTCACCATCGCCGGGCCCGCGCTGCGTCAATGCCTCGCGCACGGCGTGCGCGAGGTGTTTGCCACCGCCTGGGGCGACAACGGCGGCGAGTGCCCTTACCCGGCGATTCTGCTGGGGCTGCAGGCTTACGCCGAGTTCGACTACGCGGGCACGCTGGATGAGGAGCATTTGCTGCGCCGCTTCGCGGAGTGCTCCGGCGCGGACGGCGAGGCGTTCCTTCGCATCAGCGACTTGCACTACCCCATCAGCCGCAAAAAGCCGGAGCACAACGTCGTCAACGCCTGCAAGCCCCTGCTCTACGAGGACCCGCTGATCCCCCTCTTTGAAAAGGACTTCGAGGGCGAGCACATGCAGGCGCACTACGCGGCCCTCCAACTCGACTTCCTGCGCTTTGGCGACGAGGCTCCGCAGGCCCTCAAGCCGATGATGCGCCTTTACGAGGCGCTTTCCGAGGCGCTCCGCCTCAAGTGCGTGTGGCGCGAGGGCGCGGCGGCAGCCGTCCGCGCGGGCGACCGCACGGCGGCGCGCGCGCTGGTCACGGTAGCCGAGGAGAACATCGCGGCGCTGACGGACCTTGCGGATCGCTGGCGCGCGCTGTGGCTTGGCGAAAACAAGCCCTTCGGCTTCGAGGTGGTGGACGTGCGCGTGGGCGGCGTCATCGCGCGCTTCAAGTCCGCGCTTCTTCGCATGCAGGCGTTTGCCGACGGCGACATCCGCGACATCCCGGAGCTTTCCTGCGAAAAGCTGCCCTTCATGATGGACGAGGACGGCCTGTACCAGTACGAGGTGCGCTGGAGCGCCATCGCCTCCGCCTGCAACGAGTAAACCGCCCTTCGAAAGGAGCTGCTGTCCTTGTCTGTGTATCAGGAGGTTAAACGGCGCATCATCGCGGACATCGAGTCCCTTCCGCCGCATACGCGGCTGCCCGCGCGCCCGCTCCTGTGCGAACAGTACTTCGCCAGCCGCACCACCATCGACCGCGTCATCGCCTCTCTTTGCGCGGAAGGCTACCTTTATGCCGTTAAAAAGTCGGGCACATACGTCGCTGACCCTGCGTTGAACGTATCCATCCCCTCTGCATCCTCCGGCCGGCATATCGGAACCATCCTGCCCACGCATGGTATCAACAGTTCCGCCTTGATCGAGCAAGGCATAACGGATTATGCCCATGCGCTGGGCATTGATGTCACGATCTGCTCATCCGGTCACGACGCGCAGCGTCAGCACAGCCTCGTGCGGCGGTTAATTAATGCGGGAATCGACGGCCTGATCCTTCAACCCCCTACCCAGCGCGCCTCCTATCAGGAGACGTCTGCGCTCCTGGTGGACAGGCGAATACCCACCGTCTTTCTCTTCGACCGTCTGCCGGACATGCGCAGGATGCCCCTGGTCGCGCCCAACAATATCACCGCAGGGCTGGAGCGCATGCGCCATCTGCAATCGTGCGGCTACACGCGCATTGCATGCGTAAGCAACCACGGCGACGAATCGATCGATAGCTGTTTGGGTTGTTATTTGACTGCCAAGCAGCTGTTTGGCCTGCTCCACGATCCAGCGCACGTCCTCATCCAAGATCGGGCGCCGCGCGAGCAGTTTATTCGGCAAATCGTGGAGATGCTTTCCTTGCCTTCGCCGCCGGATGCTTTTTACTGTTTTAATGACACGATGGCAGGCATCGTATACGAAGCCGTCGCCCGTCGAGGTTTGCGTATTTCGGACGATGTAGGCGTAATCGGCAGCGACAATTCGCTCGCCTGCGACCAGATGATCCCTCCACTCACCTCAATCGACATTCAATCCTACCGCCTGGGGCACGCAGCATTGGATATTCTGTTGCAGTTCGACGACTTCCAATCGCCCCCGCCGCTACACACGCTCTTCGAGCCCAAGCTTTACGTGCGTCAAAGCTGCCTGGGCCCCAGGGGATAGAAAAGCCGCCGCGCTTCTGCTTTAAAAGCGCGGCGGCTTTATCCACCTGTTTACAGTGTCCTGAGCGCGTAGCCCGCGCCTGCAAATGCGCATCGGACGACCGCAAGTCCCTCTGCGAGCCCGGATTGCGGATATTCCATCATGAGCGGCCCCGCATAGTCCGCCTGGCGCGCACAGGCGGCCAGTGCGTTCCAATCCACATTGCCGGCTCCCGGCCGCAGATGCAGGTCCTCGAGCCCGTCGTTGTCGTCGACGTGCGCATAGCGCCAGCGCCCCGCGAAGCGCTCCGCCAACGCCCGCAGGTTTCCCATGATATGCGCGTGCCCATTGTCGATCGTCAGCATCACCGGCGTGTCCGGTCCGTAATGAGAAAACAGCGCCGCGAAATCGTCCGGCTCGGAGCCGATCTCTCGAAAGCCGTGTCCCGGCACGTTCTCAAACAGCAGCGTCATGCCCTCCGCTTCAAGGAATGGCAGACACGGGTCGAATGCTTCATAAAGCCGGGCTAAGCCTGTCTCCCTGTCCGTAAAGAAGGCCATGTGTACGTTGATCTCCCGCGCACCCAACCGCGCGCAGTTTTCCAGCATCCACCGGGCGCTGGAGGCGAGCGCGTCCGGCGGCAATACGGCCCACTCCACCCACGGGTGAGCTGAAAGCGCAATGCCGCAGGCGGCGGCCGTCCGTCGCAGCGCCGCAAGGCGCACGGGTTCCATTTTTTCGCGCAGCGCGTAGTCCCCGCCGAACAGCTCGACGCCGTCAAAGCCCAGCTCAGACGCCTGCACGATGCAGGCGTTCCAATCGTCGCGGCTTTGCATATGCGTCGAGCTCATGTACTGTTTCAGCATTTTCTTCCTCTTTTCAGGCTTTGATCGCGCCGCTCGTCATGCCCTCGACGAAGCTCTTTTGAAAGCTGATGAACAGCACCAGCACCGGCAAAAGGCCCAGAATCGTCGCCGCGCTCAGGTTCATCCAGTTCATGTCGTTGTCCGCCATGAAAGCCTGCAGCCCCACGGGAAACGTCTTGAGCTTCGTGCGTCCGATCATCGTGAGCGAGACGAGAAACTCATTCCAGGCATTGACGAAGACCATCATCGCGCAGGCGGCAATTCCCGTGCGGACGAGCGGCAGCACGATGCGAAAGAGCGTCCCCAGGCGCGTACAGCCATCCACCAGCGCGGCTTCATCCAGCGATGCGGGGATCTGTTCAAAGTATCCCTTCATCAACCATACGCACACCGGCGCGGAGGACGCGGAATAGATGGCTACCAGGTACAGATGCGAGTTAAGCAGGCCCATGCGGCTTCCCATCATATAGAGCGTGATGATGTTGGAAAGGCCCGGGATCATCTGTGTGCCCACGAGGAAGAAGAGCAACACGTTTTTGCCTCTGAACGTCGCCCGCGCAAAGGCAAAACCGCCCATCGTGCTCAGGAGCAGCGTCAGCACGATCGTCTGCGCGCAGACGACGACGCTGTTGAGCATCTGGCGCGGGATGTTGGAGTCGAGCACGTACCGATAGCTGTCCATCGTAAAGCGCTCCGGCCAGATCGTGGGCGGGAAACGGAAGATCTCCGCTTCGCTCTTGAAGCTCGTCAGTAGCGTCCAGAGAATCGGAAAGAGCATAAACAGCACGATCAACGCATACGCGGCGTACAGGGCCGCGCGTCCAAAGGCTTTGGTTTTCATCTCCATCCCCCTAATACAGCGCGTCGCTCTTGAGCACGCGGTTGTACACGACCGTCAGCGCGATGTTGAGCAGAAAGATCACCACGCCGATCGTCGCGCCGTAGCTCAGGTCCATGAACGTGAACGCCTGCTGGTACATGTAAAGGCCGATCAGTTCCGTCGTCCTGAGCGGTCCTCCGCCCGTCAGGGAATAGACGATCGAAAATTGACCAAACGCGTTGATCGAAACCATCACCGTCACGATCAGCACCGTCGGACGGATCATGGGCATCGTCACATGCAAAAAGCTCTTGAAGCGGGTGCAGCCGTCGATCTTCGCCGCTTCGTACAGGTCCGTGGGAATCTGCTGCAGGGCCGCAAAGAGCAGCAGGTAGGTAAAAGCGAGGTTTTTCCAAAGCGACACGATTACGATCGAAAACATGGACAGCGATGGATATACCAGCCACCCAACCTGAGAAATGCCCATCGCGGACAGTATGCCGTTGAGCAACCCGGTACGATGGTTTAAGATCCACAGCCACATGGCGCTGACCATGATTTCGCTCATCACCCATGGCAGGATGATAGCCGTGCGAGGCAGCGCGCGCAGCTTAGACGGCACGCGCAGCAGCAGCGCCAGAGCCAAACCCAGAATCATGCGGCCAAGGACGCTGAAAAACATATAGACGAACGTGCGCCCCAACGCCTGCCAGACGTACGGGTCTGAAAAAAGGCGAATGTAGTTGCGCAGGCCTACGAACTGCGGCGAGGATAGGTTGCGCAGGTTGTCGTTGCGGAAGCTGATGACGATGTTGTAAAGCGCTGGGTAAAAGGTGACACACAGGATCAGCAGGAGCACCGGCAGCATTAAAACCAGATACAGCAGGTTCGTCTTCGTGCGCGCCTTCCATACATGCCCTGTTCCGGACATGTCCATCCCTCCTCGGCTGCCGGGCCGCGGCGTCTTTCAATGCCGCGGCCCGGCGCCCTTCACTTCAAAATGCCGGCTTCCTTCGCTCTGGATACCGTGTTGTCGTAAGCGTTTTGCACCGCCTCCTCCGGCGTCTTCTGGTCCATCATGACCTCCTGGAGCGCGACCGTGTACTCGTCCTGCAGGATGTCGTAAATCGCGTCGCCGGGCTTGAGGTTCGTGTGTTCCATCTGCTTGGAAAAGACGGTCATCCATTCCCTGCGCGTGTCGTCCAGCTCCGCGCCGATGGCCTCGAAGGCCGAAGAGCGCACGGGCAGCGCACCGTTTTCGAAGTAACGCTTGACGCTGTTTTCGCTGGACACCATCTCTTTGATGAACTCCGCAGCGACGGGCTTGATGTCCTCATTTTGCGACATGATCGTGTACATCCAGCCGCCGGACAGCCCTTCGCTGTCCATGCCGGCCTCCGGCACGGGGTATAACATGGCGCCTACGTCGCCCGGGAACTGGGTCTCCAGATCGTTAATCATGTAGCTTGCGCCGAGCAGCATGGCATATTGTCCTGCGTTGAAGCTCGAGAGCAGGTTGGTGTTGTCGTAGGAGTAGCTCTCCTTCGGGGAAACCCCGTACTTGTACACCAGATCGTGGTAGAACTGCATCGCGCCGCAGCCTGCCTCCGTGTTAAAGGCCGGCATGCCCTCCGCGTTTATCAGTTCACCGCCCAGCATGAAGAAAATCGGGAAGTTGGTGTACGTCGTCGCGCCGCCGCGGTAACCGATGATGCCCGCGCCCCATACGTCGGGCGTGCCGTCGCCGTTCGTGTCCCGCGTCAGCTTGCCGGCCGCGTCGAAGAACTGCTCCCAGGTCATCGCCTCCGTCAGCGCGGGAAGCTCGATGCCCGCGTCCTTCAGCAGGCTCTTGCGGTAGATGATCGTCGCCACGTCGGTCGAATTGAACAAGCCGTAAACCTTGTCGTCCACCGTCGCGTAATTCACAAAGTCGGGATAAAAATCGGCCAGTTCTTCCTGCGTAAAGTAATCCGACAGCGGCGTAAGCCAGCCGTTTTGCGCAAAGTCCTTCACCCAATACAGGTTCGCCAGCAGTACGTCGGGCGCGTTATTCGCGTATGCCGCGCTGACAAACTTCGAGCGCGCGGAGATGCCCTCGTGCGGTTCGAGTACGACCTCGATTTCCGGATGCGCCGCTTCAAACGATGCGAGCGCCTCCTCAAACCACGGGGTATTCTCCATGTCCGCGCTGATCGCCACGATCATTTCCTCCCTGGCCGCCGAGGCGGGCTGCACGGACGCCATGAGACAGCAAAGCGAGATCAGCAGTACAAAGAAACGCCGGGTCTTCCTCATCATGTCCATTCTCCTTTCATTTCCGATGTCGTCGTTCGGTTTTGCTGCCTTCATCATAGGGCATGCCACACAAATCAGAAACCTTTTTCCCGCGCAATCTGACCTGTTTTGTGGGCGCAAACATAAACATCCACCTTTCCTTCCACTGCACTCCAGACGTAAAATATTTTTGTGCCCGCCCCTTGCCGCGCGCCGAAACTATGATACAATAGGGGCGAATACGACAAATAAACAGAGTCGGCGAGGGATCGCGCATGCAGTCCATGCTCAGGGCACTCAAACGTCACCCGCTGCTTTCAACCGGCCAGGGCCGCGTCATGCTCCTCTTCGCGCTGGAGGGCGTGCTCATTCAGTACATCAGCTCCGTCAACGGTTTTGGCAACAACCTGTACGCCACGAACATGGGCGCAAGCGACGTGCAGATCGGCCTGGTGCAGACCGTCGCCAATATGACCGCCGTGCTGCTGCTCCTCCCCAGCGGCCTCATCGGCGAGCGGCTGCGCTCCCCGCGCACGCTGCCCGTCTTCACCCTCGCGCTGATGGGCGTCATGTACTTTTTCTACGGCAGCGTGCCCGCTATGGGCGAAGGGCGCATGACGTTCTTCTTCGTGTTCCTCGCCCTCACCAGCGGCCTGCTCGCCGTGTACAACGCCCAATGGCAGAGCTTCTTCGGCGACGTCGTCGAAAACCCCCGCAAGCGAAACGACGTCTACGCCTTCCGCAACCGCTTCATGTTCTTCATCGGCACATGCACGCCGCTGCTGTGCGGGGCGGCGATGTCCGCCTGCGCGCAAAGCGCGGAAAAGCTGGGCGTGCTGCGCGCGTTCTATTACTCCTGCGGGGCGGCGATGCTGGTCGCAGCGCTGATTCTGCGGCGCATGCCCGTGTCCGACCGCCCGCGCGCGGAGAAGAACTTCTCGCTCGCCGACGCGAAGGAAGCGCTGTCGCTCGCGGCGCACAGCCGCGCGTTTCGCTCCTTCTTCTTCTGCATCCTCTTCTTTTACCTGAGCTGGCACATCGACTGGAGCATGTGGTTTATCGCCCAGACGCAATACGTCGGCATGACCGAGCTCGACATGAGCGTGCTCAACGCGCTTTCCTGCGTGGGGCAGCTTCTGACCATCGGGCTGTTCGCCCGCCTCAACCAAAAGCGCGGCGTGGGCTTTTCCTTCCTCTTCGGCATCGCGGGGCTGGTCTTCTGTCCGTTTACCGTTTGCCTCTGCCTCGCGCTGCCGCTGACCGTGCGCCCCGCCGTGTTCATCCTGCTGGTCGCGCTCTTCTCCGCGCCGCAAAGCTGCATCAACCTGTGCGTCGTGCAAATGCTGCTGGCAAACCTGCCCGAGCGGGGCCGATCCTTCCTCGTCAGCCTGTACACCATCGTCATCACGCTTTCCAACAGCCTGCTGCCCCTGTTGGGCGTGCATCTGTACACGGCGCTCGGCGCGGACGCCCGCGCGCTGTTTATGCTGAACGCGGGCGTGTTTCTCTGGCGCGCCTGCTCGCTGCTCATCTTCGTTTTGCGCTATCGCCGCGAGCGGGTCTAAAGCCCCTGCCATTTTTTCGCTACGCATTCTCTTATCAAAGACGGCGAGGGATCGCTTATGCAGACCATGCTTCGGGCGCTTAGACGCCATTCGCTGCTTTCAACCGGCCAGGGCCGCGTCATGCTCCTCTTCGCGCTGGAGGGCGTGCTCATCCAGTACATCACGTCGATCAACAACTTCGGCAACAACCTGTACGCGATGAACCTGGGGGCGAGCGACGTGCAGATCGGCCTGGTGCAGACCGTCGCCAACCTGACCGCCGTGCTGCTGCTGCTCCCCAGCGGCCTCGTCGGCGAGCGGCTGCGCTCCCCGCGCACGCTGCCCGTCTTCACCCTCGCGCTGATGGGCGTCATGTACTTCTTCTTCGGCAGCGTGCCCGCCATGGGCGAAGGGCGCATGACGTTCTTCTTCGTGTTCCTCGCCCTCACCAGCGGCCTGCTCGCCGTGTACAACGCCCAGTGGCAGAGCTTTTTCGGCGACGTCGTCGCGGAGCCGCGCGATCGAAACGGCGTCTTCGCCTTCCGCAACCGCTTCATGTTCTTCATCGGCACGCTGACGCCGCTGCTGTGCGGGGCGGCGATGTCCGCCTGCGCGCAAAGCGCGGAAAAGCTGGGCGTGCTGCGCGTGTTTTACTACTCCTGCGGCGCGGCGATGCTGATTGCCGCGCTGGTCCTGCGGCGCA
Organism: Bacillota bacterium; assembly: GCA_023402355.1. Taxonomy (GTDB): domain Bacteria; phylum Bacillota; class Clostridia; order Christensenellales; family Aristaeellaceae; genus Beduinella. The sequence continues at coordinate 4,363 of JAEXCG010000067.1, read as the reverse complement.
TGCCCGTGTCCGACCGGCTGCGCGTGGAAAACGGCTTCTCGCTTGCCGACGCGAAAGCCGCCCTTTTGGAGGCCGCGCACAGCCGCGCGTTTCGGTCGTTCTTCTTCTGCATCCTCTTCTTTTACCTGAGCTGGCACATCGACTGGAGCATGTGGTTTATCGCCCAGACGCAATACGTCGGCATGACGGAGCTCGACATGAGTGTCACCAACGCGCTGTGCTCCGTGGGCCAGCTTCTGACGATCGGGCTGTTCGCCCGCCTCAACCAAAAGCGCGGCGTGGGCTTCTCGCTGCTCTTCGGCATCGGCGGGCTCGTCCTCTGCCCGGTCACGATCTGCGTTTGCCTCGCGCTGCCGCCCGCGCTTCGCCCCGGCGCGTTCGTCGTGCTGGTGGCGCTGCTTTACGCGCCGCAGAGCAGCATCAACCTGTGCGTGGTGCAGATGCTGCTGTCCGTCCTGCCCGAGCGGGGCCGATCCTTCCTCGTCAGCCTGTACACGATCCTCGTGACGCTCTCCAACAGCCTGATGCCGCTCCTGGGCGTGCACCTGTACACGGCGCTCGGCGCGGACGCCCGCGCGCTGTTCGCGCTGAACGCGGGCGTCTTCCTCTGGCGGCTCATCGCGCTTTCGCTCTTCATCGCGCGCTACAAGCAGCAGCGGGCGTAAGCCCGCACCGTCCGGCGCAGAAATTTGCGCGCTGCTCCCTCTCTCTTGTTCGTTTCCCTATACGCTTCGCCGGTGACCGCGCGCTTACGGGCGCGCTTTTGTTTTTCGCGTCCTTTGTCGTCCATACTTTTCGTCCTCTGCAAAGATTGCGCTCGCGCACCGAATGCGTTATAATGAAAAGGCATTGAATTCAAAGGATGGGCCTCATGTTAAACCGCTCGGAAATCAAGCTCGGCGCGCGCGCCGCCGTCTGGCAGCGGCCGCTCGGCCCCGTGCTCGCCGTGCTGCTGGCGCGCCTGCCGGGCCTTATCTTGGACGTATCCGTCTACTCCGTCGTGCGCTACCTGATCGCGGGGCGCATCGACCTGCACAGCTTCTTCATCGGCGCCTTCGCGCTGCTCATCTCGCTGTTCGTCACCCTGCCCATGAACGTATCGCTCGCGGGCTATTTTATCGCGCTCGTCAGCGGGCATCCGCAGCGCGTGCAGTCCATGCTGGCGATCTTTTCGGACAAGGCGCAGTACCGCCACGCGTACTTTACGGGCCTCAACGTCTTCTTGCGCCAGGCCGTCTGGTCGGGCATCGCGCTCTTGCCGTGCCTGCTTTCCAACCTGATGCGCGCGGCGGGCAGCGCCCTGCCCGCGTGGGCGCTGAACCTGCTGTGGGCCGCCGGGGTGGCCTCTTTTATCTTCGCTTTCAGCTTCTGCACGCTACGCTATGCCTTTGCGCCCTATTTCGCGTGGGAATACACCTACCTCACCGCGCAGGAGGCGGTGGACATGTCCGTCTCCGCCACGCGTGGGCGGCTCTGGGAGCTGCTGACGCTCGCCCTCAGCTTCACGCCCTGGTACCTGCTTTCCGCCGCCACCGCGGGCGTGGCGTACCTGTTCGTCGCGCCCTACGTCAGCGCGGTCTTTGCCGCGTATTACCTCATCTTCAAGCGTCAGGAGGGCATCCTCCTGCCCACGCCCAAGGAGTACACCGATGTCTGACAGGATGCGGCTGGACCGCTATCTCGCCTTTCTGGGCTGCGGCACGCGCAGCGAACTCAAAGACGTGCTGCGCGCGGGGCGCGTCAGCGTAGACGGCGCGCCCGAGCGCGACGGCGGAAGACATATCGACGCCGCGTCCGCGCGGGTCGCGCTCGATGGGAAGCTTCTTTGCTACAAGCAAAACCGCCACCTGATGATGAACAAGCCTGCGGGCGTGCTCACCGCGGCGGAGGACGCCCGCGCCAGGACCGTGCTCGACCTGCTGCCCCCGCTCTACCGCGCCTGCGGCTGCATGCCGGTTGGGCGTCTTGACAAGGACACCGAGGGGCTGCTGCTGCTCACCAGCGACGGCACGCTGGGACACCGGATCATCAGTCCGAAACGCCACGTAGACAAGGTGTACTTCGCGCGCGTGGACGGGCCGCTCGGCGATGCGGACGTGCAGGCCTTTGCCGAGGGATTGCAGCTTTCCGACTTTCGGGCGATGCCCGCTCGGCTTGAAATCGTGCGCAGCGCGCCGCAGGAGTCGGAGTCCCTCTGCACGGTGCAGGAGGGCAAGTTTCACCAGGTCAAGCGCATGTTTTCAGCGCGCGGCGTGCGCGTCGTCTACTTAAAGCGGCTGTCCATCGGCCCCGTTTCGCTCGACCCGGCTCTGTCGCCGGGCGAATATCGCGAGCTGACGGACGCAGAGCTTGAGGCGCTGATCGAAAGCACGAAATAGCCCGATGCTTTGACGTACAAGGAGGCAGACCATGCCGGAGCACAGCGATCATTACTACACCGCCTCCCCCGCCTCCGCGCACGAGCTGCGGACGTTCGGGTTCGAGTTTAGCGGCAGAGCTCTTACCTTCACCACGGACGCGGGCGTGTTTTCCAAGGGGCATGTGGACCCGGGCACGCTGCTGCTGGCGTCGTCCCTCCCGGGCGACCTGTCGGGCCGCGTGCTCGATCTGGGCTGCGGCTGGGGCGCGCTGAGCGTGCTGATGCTGGCCCGCTTTCCGGAGCTTTCGCTCGTCATGTCGGACGTCAACAGCCGCGCGCTCGGCCTTGCCGAACAAAACGTGCGCATAAACGGCATGCAGGCGGAGGCGGTGCTCAGCGACGGGCTGGAGCACGTCGAGGGCCTGTTTGACGCCGTGGTCACCAATCCGCCCATCCGCGCGGGCAAGCAGGTCATCTACAAAATGTTCGCGGACAGCCGCGCGCGCCTGCCGGAGGGCGGGCGGCTCTTTCTCGTCATCCGCAAGCAGCAAGGCGCGCCCTCCGCGCTCAAGTACCTGCGCACGCTCTTTGCCTCTGCGGAGGTGATCGCGCGCGACGCGGGCTACTGGATCCTCCAGTGCGTGGCGTAACGGACGCGGGGCGCTTCAAAAGAAAGCCTATTTTTGAGATACACGAGGAGGTTTTACACCATGGAGACATTTGACTTTGCTTACTTCGACCGGGGCATCGACCGGGTCGGCACGGACTGCGAAAAATGGGACTTTCTGCGCGCGCGCGAGGGCGCGGACGTGCTGCCGATGTGGGTTGCGGACATGGACTTTCCTTCCCCGCCCGCCGTCAGTGAGGCGATGGAGCGCCGCGCGCAGCACGCCACCTACGGCTACACCGAGCCGGTCGATGCGGACTTTGCCTGCGTCATCGATTACTGGCGGCGGCATCACGGCCTTGCGCTCAAGAAAGAAGACATCGTCCTCCTGCCCTGCGTCATCACGGGGCTGCGCATGGGCGTGCGCACGATGACCGTGCCCGGCGACGGCGTCATCATTCAGCCGCCGGTCTACGGCCCGTTCTTCCGGGCGATCGAGGAAAACGACCGCCGCATCGTCGAAAACCCGCTGCTCTATGAAGGCGGCCGCTGGCGGATGGACTTTGTGGGCCTTGAACAATGCATGCGGCAGGGCGCGAAGCTCATGCTGCTGTGCAACCCGCACAACCCGGCGGGCCGCGCGTGGGACGAGGACGAGCTTTCCCGCGTGGTCGCGCTCTGCCGTCAGTACGGCGTGAAGCTGGTCTGCGACGAGATCCACGCGGACTTCGTCTACGCGCCCAAGCGCCACATTCCGATCCTCTCCATCCCCGGCGCGGAGGAGATCGCGGTCTCCCTGGCCGCGGCGAGCAAGACGTTCAACGTCGCCGGTCTCAAGCAGGCGGTGATGTTCGCGCCCAGGGAGGCGCTTCGCGCGCCGATCGAAAAGGAACTGAACGCCTGCGGCGTGGTCAGCGGCAATCAGTTTGCGCTGGTGGGCACGCGCGCGTGCTACGAGCACGGCGACGCGTGGCTTGCGGGCCTCAAGGCTTACCTCGCAGAGTCCCGTCGGATCGTAAACGAATTCATGGCAGAGCGCCTGCCGCACATCGGGGTGAGCGAGTTGGAAGCGACGTACCTCATGTGGCTGGACTGCCGCAGCCTGGGCGTGGACGAAAAGGAACTGCATAGGCGCACGGTGGACGTGGCGCGCGTCGCGCTCACGGAGGGTTCGTTCTTCGGCACGCAGGGCAACGGGTTCCTGCGGCTCAACATCGGCTGCCCGCATGCGCAGTTACGCGAGGCGCTTCTCCGTCTGGAAAAGGCCCTGCAAAAATAATCTCATTTAATGGAGGGATTCCTAAGGGCACAGCCCTTAGGCGCGGGTGCAGGGGCGCGCAGCCCCTGCCTTTTGGGGGGGGGCGGCCCCCCCCCCCCCCCCCCAAAGGGCCTTGTGG
>JAEXCG010000046.1 GCA_023402355.1 Bacillota bacterium | reverse complement strand
GCGCCCGCGATCAGCGCGCCCATGTCCAAGGAGAAGATGTGGCGCTCCTTCAGGCTGTCCGGCACGTCGCCGCGCACGATGCGCTGCGCCAGCCCCTCCGCGATGGCCGTCTTGCCGACGCCCGGCTCGCCGATGAGCACCGGGTTGTTCTTGGTCTTTCGCGAGAGGATGCGGATGACGTTTCGCACCTCGCCGTCCCGGCCGATGACCGGGTCCAGCTTGTTCTGCTTCGCCAGCTCCACCAGGTCCGAGCCGTACTTCTTGAGCACGTCGTAGGTCGATTCCGGGCTGTCGCTCGTCACGCGCGCATTGCCGCGCACGCCCTGCAGCACCTCCAGAAAGCCCTTTTTCGCGATGTTAAAGCGGCTAAGCAGCTGCTTGACCGCGGCGTTCCCCTTTTCCAGCAGCGCCAGGAACAGGTGCTCCACCGAGATGTACTCGTCGTGCATGTGCTGCGCCTGACGTTCCGCCTCCGAGAGCACCGCGTCCACGTCCGGCGCGACGTAGACCTTCCCCGCCTCGCGCCCCGGGCCGCTCATGCGCGGCATGCGGGCCATCTCCTGCTCGCACGCGTTCGTAAACGCCCCCGCGTCGACCCCCATTTTCGTCATGAGCTGACCGATCAAGCCTTCCGGCTGGCTCGCCAGCGCATATAGCAAATGGATTTGCTCGATCTGCACGCTTTGGTTCTCCGTCGCGATGCGCTGAGCCTGCGCGATAGCCTCCAGCGACTTTTGTGTAAATCTCTGCGTATCCATGAAATTCGCCTCCATTCACGGCGCCCTGCGCCGCTGTCTACAAACATCCCTCGTTTGTGATTGCAGTATACCATAGTCAAAGAAAGTCAGCAATGTGCAAAAGTAAAGAACTTTCCATTTTTATTTATGCGACATAAACAAGGATGTGTCCATAGTAATAAAGCTGCCGATGCCGGATGAAACGCCGCGAAAATGGGCAAAATGGGGGCGCAACACAAGCATCGGAGGGGCATCATGGAGGACAACGAACTCGCGCTGTTCAGGCGCGCGGCGGCGGGCGACGTGAACGCTCAGGAGGCGCTGTTTGCCGGGCGCATCGACGGCCTGACGCGGCTGGCCTATCTCATCACGCGCGACCACTCCGCGGCGCAGGACGTCGTGCAGGACGCGCTCATCGCCTCCATTCGCCATCTGGATTCCCTGCGGGAGGCGCAGCGCTTCGACGCCTGGCTTTCCCGCATCGTCGTCAACCATGCGCGAACCTACTGCCGAAAGGCGGGGCGCAGCGTGCCGATGGAGGACCTGTCCCTTCTGCCCCGGGTGGAGGAAAGCGGCGCCGTGATCCCCTCTCCGGAGGAATCGATCCTCCGGAGCGAGCAGGCGCGGCGCCTGGCGGAGATGATCAGCCGCCTGCCGGAAAAGCATCGCCTGCCCGTGCTGCTGATGTACTACCAGGGCATGAGCGAGCGGGAAATCGCGAGCGCGCTCTCCCTGCCCTCCACGACGATTAAATCCCGCCTGCACGCCGCGCGCAAGCGGCTGCGCACGATGATCGAAAGAGAGGAACGGTATGGAAGACTTCAATGACCCGTTTGGGCGCGCCCTGCGAGAGGCGCTCCGGCGCGAGGCGGAGGCGTTTCCCGTCGACGCGCAGGCGGTCTGGCAGCGCGTGCGCGCGCGGCTGAAGGAAGAGAGCCGATAACGGGGTAAAAAATCAGGGCGCCTCGCATGGGCGTCCTGATCTTCGTCTCACAGCTTTTCGATGGTGTCCAGCACGGCCTCCAGCTCCTCCGGCCGTACTCGCTCGCAGTCCCTGCCCGCGAGCACGCAGTCCGCAAAGTAGCGGATTTCGTTGTAGTACGCGTTGCTTCGCGGCAGGTTGATCCCGTTCTCCGCCGCGTCCTCCTCCTGCGCGCACGCCTCCACACGGCCGTCCTGATGGTAGATCGTGAGCGTCCCCGCTTTGAACTCCATCACCGCCTTCTCGAACTGAAAGCGGTAGCCCGCCGTAAACGCGTATTCACAGTCGTACCACGCGGCCTCCGCGCTGATAAAAAAGCCAGGGTACTGGTACAGCACGTTCAGGTAGTCCTGCCGCTCGTTCCCCGCGCGGTTGCACGTGACGCCGTCCGGCGTCCCGAACGCGTAGATCATGAAGTCCAGGTCGTGAATGTGCAGGTCGAACGGCACCAGGCCGCTTCGCTCCGGGTCCTTCATCCAGTCGTCCCAGCTCCACTTCGGCGTGTTCCCCAGCCGCGTCATGCTCCCGCTCAGCAGCCGGCCGTACTCGCCGCTGTCGTACGCCGCCTTCAGCCGCTCGTACTCCGGCCAGAACCGCAGCACCTGCGCCACCATCACGCGCACGCCCTTCTCCCGCGCCGCGCCGTACACGCGCCGCACGTCCGCACGGTGCAGCGAAATCGGCTTTTCCGTCAGCACGTGAATCCCGCGCCCGATCGCCTTCACCGCCGCGTCCGCGTGCAGGTAGGTCGGCAGGCAGATGTCCAGCACGTCCAGCCGCTCGCCCGCCAACATCTCGTCCAGGTCGTAATACACCCTGCACCCGTACTGCTCGCCGACGGGATCGACCATTTCCGGCCGTATGTCGCACGCCGCCGCGAGCTCCGCCTCCGGGATCGCGGCCCAGCCCGTCAGGTGCGACCGGCTGATGCCGCCCGTTCCCACGATTCCTACCTTCAGCATCTCAAAACCGCCTCCTTCACAGCGCGGCGATCAGGCCGCTCAGGTATTCCCTGGCGTCCAGAATGTCGCGAATCTGTTCCTCGCCCTCGATCTCCCGCTCGATGGTCAGGCTGCCGTCGTAGCCCAGCGCGCCAAGCTCCCGGACGAGCGCCGGAAAGTCCACCTTGCCCGCGCCGATCTTGACCTCCTCGCCCAGCTCGCGTCCGTTCACCGGGTACAGGCCGTCCTTCGCGTGCACGCCGCGCACGTAGCGCCCGAACACGCACAGCGCGTCCACCGGGTTCGCCTTGCCGTAGAGAATCAGGTTCGCCGGGTCGAGGTTGACGAACAGGTTGCCCGTGCCCACGTCCTCAAAGCAGCGCAGCATCGTCACGGGCGTCTCCTGACCCGTCTCAAACAGCAGGTTCTGCGCGTTTCGCTTCAGGTGCCCCGCCACCGTGCGTATGGCCGAGATGAAGCCCGCGTAGTTCGGGTCGTTCGGCGACTCGGGGATGAAGCCCATGTGGCTCACCACGTCCGTCACGCCCAGCCGACCGGCAAAGTCCGCTCCGTCCATCAGGTTCTGCATGCGCGCAAAGCGATAGGCCGCGGGCACGAGGCCCAGCGTCTCCGGGCCGTCCGTGAAGTTCCAGATGCGCGGGCCCACCCAGCCGCACCAGAAGGCCGTGATCGCCACGCCGCTCTCTTTTACGCATTTCCGGATGCGCTCCGCCTCTTCCGCCGTCCAAAGCCGCGGCACCCAACTGATCAGCTGGCAATGGCAAAATCCCTTCGCCGCCGCGTCCTGAAACTTTTTTCGCATGCCGTTTTCCGTGTGCTCGATGCAGATGCCGACATTCATCTTATTTGCCCCTCTCTTTTGTCTTTGCGCCTGCATGAAAGGCTCGGCTTACTCTTTCGCGTCCGCAACCTCGTTTTCCTTCATCCGGCAAAATTCTTATTCGCCAGCAAGCGAAACGGACCGGCGGTGAAAAAAATCGCGCTTCTGCGCCGCGGGGAGCGGGTGGCTGAGCGCTTCCACCGCACGCCTTGCCTCCAGCACCGCTCGGGCCGGTGAAAAGCTACCGGAAACAAACGGCCCCAACACCGCCAGATTTTCGGAATGCGCGGGCAGCACAGGAGGGCGCGCGGCCTCCGTTCCCGCAAGCAGCGGCGCGCCCGCATAGGGCAGGATGCCGAAAAAGACGTCCGCCTCCTGATTCGTCAAGCCCCGGTGCTCTCCGAACGCGCCGAGCAGCTCCTGCGCGGTCTCCAGCCCGCTGCAGGCGCGCATCGGTTTTCCCGTGACCGCGCCCCTCGCATCCGGCCGCAGGCAGCACGCGCAAATCGAATACGCCCCCTGCGCCGCCTGTACGCGCATCGAGAGCTCCCAGGGCGACCCGTCCAGCTTCACGATCGCGTCCTCTGCCGCCAGGCGTTCAAGCTGGCCGCCGGGCGCGCGAAGGCCATGGACGAGCAAAAGCGCGCGCGCCGTCTCCTCCGGCGCGGAGAAGAACGCTTCCGGCCTGCCCAATCCCTGACGGCGCGCCGCGATGCGCCGCCAGAGAACCGCCGCGTCCGGGCCTCCCGGCGCGGGGCCGGGCAGGCGCGCCGCGTCCGCCCAGGCGGCGCAGTCGTCCGGCCCGGGCGAGAAGAAACACAGGTCGCCCTCCCGGAGCTGCACCATTTCCTCGCGCCTGCCGTCCGAGGTGTACAGCGCGGTGACGGCCGTCTCCTCCCCCTCCTCGAACTCGAGGTCGGTCACGGTCTGCCGGATGAAATGGATGTCCGAGGCGACGAGGAACGCCCGCAGCGGGCGCAAAAGTGCCGATTGCGACAGCAGCAGCTCCCACAGGGCGCGCGCTTTTGCATCGGGCGCGTCGGAGCAAAGCCTGCCGCCCCGGAGGGCCTTCCACGCAAAAGGCGACGCTTGCCCGCCCTCGCACAGGCCGTCCAGGCGTTCCGGCAGCGTCTTGTCCGCATCGCGGGGCTTCAGGCCGTCCGGCCCCTGCAGGCGCAGCATCCGACCGTCTCCCGCCGTCTCGTAGACGAACAGATCGCAGCCCCGCATGCCCCGCATGCGCAGGCAGTATTCGGCCGCCGCCAGCGCCCCCAGCCCGCCGCCCGCAAAATAGGCTTTGCTCATCGCACCTCATCTCCCGCACAATGCTCTACCCTGCATTGTAACGGGCCCGTCCCCGCCCTTCCATAGACAAAAAAGAGGCGGTGCCGAAAATTCAGGCACCGCCCGCGATGTGTATAAACTTTAGACAGCGACCCACGGTTGTCGCATTCAGGCGCTGAACTTTTCCAGCGCGCGCTTAAAGTCGCCCTCGATCAGCCGCGCGAGCCGCTCCGTCAGCGCGCGCGGTTCCTCCTTTTGCCCGCTGCGAATCCACTCCAGCACCACGCCCACGAAAGCGTACATGTAGAAATCGACGATGAAGCGCCGGTCCTCCTGCGATACCCGCATGCCCTGCGCCTGACCGTCCAGCACGCCCATCAGCAACTCGAACACGACGCTGTACAGATAGGCCTCTAGGTGCTCGCGGCCGATGGAGTGATAGGCGTTTTCCACCATGCGCCGGTGGCTCTGCACGTAGCAAAGGGCGTTGAGGAAGCCCTCCTGCCAGCTTTCATAGGTGCGGTTTTCGCCCAGCGTGCGCTCCGCCTCCTCCTTAAACGTGAAGCCGAGCAGGTCGTAGATGTCCTGAAAGTGATAGTAGAACGTCTGGCGGTTCAAGCCGCATTCGTCCGTCAGGTCCTTGACGGTGATCCTCTCGAGCGGATGCTGCTCAAGCTGGCGTTTGAGCGCTTCGGCCAGGGCGCGCTTGGTAATCTGCGACATGGAACGGCTCCTTCCGCGCTTTTTTACTATCGTATCACACCCCGCGCCATCCCGCAAGCGCGATCTTCTCCGGGTCAGAGCGCGTCCTCACAACGGGATACGGCGGATTCCGCTTACGAATCCCGCCATGCAGGAGCATAACAAGTAATACACGTTATACTTTTAGGGAGGCATCGGCATGAAATCCACGTCGAAGGACGGCAAGTTCATGAGCTCGGTCAAGGTTGGCCCGAAGGGGCAGATCGTCCTATCAGGCGTTTCAGGAAAAGACAGAGGCCGCCGGCGCGAGGTTCGTCGCCTGCGACCCGTTCGACGTCCAGATGAACCTGCGCCCGGAAAATGCGGCCCGCGTAGGAAAGGACGTGGGCTTTTCCATCAAGCTGCTCGTGCAGACGACCCTGGCGCTGGACGGGATGGTCTGCGAGACGCTCAACGCGTGGCGGCCGGACTGCGTGGTCGCGGACTCCATGGCGGTGTGGGGAAAGTTCGCGGCGCTCAAGCTGGGCGTGCCCTTCATCTCCTCCACCACCACGTTCGCCTTCAACCGTTATTCCGCCAGGATTATGAAGCCGAACCTTTCGCAGGCCTTTTCCATGATCGCCGCCATGCCCGGCATACGCCGCGACCTGAAGCGGCTGCAGGCGCACGGGTACCCGGTCAAGAACCTGCTTTCCATCCTTCAAAACGACGATCGGACGGGCACACTCGTCTACACCTCGAGGGCGTTTCAGCCCTGTTCGGACACGTTTTCCGACCATTACGCCTTCGTCGGGCCCTCTATCCGGGCGTCGGAGCCCATCAAAAGGGATTCGCGCAGGACGATTTACATTTCCATGGGCACCGTCACCACCCGCATGCCGGACTTTTACCGCAACTGCGTCGAGGCCTTTTCGGACGGCCTTTACCGCGTCCTCCTGTCCGTAGGCGGCGATACCGACATCGCCGCGCTCGGCCCGCTCCCCGAACACATCTTCGTGCAAGCGCGCGTCGATCAGACGGCGGTGCTGCAAAGCGCCGACGCGTTCCTCTCGTACTGCGGAATGAACAGCGTCAGCGAAAGCCTCTATTTCGGCGTGCCGCTGGTGCTGTTCCCGCAGACCTCCGAACAGAACGGCGTGGCCAACCGGACGGCCGAGCTGGGCGCGGGCCTCTTCTTAAAGGAAAACCGCCCGTAGGCGATCCGCCGGGCGGTCGATGCGCTCCTTCGCGACGATGCCTACGCCCAAAGCGCGCGCAGGATCGCGGACAGCCTGCGGCGCGCGGGCGGCGCCAACGCCGCCGCGCACTTCGTGGAAAGCCGCCTGCGGGAAAAAGCGTGAGCGCCGCCCGCGCGCTCATCGAAAGACTGCCGGACCCTGCATCTCCGTCAGGTCGCGCCAATACTTCTTGGGCATGAACTGGCGGCGTTGGCGCGGGTTTTCGCGCGCCTTGATCGCGATGGTCTCGTAAAAGAGCTTCCACATCGACTGGTAGCGCGCCTCCCGCTCGCTGATGTCGGGCAGGCGCATCTGCTCGGAGGAGGCGATCACCCAGCCGTGCGTGTCGAAGACGCCCGCCTTCTTTCGCCCCCGGTCGTGCAGGATGAAGGGCATATCCCCAAACCGGTCGGCAAAATGGGGCATCAGCAGCTCCGTCACGTCGTTTTCCGGCGTCATCTCGGCGATGTACACGCCGTTTTGAAGCTCCCGAAACCGGAGAAACTCGCGCAGCTGCCCCACCTCGCGCCAGAGCTTCTTGGAGGTATCCCGCACGCAAAGCAGCGTGTCGTCGGTCAGCAGATCGTGCACCGCCGGGCCGTATCGGAAGACGAGCCGCGCGTAGCGCACCGCGTCGCGTCCGGCGTGCGGGTTGGCGGAATAGACCGCGTCGCGCACAGCCGAGAGCGCCTGCATGCCGCCCGTGCGCGCGATGCCCGCCTCCACGCGCCGGGCGCGCGCGTCTTCCGTTTCAATCAAAATGGGCTCCCCCAGCAGCGATAGCTGCCGCGGCATGCGCGGATGCACCTCCTCCGGCGCCTCCCGCCGCTCAAACGCGCGGAAGATGCAGCAAAGGAGCCCGTCGAAGGTTCCGTCGTACACGTATTCCACGTCAGTTTCCTCCCAGCAATAGCTGCGGCCTGCCGTCGAAGAGGGAAAGCTGCTCCCCGCCCGAAAGCCCGGCCACGCGGCTTTCCCGCGCAAGCTGCCGGTAGACCGCTTCCTCCCCGACGCGCAGGCCGGGCTGCACGCCCCCTTTGCAGGTCACAAAAAACTGCGCCCGCTTCGTGACGACGCCCAGCTTTTTGAGTCCGTCGAAGGACAGGGACGCCTCCCGGCGCGCGGCGACGATGCGCTGCGCCGAGGTGACGCCGATGCCCGGCACGCGCAGCAGCATTTCGATGGGCGCGCGGTTCACGTCCACAGGAAAGCGATCCCGGTGGCGCAGCGCCCAGGCGCACTTGGGGTCGAGGCGCGGGTCGAGCATCTGCGCGTCCTGTTCCAGGATCTCGTCCGCCGTGAAGCCGTAGTAGCGCAGCAGCCAGTCCGCCTGGTAGAGCCTGTGCTCGCGCAGCAGCGGCGGGGCCTTGACCGGCAGCAGCCGCTCATCCCCCACCGGGATGTAGGCCGAGTAGAAGACCCGCCGCAGGCTGTACTTTCTATATAGCGCCTGGGTGAGGTGAAGAATCTGCATGTCCGTCTCCGGCGAGGCCCCCACGATCATCTGGGTGCTCTGGCCCGCGGGCGCGAAGCGCGGGGCCGAGCGATATAGCGCGAGCTCCTGGCGGCTTTGCACCGTCCGGTCGCGAATCTGGGCCATGGGCGCAAGGATGGACTGCTTCGTCTTGTGCGGCGCCAGGGCCTTGAGCGACCCGGCGCTGGGCAGCTCGATGTTGACGCTCATGCGGTCCACCAGCAGCCCCAGCCGTTCCACCAGCAGGGGCGACGCGCCGGGGATCGCCTTGGCGTGAATGTAGCCGCGGAACCCATAGACGTTTCGCAGCTTGGAAAGCGCGCGAATCATCATTTCGGTCGTGTAATCGGGCGACTTTACGATGCCGGAGGAGAGAAACAGGCCCTCGATGTAGTTGCGCCGGTAAAAGGCGATCGTCAGGTCCGCCAGCTCGTCCGGCGTGAACGTCGCGCGCTCGCAGTCGTTTGAGCAGCGGGACTGGCAATACTTGCAGTCGCCGATGCAGGCGTTGCTCATCAGCACCTTGAGCAGCGATATGCACCGCCCGTCGGCAGCGAAGCTGTGGCAGATGCCGTAGCTGACCGCGTTGCCCAAGCCGCCGCTCCCCTTGCGCGAGACGCCGCTGGAGGTGCAGGCGGCGTCGTACTTGGCGGCGTCCGATAAAATGCGCAGCTTTTCCCAAATATCCACGGCCCGCCTCTTCCTTCCATCGTCTGATACAGGCATTATATCACGTCTTTCGCAATATTGCAAACGTTTGTTCGTATATCTTTCAAAATTTCCAAAGACATGAAAAAGGCACGAAAGCTTTTATCGCTTCCGCGCCTTTTTCCTTTAGCCCTTTTATTGCAGGCCCACGTCCACGCTGAGCAGCGTCTGGCCGGACCTCAGCACGAAGACCTCCGTCTCGCCGTAGCCTTCCTGAACGTCCGCGATGTCGCTGTCGATCTCCGGCAGCCCCTCCACGCGCTGCGTAAACGTCCTGCCCTCGGGCAGGATGGCCCGCAGCACGTATCGTCCGGGCCTGAGTTCCTTCATCCGGTAGCGGCCGTAGGCGTCGCTCACCGCCGTCTGCACAAGCGTCTTTGAGCCGTCCGCCAAGACCGCGTACAGCTCCAGCGTCACGCCCTCGACAAAGGGTTCCCCGTGGTCCTGCAGGCCGTTTCCGTTTTCGTCCAGCCAGACCGTGTCGCCCAGCCTTCCGGGCAGGATGCCGCCCACGTCCACGTGCCGCTGCACGTCGCCCATGGCGAGCGTCATTTCCGGCGTCGTGCCGGTCTGACCGGGCACGACGAACACGTCCGAGTTCTGTTCCGGCGCGTAGGTCGCGTTCTCCGTGAACAGGTAATTGCCCGGCAGCGTGAAGCGCACCGCGTAGGTGCCGGGGCGCAGGCGCTCAAAGGCATACGTGCCGCTCTCGTCGATCGTCACGGCTTTCAGCACCTGCCAGCCGCCGTCCATCCGCAGCATCAAGTCCGCCTTCGTTCCGGCGAGCGCGGGCTCGCCCGCGTCGCGCACGCCGCCCACGTCGAGGTCCTCCCAGGCGCAGCCGCTGATGGAAGCGCCGGGCAGCGCCGGGTAGTTCAGCCCGTCGATCGAGCAGCCCATGTCCAGCAGCATTTCCGGGCTCTCGCCCTGCGCGTCGTCCTCGTGCGCCAGGTTCAGCGAGACCTCCCGCCCGAACAGATAGCCCGCCGGCAGCGCGATGCGCAGCCGGTAGTTGCCCGGGCGCAGCGTCTCAAACGCAAAGGCTCCCAGCTCGTCCGTCGTCTGCGAGGCGACCACGGTGCCGCCCTGCATCAGCTCGACGAGGACGCCGCCGAGCGCTTCCTCGCCCTGCGAAAGCTGTCCGTCCTCGTTTCGGTCGATAAAGGTGCTGCCCTCGATCGATCCGGGCTCGATCGCGCCCGCGTTCACGCCGGTCATGACAGCGCCCATTTCCAGCTTCATCGTCGCCGTCTCGCCCACGTCCGTATCCTGCTGCGGGATAAGGCTGTCGCCGTCTTCCGGCGTCTTCGTGAAGATTTCGCCGCCCGGCAGGCGGATACGCACGCTGTAATTCCCCATGCGCACCCGCTCAAAGGCGTAGCGCCCGTGCTCGTCCGTTCGGGTCTGCATCACGAGCGCGCCCGCCTCGTCCAGCAGCTCCGCCTGCGCGTCCGCGATGCCCGCCTCGTCCGTGCTCATGAGCCCGTCGTACTGGCTGTCCAGCCAGACGGCGCCGCCGATCGAGCCGACGCCGACCGCGCCGATCTGCATCTGCGCGGTGCGGCCGCTCCGGAGTGCGAAGGCTTCGCTTTGCCCCTCCGACGCGTCCGTCGTCAAGATCGCGCTCGTATTCCGGCCGTTTTCGGCCCTGCGGGCGAAGGCATATCCATCCGGCAGCGCCGCGTGCAGGCGGTAATCGCCCGGCATGACGTCGGTAAACCGCCACGCGCCCGTCTCGTCCGTTCGGGTCTGCGCGACGCATGCGCCGCTTTCCTCGCTAAACAGGGAAACCTCGACGCCCGGCATGGCGCTCTCGCCGCCAGCAGGCCTTCCGTCGTCGTCCGCGTCGATCCAGGTCGTTCCCTCGATCGCCGCGGGCCTGAGCGCGCCGAAGCGCACGTCCGTCCGCCGCTCGCCCATCGCGAGGTCAAAGCCCACGGTCTGGGCTGCGCGCGCGCCTTCCGCGGCGACCGCGCTGTCCCCGGCGCGCGTGAGGACGTAGCCGTCCGGCAGCGTCAATCGCAGGGAGTAGACGCCCGGCATGAGGTTTTCAAAGGCGAACTCTCCCTTGCGCAGGGTCGTCACGGTCTGCACGGCGTCCCCCGCCGCATTGAGCAGCTCCACGACCGCCCCGCGCACCGCGCCTTCCCCTTCGGTCAGCGCACCGTCGAAGTCCTCGTCGTCCCAGACGAGGCCCGTGACGCCGCCCATGACGAGCGCGCCCCAGGTCAGGTCTTCGACGTCCTCGCCGTAGCGAACCTGGATTACGCCCGTCGTGCCCTTTTCCATTTCCGCGCTTTCAAGCCCGGCCGCCGCCGCGTACACGTAGCCGTCCGGCAGCGTCAGGCGCAGGCGATAGCTACCCGGGCGCACGCCGCCGAACACGAACGCGCCGTCCGACACCGTCACGGTCTCGCGCGCCACGCGGTTCGTATCCGCGTAAAGCAGCTCGACCTGCACGTCCGGCAGCATCCGCTCGAACGCGCCCTGCGCGCCGTCGCCGTCGCTGTCCTCGAAGATGCGGCCGCTGACGGTCGAAAGCGCCACCACGCCCGCGTTGATCTCCGCGAGACTTCCGCCCATGGTCACGTTCAAAAGGTCCGTCGTGGAGGAATCCTCCTCCGTGCGCGGCGCGCAGCCGCGCGCCTGCGTCCGGCTCGTCCCGGAAAACGCGCATTCGTCCGCCGTGAAGCGCACGCGGTAGCGTCCCGGCGCCAGGCCCTCGAAGGCGTAGGCGCCCTCCGCGCCGGAGGTCACCGTCGCCACGGACAGACCGTCCGCGTCGAGGAGCTCCACCAGGACCCCTTCCAGCGCCGATTCCCCGGCGTCCCACAGGCCGTTGTCGTCCGCGTCCGCGAAGACGGCGCCCCGGATGGAGCTCGAAATCATCGCGCCGATGTAGATCGCCGCGTCCTGCTGGCCCATGCCGAGCGTGAAGGGCTCCGTTTCCCCGGTGGGCAGGGCGGACATCGGCACGCCGCTCACCACCGCGCCCTCGCGCTGCACGTTCTTCGTCGTGCGCCACGCGTCCGGCAGCGTGTAGGTCAGCACGTACGTGCCCGGGCTCACCGCCTCGAACACGGCGCGGCCGTTCTCGTCCGTCTCGAGCGCCAGCGTCTGGGCGAGCGTTCCTGCCTCGAGGCGCGAGAGGGAAAGGCGCACGCCCGAAAGCCCGCCCTCCGTGGAGCTCATGACGCCGTCGTACTGCGTGTCCTGCCAGCACACGACCGTCATCGACGCCGGCAGCGTCGCGCCCGCGTCCAGACGCTCGTGCTTTTCGCCCGTCGTAAGCAGGAAGGGCTGCGTCGTGCCGCTGGAGGTCACGGCGCCGTAGACGTCGCTTCCGTCCTCCGCGTCCGGCGCATACTGCGAGAACACGTAGCCGTCCGGCAGCTCGAAGAGCACGCGGTACTTCCCGGCGCGCACGCGCTCAAACCGGTAGGCGCCCGCCTCGTCCGTCAGGGCGGCGGCGGCTTCCACCGACTGCCCGTCCACGTCGCGAATCAGCTTGACCGTGACGCCCGCAAGTCCGCGATCCGCCGCGTCCCGCAGGCCGTCCGCGTTCTCGTCGATGAAGGCGCTGCCGGAAATCTCGCCCACGCGCAGGAAGCCCGCTGCAAGTTCTCGGGAAACCTCGCCCGCCTCGAGCGCCATCTCCCCCGTCGTCGAAAGCGAAGCGTCGCCGGAGGCGGTCACGTCCGCCCCGCCGACCGCCGCGTAGCCGTCCGGCGCGTCAAAGCGCAGGCTGTAACGCCCCGGGAACAGGTCGTCCAAATAGAACGCGCCCGTCTCGTCGGTCGTGGTGTGCGCGATCTCCAGGCCGCTTTGACCGATCAGCGAAACCCGAACGCCCGAAAGCGCCGTCTCCGATCCGTCCCGCGCCCCGTCGGCGTTCTCGTCGGCAAAGGCGACGCCGCGCACCGCCGCGCCCAGCAGCGCGCCGAGGTTCACGCAGGCGAACGCCTGCTGCGCGTCGATCGCGAAGGCTTCCGAGCGTCCCTGTTCGTCGACCCTCGCGCCTCCGCCCAGGCCACCCTTTTCCTGCGTAAAGCGCCAGCCCTCCGGCAGCAGCGCCTGCACGCGGTAGGTGCCCGGCGCAACGCCGTCAAATCTGTACGCGCCCTGCGCGTCCGTCAGGGTCTCAAAGAGCACCTGCCCGTCCTCCGACAGCAGCGTCACCCGCGCGCCCTGAAGGCCGTGCTGCCCCTGCGGCCGCATCCAGCCGTCGCCGTCCGCGTCGTCGAAGAGGGTGCCCGCGACGGTTCCCGCGGCCTCCTGCGAGGCGCTCTGCGCGCGCGCGGCGGACTCGCCGGTGGCACAGCCCGTCACCAGGTCGCTGTGGGCCTGCGCCTCCAGGCTTCCTTCCTGTACGTTTTCGCCGCGCGCGTCCGCGTAGGTATAGACGCCCGTGCGCTGCGCGTTCATTTGAATCTGCGCGTCCTGCGCGCAGACGAGCGCCGCCTCCACGTCGATTCCGGGGGCGACGAAGCCCGCCGGCACTTCCTCCGCGCCCGTCTCCAGGTCGACGTAGACGACGCGCACCGCGCTTACGCCGCCCGCGACGTCCGCGAGGGAAACGAGCGCGTCCCCCTGCGACAGGTCCGCCGTGCGCACGTCCGTCCACTGCCAGCCGCCTTCCTCGAGCTGATAGACGAGGCGCGCGCCCAGCGCGCGGCCGTCCGCGCTCTTGGTCTGAAGAATCCGCACCGTCTCGATATCCAGCGCCTCCGTGCCGTAGATGAGCGCGCCCGCGCCCTCGACGGGCACCGGGTTGTCGCCCTGCGCGAGGTTTCGCAGCGCAAAGCGCGCCCGTCCGTCGCCGCTCTCGAGCTGAACCTCCAGTTCTCCGCCGAGCGTGCCGCCGATGGCGGCCGCGTTCTGCACGCGGACCGCGGCGACGCTGTCGCCCGTCGCGACGTAGGAAGGTATCTCAAGCGGTATCCTCGTATCGCTTACGCGCGGGTCCAGCATGTAGCCGTCGGGCGCGGCGGTCTGCACCAGAAGGTATTCGCCCACGGGCAGCGCCATGGCGCTCGTATACGCGCCCGCCTCGCTGGCCAAGCTCAATACGGGCTGCTGTTCCGGCTGAACGTCGTATCCGCCCTCCGCCAGCGCGTACAGCTCGAATTCGCCGCCCGTGAGGGGCGCGCCCGTCGCAATGTCGGCCAGCTCCACGCGGAAGAACCCGCGATCCGCCGTGCTGGTGATCGTCGCCGTCTGCGACTGCCCCGGATAGACGACGACCTCGTGATAGCCGCGATCCGCCAGATACCCTTCGGACGAGCTCCCCTCGACCTCCAGCAGGTAATAGGCGGAACCCTCCGCGCGCGCAGGCAGGGAAAGCGCGGTCCTCGCGCCCGCCTCGATCTGCGACGCCGTCGCGTTCGCGTAGATCACCGCCTGCGCCTGCGCGTCCGGGTAGGGCAGATAATCGCCCTGCGCCGTGCGGGTGTAGACGGCGTACGCCGCGCCCAGCGGCACGCTGAACATCTGCAGTTCGCTGTTAAACGTAATGCCCGTCTTGGTCACGGAAAGCCGCGCGTTTTCCTCCATGCGAAGGTCGAGGCGCAAAATGCGCCCCGCAGGCACGCTCACGGGGATCTCGTCCGCGCGGCCATAGCCCTCCGGCGCGAGCGTCTGACGCAGCACGTACGCGCCGGGCGCGACGTCCTTTGCGCGGTACAGCCCCGCGCCCGCCGCCGAAAGCTCGATTTCCGGCGCGTCCTCGTCCGGGATGCCGTCGCCGTTCGCGTCCGCGACGAGCACGTAGGCCGTCTGCGCGATCTGCTCCGCCGTCCAGTCGCCCTCGAGCGCCGCCTCCACGCCGCCGTTTCCGACGCCGATTCTGAGCGCCTCCTCGCGCCGCTCGCCGTCCACCACCGTGAACGTGAGCGCGCATCCCGACGCCTCGGCGCAGGAAATCAGCGTTTCGTCCTTGAGCGCGAGGCGGTACGTGCCCGCGGGCAGACGCAGGGAAATCGCCCCCTGCGCATCCGCCGTGTACGTCACGGGCGCTTCCGTCGGGTACGGCAGGAAATCCCCCGCCTTTCCGGCGTCGCCGCCCGCCTTGAGCGCGTAAAGCGAAAGGCTCACGCCCGGCACGGGCGCGCTGACCTCTTCGCCCGCCGCGTCCAGCTCGGTGCGCAGCACCTGCACGGACAGGCCGCCCAGCTCCTTGTGCACCATCCGCGCCTGCACCGCGGGGCCCGGCCGCACGCTGACCTGAACGTCCCCGCAGGAAGCGTACCCGCCCGGCGCTTTCACGCAGGAGAGCACGTAGTCGCCCTGGGCGAGCGGCTCCGACACCGCGCGTCCGTTTTCGTCGACCGCAAGCTCCGTGCGGTTCCCCGCCGCGTCCGTCAGCGCATAGACCGCGCCGCTGAGCCGCGCGTCCTGCTCGCTCAGCGCGCTCACGACGATGCGCGTGCGCGCCGCGGGCAGGGACAGCGTGTCGGCCTCCGTGGGCAGCGACACGGCCAGACCGCCGGTCGCATAGGCCGCGATGACCTCCTGGCCGTCGTCCGGATAGAGGATGTAGTCGCCCTGCGGCAGCGTCAGCGTCAGCCTCGCGCGTCCGTCCGTCGTCAGCGTCATCGGCGCGCCGGTGGCCGCATCGACTACGGGGGTGCCCTCCGCGTCCAGCACGGAGAGCTGGATGTCGGGCAGCTGAGTGCGCGTCTCCTGTCCGTCCGGCTGCACCTGCGTGCCCACCAGGGTGAAGGTCTGCGTGTACACCGGAAGCAGGCGAAGCCTGATTTCAGCCGCAGCCGCGTCCTTGATCGTCACCTGCGCCTGCGACAGGGGCATGCGCTCGCCGTTCACCGCCACCTCGTCCGCGGGCAGCCACCCGTCCTCCGCCTCGGACACCGCGATCGAGTAGGCGCCCGCCGGAACCGGCTCCGTCACGTTTCGGCCCGCCTCGACATCGTACGGACCGTAGGTCTGTTCTTCGTCGACGAGCGTTACCGAAGCGCCCACGCCGCCGTCCGCCTCGAGCTCGATCACCGCGCGACCGCCCGACGCCAATGCCGTCAGCTCCACGCGCGTCTCCTGCTCGTCCGCGACGACGGCCTCGAACGCCCGCTCTGCGAGCACATAGCCCGCCAGCTCGTCCTCCACCGTCACGCGGTAGGTGCCCGCGGACAGCGCGCAAACGGCGCGGCCTTCGTCGTCCGTCTCGACCTGCACCGTTCCTTCCGGGCCGGCGAGCGTGAGCGTCAGGCCGGAAAGCGGCGCTTCCTGCACCGACCCGTCCTCGAGCGCCTCGCGCGTGACCGCGCTGAGCGACAGCCGTCCCTTTTGGGGATGCACAAACGAAACCCGGACGCGCGAGGCGTCCGCGACGGAGGCCATCTGCACCGTCTGGGCGAGCGCCGCCGCGCCCTGCGGCGCTTCCGTCTCCTCCACCGCGTACAGACCTTCCGTCAGCCCCTCAAACGTGAGCAGCCCCTGACTGTCGGTCTCTCCCTCCAGCACCGCCCCATCCGGCGCGGTCAGGCGAAGCCTTGCGCCCGCGAGCGCCGCGCCCGCCGTATCGGTCACCATAACCTGCACCTCGCCCGGCATGGCGTTGACGATTTCAAGCGCCGCGCCCGCCTCCACCGGCAGGTATTCCTCGTCCATGGGGCGATAGCCCGACGGCGCCGATTCCTGATGAATGAAAAACTGCTGCCCCGCCGGCAGCGCAAAGCTCACCGCTTCCTCGCCGCTGCGCACGCGCATCGGCTCCTGCGGGTACAGCGGGTTGGCCCAGGGCCGCATCTGCCCCTGCGCGTCCTGCACGTACACGCCGAACTCCGCGCCCGCAAGCGCGTCGATGGCAACGGGCTCGTCCGACTCCTGCGTCAGCGCAAGGCCGCGCACCGACAGCCGCGCCGTCTGCGAAGCGATCGCGGTGCGCGCGGGCACGTACGCGTACGTGCCGAGCGACACCTCCTCCACAGCCGCCGTAGGGAGCGGCGACGTGAGCAGGGTCGCAGCCAGAAAGCCCGCCATAAGACTACGTATGTTCACGCGAATACCTCCATATTCGACCGCCGCCGGGACGCAACGGCCTTTCAAAAGCTCTGTATCGTAGACGCGCCGGGGGTTTTCCCTTCCCGGCACCGGATTGCCCAAAGGGCCTATTACCGTAAGAATAATAGTATCGCAAAGAGGTGGACTTGTCAAGGAAAGGACATTGTGGTATCGTTTATGGGATGTTCCGGCTTTTCCCAAAAGGGCGGAACGACCAGCAAGGAGGCATGACCGGCTTATGCAGCCCTTTTACGAAACCAGCTTTTCCCTGACCGCGCGCGACGTGGACTTTATGGGACGCTTTCGTCCCAGCGCGATTTTTACCCGCATGCAGGAGGACGGCGAGGTGCACGCGCACGCCCTCGGCTTCGGCCGCGAGGCGCTGCTCGAGAGCGGCCTCATCTTCGTGCTCGTGCGCGCGCAGCTTCATATGCGCGATTACCCCGTGATGGGCGAAACCGTGGTGCACCGCACCTGGCCCGGCAAGAGCAACCGCTTCTTTTGCCCGCGCTATCACCTCTTTTCCCGGCCGGACGGCGCGCCGCTCGGCGCGGTCAGCACGCTATGGGCCGTCGTCGACATGGAATCGCGCGCCGTTCGCTCTCCGCTCGCGAGCGGCATAAAGATGCCGGACACCAGCTTCCTCACCCCGCCGCTCTCCACGCCGGAGCGGGTGGAGCAGCTCCCCTGCCCGGCCGTCGACCGCGCGCACGTCGCCGCCTATTCCGATCTGGACGTCAACGGCCACGTCAACAACGCGCGCTACGTCGACTGGATCTGCGACAGCCTGCCCGTCGAAACGCTGCGCACGCACGCGCTGCGTTCCCTGCTCGTCAACTACGCCAAGGAAATCAGGCCGCAGACGCAAACGCTTTTGAGCCTTCGCACCCGGCAGGACGATTTTTCCTTTCTCGCGCAGGACGCGGACGAGCAGCGCTTTTTCGAGGCCGGCGGCAGCCTCATGCCCTGGACGGACAGCCGCCGCTTCTGATTCCTGCATAAGCGCGCCCCGATCGCAAAAACTAAACCCGCAGAGCAATCTGCGGGCTTTTTGATTCATCATAAAGGAGGGAATGGTTATGTTGACCCGAATCGTTACGGTCGGCGCTTCGCAGGATGCGGCGCGCGCGCGCGCCGCGCTCGAGGGGCTCTCCGGCGTGCTCGCCGCGGACCTGCTCGCGGACGGCCGCAGCATCCGCATGCACCAGGGCGACCGGCTCACCCAGGGCGACGTCATCGCCGCGCTGGAAAAGGTGGGCATCGGCGGCGCGCACATTCATTGACGCCGCCTGTCCTTTGCGCTATAATGCACCCATCCTTTCATTAAAAAGAAGGTCTGTGTATGACGGCGCTCTCTTACATCGGCGTCCCGACGGACGAGCGGGACCTTTCGGAGCTCTTTGACATCCTCTGCGCGTGCCAGCACGAGTTCGTACCTCCTCTGTGCGCCCGCCAAAGCTCGACGCAGCAGGCCCTTGCGAACGGCCGTCCCATCGACGGGCGGCCGTTCGCCTATTTTGAGGAAATGCGCCGCCAGCACTTCGTCGTCGGACGGAATGAGGACGGACTGATGGTCGCTTTTTTGACGTTCAGACCCCGTTACACCTGCCCCGCCCTCGCGCGCTACGGCGAAAACATTTACATGACGACGGCCTGCGTGCTGCCGCCCTATCGCGGCCAGGGGATCGTCAACCGCATGTATACGCTGGTGGAGGAGGAGCTCCCGCCTCCCCTACGCACACCCTACGTGACCACGCGCACCTGGTCCACCAACGCCTCGCAGATGCATTCCTTTCTCAAGCGCGGCTATGAAATCTGCGAGCGCATCGCGAACGACCGCGGCGAGGGCATCGACACCGTCTATTTCGTCAAAAAAACAGCGCCGTCCGCGCCGGTTTAACCTGTATTGAGGAGGCCGCCCATGCAAAAGCAGATGACGTTTACCGCGTCCGGCGACGCGCTGATCGCCCGGCGCATGCCGGAAAACTACCCGGGATTCCTCGAAATCTCCCGCTTTCTCCGGCGTGGGGCGGCGCGCATGACCAACCTGGAAACCACGCTCACGCGCGGGGGGTGCTACCCTTCCGCCTTCTCCGGCGGCACGTGGCTGACGTCCGACCCCGCCGTGCTCGGCGACCTGCTCTCCTACGGCTTCAACCTCGTGGGCTGGGCGAACAACCACACGCTCGACTACGCCGTGCCCGGCCTGCTCGAAACCCGCCGCCATCTTTGCGAAGCGGGCGTTTTGCACGCGGGCGCAGGGGAAAACCTCTACGAAGCGTCCCGCCCCGCCCTGCTCGATACGCCGGACGGCCGCGTCGCCTTTCTTTCCATCTGTTCCACGTTCGATTCCAGCGCGCGCGCGGGAGAACAGAGCTTCGCGCAGCCCGGCAGGCCCGGTCTCAATCCCCTGCGCCACCAGACGGTCTACACCGTGACGCCGCAGCACATGCGCGCGCTGCGGGAAATCGCCGGGGGTACGCTCATCAACGCCTACGACGAGGCGATGGTGCGCCAGGGCTTCCGCCTGCCCGCGCCGGACGGCCTGTACGCCTTCGGCGGCCTGCTCTTCGAGACGGGCGAAGATGAGGGCAAGCGCACGCTGCCGCATGCGGGCGACGTTGCGCGCACGGTGAAGTCCATCCGCGAGTCGCTTACGGACGCCGACTACGCGGTCGTGATGATCCACTCCCACGAGGTGCGCGGCGCGTCGGACGAGGAGACGGACGACTTCATCGAATCCTTCGCCCATAGCTGCATCGACGCGGGCGCCTGCGCCGTCGTCGGCGGGGGCACGCACCAGCTCAAGGGGATCGAGCTGTACAGGGGCCGTCCCATCTTTTACTCGCTGGGGAATTTTACGTTTCAGAATCAATCCGTTCGGCTCCTGCCGCCGGACTTCATGGAGAAGTACGGCCTGAGCGCGTCCGCCAGCGCGGCCGAGGGGCTGGCTGCTCGCCGCGCAAAAGCGACGGGCAGTCTGCAAAAGAACGTCTGGGCCTATCGCAGCGCCCTTCCGTTCTTCGCCTTCGAGGGGGAGCGGCTCACGCGCCTTTCGCTGCTGCCCGTATCGCTGGGCGAGAACCTGCCCCGCCACCTTTCATCCTGGCCGCGTCCCGCAGAGCCCGGCGAGGCGGAGGAAATCCTTCGCTACCTTCGCCGCGTCAGCGGGCGCTACGGCACCCGCTTTGAGATGCGCGAGGGCCTGATCGAGGTCATCCTGTAACCCGTTCGCCTGCCGCAAGCTGCTCCTGCGCTGCGGCAAGGTTTTTTTCGTTTTGGCGCTTGGCCCAACGCCTGAACGTCTCGTGCGAGACCCCCAGCGCCCGGGCGGCCACGCGGATGGACGCCTTGCCCTCGCGAAAGCGGTCGTACCACTCGTAAAACGCCGAGGGGATGGGGATCGGCGGACGGCCAAAGCGCACGCCGCGCAGCTTGGCGGCAGCGATGCCCTCCGCCTGCCGCTGGCGGATGTTCGCGCGCTCGTTTTCCGCGACGAAGCTTAGCAGCTGCAAGACCACGTCCGCGATGAACGTGCCCAGCAGGTCCTTGCCGCGCCGCGTGTCGAGCAGGGGCATGTCCAGCACCACGATGTCCACGCCCTTGTCCTTGGTCAGGATGCGCCACTGGTCGATGATCTCGTGATAGTTCCTGCCGAGGCGGTCGATGCTCTTGATGACGAGCAGATCGCCCCGGCGCAGCTTGCGCAGCAGCCGCTTGTACGCCGGTCGGTTGAAGTCCTTGCCGCTCTGCTTGTCCAGCCAGATATGCTGCTGCAGCACCGGAAAAGCCTCCATGGCAATCAGCTGGCGGTCCTCATTTTGTTCGCGCGTCGACACGCGGATGTACCCGTAGACTCTCTGCTCCATCCTGAATTTACCTCCTTCGTATAAAAAACGGGGCCAGGCTCGGCGCCTGCCCCCGCATTCTGTCGCAGCTTACTTCCCACTGTCTTCCTCTCGTCGCAGATATGCTTCCAGTACATATCCATCGGCCGTATCCGTCTTGACCTCAACCCATCCGTCCGCCACTCTTCTGAGCACGATCAGCCGCTGCCCCTTCACCATGCGCATGCGCACGTCGCTGTCCATGTTCGGCTCCACGCGCAGGTTGAGGGTCGAGTTGTCCTCGATGTTGCCGACGGCCGCGTACCAGGCGCCCTCCGGCAGCTCCTGCGTCACGGGCATCATCGTCGGCCTGGGCGTGTTCGTCGGTTTGGGGGCCGGGGTCGAGATCAGCTCCACGTTCAGCGTCGGCAGGGGTTCGGGCGCGGCCGTGCGCACGCCCAGCTCCATGCCGGGATAGTAGAATTTGAGGATTTCCTCGTAGCTCTTGCCGTACTGCCTGGCCATCCATTCCGCGCCCCGCTGGCTCATGCCGACGCCGTGCCCGTAGCGCCGCGCCTCGACTTCAAAGGCGCTGTCCGTCTCCCGAATGGTCCAAAGCTCGTTCTGGTCCTTGTTGATCGAAAGCCGCATCGCCTTTTCGGCGTCCGGGAAGACGGCGAGCTCGACCTCGATCGCCTCGTCCAGCGCCTTCCAATCGCTCAGCGCGGGCGTCGGCGCCGGGGTGGGCGTGCCGGTCGGGGCCAGGGTCGCCGCGGGCGCGGCGGTGGCAAACAAATCGTCGTCCTCCTGCGCGCCGCCCGTCGCCCCCGGCGCGGGGGTTCCCCTCTCCTCCGCGAGCACCTCCCGCGCCGATACTTTGAGCGTGAGCGCAAGCCTTGTCATCAGGCGCGAGGGCGCGTCGAACATCGGCGTATGGAGGCTTGCCGAGAGCACCTCGTCGATGCGCACGTTTTCCGCCGCCGTGTCCAGCCCCTTCGCCTCGAGCTGCTCGCTCATTTCCGCCGCGATCAGGGTGTGCAGCGCCTCGCCGACGCCCTTGCTCCCCGGCTTCTTGGCGATGGCGTAGCTGCGAACGACGCTCTGCGGGTTTTCCAGATCGTACGGGTCCTCGTTCATGGCGATGTAACCGTAGTCGCCGTCGCCCGACCATACGTGCTCCACCAGCTCCGTCTGTCCGCCGTTGCTCGCGGAGTAGTAGCACTCCGCCAGCTTGCCCTTGTAGTAGCCGCACACGCCGCGCGTCTGTTCCACCGCGGCGATCGCGTTCTGATAGGCGCTGTTCTTTCCCTTATACACCTGGTCGTTCGTCGTATCCACCACGTCGTAGTCGCGCTTTGAGCCCATCTTTCTGAGCACATACGTGCGGGCGGTGACCGCCTGGGCCTTGAGCGCTTCCAGCGGGAAGCTGTCGCTCATCTCGTAGGGCACGACGCCCATCAGATAATCCTCCACGTCGAGGGTGAGCACCGGGCGGATGACGCCGTCCGACGCGGTCAGCAGCAGGTCGCCCTCGTACAGGTTCGCGCCGCCGCCGAACCGGAGGCCGTTTTCCTCTCCCTCGCCCGCCGCGTGGCGGGTAAAGGCGATCCTTGGGCCCATGTTGACCGTCATGCCCTGGTAGTGCAGGATCAGCTGTCCGTCTTTCAGGATCACCGACACGCCCGCGCCCCGCTCGAACGTCAGCATGTCGTTCTCGCCCGCCGCGTACACGCCGTCGAACCTGATGTCCATCCGGTCCGATATTTTCAGGCGGCTGAGCAGCACGCGCACGCGGCTTTCGGCATCCGCCGCACGCGCTGCCGGCGCGACGCCTGCCGGCAGCAGGAACGAAAGCGCGCATTGCAGCGTGACGAGGGCGCACAGCACTGCGCGCAGGATTCGGGACTTTTTCATTCTCAAATCTTTCGTCTCTCCTTTTCGCCTTACGCATGCGCAAGGGTTTCACTCCTACTGACGAAACAAAAAAGCGTTTTGTTGAATCTTTTTTCTGTCAGCCTCGTTCCCCCGCGCAGGCGATGAGGTGCGCAAACAGCGCGCGCTGGGCCGCATCCCGCGCAAAAAGCTGTTCCGGGTGCCACTGCACGCCCAGCACCTCCTCCCTTCCCGCGAGGGAAAGCGCCTCGATCAGCCCATCCGCGCTCCTGGCCTCCACCCTCACGCCGGGCGCAGGATCGCGAACCGCCTGATGGTGCACCGAATTGACCGAAAGGCTCGACCTGCCGGTGACGCGCTCGAGCAGCCCGCCCGGCGTCAGCGCTACCTCGTGATGCGCGCGGTCATAGGGCTCCGCCTGGCGATGGCAGCCTTCCTCGATGCCCAGCTGCGCGGGGACGTCCTGATAGATCGTGCCGCCCAGGGCGACGTTCAGCACCTGCACGCCGCGGCAGACGGCGATAAGCGGCCTGCCCCTTAGCACGGCCGCGCGCAACAGCGGCAGTTCAAACGCATCGCGCCGATCCGAAATTTCGCCGCAGCGCGGATGCGGCGCTTCCCCGAAGAAGGAAGGGGCGATGTCCCCGCCGCCGGAAAAGACAAAGCCGTCGAAGCGCTCCGCCAGACGCTCCACGTCCGCTTCCGCCATGTCCATGCTAAGCAGCACGCCGGTGCCGCCCGAGGCGTACACGGCCTCCATGTAGCGCGCGTTGATCTTGTAGTAGCCGGTCTGCTCGTCGAAGTCCGGGGTGATGGCGATCAAGGGCCTTTTCATGCGCCATCCCCCCGTCAGTTCCGCTGCGCGGATTTTTCTTCCATCGCGTGCACGAGCTGCACCATCAGCGCGTGCGAGGGCGCCGGGACGCCCGCCTGAGCCGCCGCGCGCACGACCGCGCCCGAAATCGTATCCACCTCGGTCCGCCGGTCGTTTTTGAGGTCCGCGTAGATCGACGTAAAGCCCGCGGGCGCGCTGCTCACGACCGCGCGCACGTGCGCGATCACGTCCTCATAGCGAAAGTCCTGCCCCTGGGCGCAGGCGACGGCGACCGCCTCGCGCACGAGGCTTTCGACCATCCCCCAGGCCCAATCGCTCGTCAGCAGGAAGCCCTGATGGACCTGTAAGACGCCGCTGACGACGCTGGACGAGGCGTTGATGAACAGCTTGTCCCAGATGAGGCGGCGGATGTTGTCGTGCAGCACGGTCACAAAGCCGCAGGCCTCGAATGCCTCCTTCACGCCGGAAAGCGCCCGGCTGTCGCCGTAGGCGAGGCCGAGGTTCGTCTTTCCCCCGCCGCCGTGGCTGATCTCGCAGGGCGAGAGCACGGAGCAGTTGTGCTCCGTGGTGCCGATGGCGACGTGGTCGCGCAAGGCGTAGGGCGAAAGGATTTCCTCGTGGCCCGCGCCGTTTTGCAGCGTCAGCAGGTACGTGTCAGGGCCGATCAGCCCCCGATTCTTTTCGAGCGCGTCTCGGCTGAACATCGCCTTGGTGAAGAGGATCACCAGATCCATCGTCCCCAGATCCGAGGAATCCGTCACGCATGCGGGATGATAGACGGCCGCCCCCTCCTTCTCGCGGATGGTGACGCCCCGCTCGCGGATGAGCGCCGCCTTTTCCGGGCTGCGGTCCACCAGATAAACCTCGTTCTGGCGCGAGAGATAGCCGCCGTACAGCGAGCCCATCGCGCCCGCGCCCAGCACCGCGATCCTCATGCCTTTTCCTCTCCCTTGACGTACTTTTCGTTGTAGCGCTCGATCGCCTGCGAGATGGCGCGCACCGCGTGGTCGCGATCGGTCGCCTGGCGCACGACCGTCGCCTTGCCCTCCAGGCTCTTGTAGACCGTGAAGAAGTGGCCCATCTCCTCCAGCACGTGCGCGGGCAGCTGGCTGATGTCGAACATGTAATTGTAGTTCGGATCGCCCAGCGGCACGGCGATGATCTTCTCGTCGCGCTCCTCGCCGTCCACCATCTCGATCATGCCGATCGGGCGGCAGGAGACGAGGGTCAGCGGCTCGATCGCCTCGCTGCACAGCACCAGCACGTCCAGCGGGTCGTCGTCCTGCGCGTAGGTGCGGGGGATAAAGCCGTAATTGGCCGGATAGTGCGTGGAGGTGTACAGCACGCGGTCGAGCTTCAAAAAGCCCGTTTCCTTGTCCAGCTCGTACTTGTTCTTGCAGCCCTTCTTGATCTCGATCACCGCCACAAAGCGTTCCGGCGTGATCTTGTCGGGGGATACGTCATGCCAAATGTTCATAAGCCGCTCCTTCTCTCTGGGCGGAGGCCTCCGCCTCCGCGCATCTGCTTTGCCGTGCCGCGGCGTCCGGTTCCGGGCCTTCGCGCCGCTTGGCTCAAACGGCCCGTCGACGCACACCCCGGATGTGAAACCCCGCCCAATTTTCTTCCTTTTTTCAGCGTTTAACAACTTTATTTATACACGCAAAAGACCCATGCGTCAAGCGTTTTCGCCCGATCGCGTTCCTGCACAGAAAACGGGGCGTATTTTCTTGCGAGTTACCCTTGACAAACATTCTGCGGATGTCTATGATAGTATCCGGTAAAGACGCATAGATTTGAAGAGAAACGTCAGGAAAGAGAAGGGGGATTCATCATGACGCTCGACAAGCTTCCCATCGGCAAATCCTCCCGCATTATCCAGGTCGGCGGCGAGGGCGCGCTGCGCTGCCGCCTGCTGGATATGGGGCTTACCCCGCGCACCCAGGTGACCGTCCGAAAGGTTGCGCCCATGGGCGACCCCATCGAGCTGATGCTGCGCGGCTACGAGCTCACCATCCGCCTGGAGGACGCACAGAAGATTGAGATTGAGGAGATGCGCGCATGATCTTTGCATTGGCAGGCAATCAGAACTGCGGCAAGACGACGCTGTTCAACCAGTTGACGGGCTCCAACCAGCACGTCGGCAACTTCCCCGGCGTCACCGTCGAGCAAAAGAGCGGCATCCTGCGCGGGCACAAGGAAATGACCGTGGTGGATCTGCCCGGCATCTACTCCATTCGCCCCTACACGTCGGAGGAAATCGTGACCCGCGACTTTCTGCTGAGCGGGCATCCCGACGGCATCATCAACATCATCGACGCGACGAACATCGAGCGAAACCTCTACCTCACGCTCCAGCTCATCGAGACGGGCATCCCCATGGTGCTGGCGCTCAACATGATGGACGAGGTGCGCTCCAACGGCGGCTCCATCGACGTCAAGGCGCTCAGCGCGGAGCTGGGCATTCCGGTCGTCCCCATCAGCGCCGCGAAGAACGAGGGCATCGAGGAGCTCATCAGCGCGGCGGAGCGCACCGTGCGCGAGCACGTCGTTCCCAAGCGCGTGGACTTCTGCTCCGGCGCGGTGCATCGGTGCATCCACGCCATCACGCACCTGATCGAGGACCACGCCCAGCGCATCGGCGTGAACCCCCGCTTCGCCGCCACCAAGGTCGTCGAAAACGACCCGCCCATGCTGAACGCGCTCGCGCTCAACCAGAACGAGCTGGACATGCTCGAGCACAGCATCTCGGAGATGGAGTCGGAGGTCGGCCTGGACCGCAACGCCGCCATGGCCGACATGCGCTACACGTTCATCGAGCAGCTCTGCGAGAAGGCGGTTGAAAAGTGCCACGAGAGCCGCGAGCATCGCCGCAGCGTCGCGATCGACAACGTGCTCACGCACAAGGTCTTCGCGATCCCGATCTTCCTTTGCATCATGCTGCTGGTCTTTTATCTCACGTTCGGCGTCATCGGCGCGGCGCTGAGCGACCTGCTCAGCCTGGGCATCGACAGCCTGACGAACCTGACGGACGCCGCGCTCACCGCCTACGGGCTCAACCCCGTGGTGCACAGCCTCGTCATCGACGGCATCTTCGCGGGCGTGGGCAGCGTGCTCTCCTTCCTGCCCATCATCGTGACCCTCTTCTTCTTCCTTTCCATCCTGGAGGACAGCGGCTACATGGCGCGCGTCGCCTTCGTCATGGATAAGCTGCTGCGCAAGATCGGCCTTTCGGGCCGCAGCTTCGTGCCGATGCTGATCGGCTTCGGCTGCTCGGTGCCCGCCATCATGGCGACCCGCACGCTTTCCAGCGAGCGCGACCGCAAGATGACGATCCTGCTCACCCCCTTCATGAGCTGCAGCGCGAAGCTGCCGATCTACGCGGTCTTCTCCGCGGCCTTCTTCCCGGGGAAGGAGCCGCTGGTGATGATCGGCCTGTACGTGCTGGGCATGGTCGTGGGCGTGCTGGTGGGGCTGCTCTTTAAGAACACCGCCTTTCGCGGCAACCCCGTTCCCTTCGTCATGGAGCTGCCCAACTACCGTTTCCCCTCTTTGCGCTCCGTCGCGCTGCTGATGTGGGATAAGGCCAAGGACTTCATCGAGCGCGCCTTCACCATCATCTTCGCGGCCACGATCATCATCTGGTTCCTGCAGACCTTCGACATGCGCCTCAACGTCGTTCAGGACAGCTCCGGCAGCCTGCTCGCCGCGCTCGGCCAGTGGATCTCGCCTGTCTTCGCGCCGCTGGGCTTCAGCGACTGGCGCGTTTCCACCGCGCTGATCACCGGCTTTACGGCCAAGGAGGCTGTCGTCAGCACGCTGGCCGTCCTGACGGGCACCAACATCGCGGGCCTCGCGGCGGCGCTCGCTTCCTTCTTTACGCCGCTGACGGCCTTCAGCTTCCTCACCTTCACCCTGCTGTACACGCCCTGCGTCGCCGCCATCGCCGCCGTTCGGCGCGAGATGGGCTCCCGCCGGGCCGCCGTCTACGTCGCGCTGATGCAGTGCTGCATCGCCTGGCTCGTCTCCTTCCTGCTCTACCACGCCGCGCTCCTGATCTTCTGAGCGCAGCCTGAAAGGAACGTATGAAGCTTCTTGACTTTCTCATCCTCCTGCTCGTCGCCGCGGCGTTCTTCTTCGCCCTGCGCGCGTATCGCCGCGGCAAGGGGCGCTGCGGCGGCTCGTGCGGGGGCTGCCCCTATGCGGGCAGTTGTCACCGCGACACAAGGAAGGACCGCGCGGACGGCTGAAGCCGCCGCGCGCCCCGATCTGGGCGGCTTTACGCCGCCAAAGGAGGCCTTATGATGCCCGATGCACGCCAAACGCTTGCCGATTGGGTCAAAGAAAGCCGCTCCATCGTCTTCTTCGGCGGGGCGGGCGTCTCCACCGAGAGCGGCATCCCGGACTTTCGCAGCGTCGACGGTCTATACAGCCAGCATTACGCGTATCCGCCCGAGACGATCCTCAGCCACACGTTCTTTCTGCGCCATACGGAGGAATTCTTCCGCTTCTACCGTCAAAAGATGCTCTTTACGGACAAGCAGCCCAACGCGGCGCACAGGAAGCTCGCGCAGTGGGAGCGCGAGGGAAAGCTTACGGCCGTCGTCACGCAGAACATCGACGGTCTGCACCAGATGGCGGGCAGCCAAAATGTGCTGGAGCTGCACGGCAGCATCCACCGCAACCACTGCGTGAAGTGCGGCCGCACCTTCCCCCTCGAATTCGTGCGGCAAAGCGCGGGCATCCCGCGCTGCCCCTGCGGCGGCGTCGTAAAGCCCGACGTGGTGCTCTACGAGGAATCGCTCGACGCGGACGTCATCGACCGGGCGGTCGCGGCGATCGCGGGCGCGGACATGCTCATCGTCGGCGGCACCTCGCTCACCGTCTACCCCGCGGCCAGCTTCGTCGATCTGTACCGAGGCCGCCGCCTCGTGCTCGTCAACAAGGGGCAGACGCCCAAGGACGGCGTCGCGGACCTCGTCCTGCGCGAGCCCATCGGCGAGGTCTTTTCAAAGCTTCCTTAAAATAGAAATCGCCTAAAAAGGGTTTCCGCTTCCTCGCGGGAACCCTAAGACTGATGACAAACCCATCGATGACAGACAAAGCCCAAGCCGTCTGCAAGACTGCAATCGTATCGCCCGGCTTTGCCGGGCGGGCGGGGCTTTTTCCGCAGCAAAACGCAGTTTTGCGGAGTGAAAAAATTACCCGTAAACTCGACAAAGTGGCGTATGCCACTTTGTCGACGCATTAAGGGGCTGTCAAGCTAGCGTTTTCTAGCTTGACAGTTTCTTTTTAAGTTATTGCGTATTTGGGGGAAGGTTTTGTTGGAGAATAAGGCGATTAGGCTAACCCTAATAAGCCCCATTGCTTTATTGAGA
>JAEXCG010000143.1 GCA_023402355.1 Bacillota bacterium | reverse complement strand
CTCCGTGATTTCGATTAGCAGGCTCAGCGAATCATCTTCCGGCAGCTTCAGACCCAAATTGAGCGGCATAACCACTTGCATTCTCCGCTCTTTTGCGGTATCATGCTCTCGTTGTGTTTGCTTCATTATCAGTTTCAAATTACAACAAAAAGTGCGAGTTGGCTAGTACCTTCTCGCACTTTTTCTTTTTTCTCTTTTGGGGCTTAACCTGACAGCCCCTTTATCAGGTCACTCCCACTCAATCGTCCCGACGGGCTTGGGCGTCAAATCGTACAGCACGCGGTTGACGCCCTTCACCTCGTGGGTGATGCGCTCGGTGATGCGATGCAGAAGCGGCCAGTCGACCTCTTCGACGCTGGCGGTCATCGCGTCCACGGTGTTCACCGCGCGCAGGATGACCGGGTACTCAAAGCAGCGCGCGTTCTCGCGCACGCCGACGGACTTAAAGTCCGGCACGACGGTGAAGTACTGCCAGACCTTGCCCACGAGGCCCGCGCGCTCGAACTCCTCGCGCAGGATGGCGTCGCTCTCGCGCACCGCCTCCAGTCGCTCGCGCGTGATCGCGCCCAGGCAGCGGACGCCCAGGCCCGGACCCGGGAACGGCTGGCGGTAGACCATGGAGGCAGGCAGCCCCAGCGCCACGCCGCAGGCGCGCACCTCGTCCTTGAAGAGCATCTTGAGCGGCTCCACGAGCTCAAAGCGCATGTCCTCCGGCAGGCCGCCGACGTTGTGGTGGGACTTCACCATCTTCGCGGTCTTGGTGCCGCTCTCCACGATGTCGGGGTAAATCGTGCCCTGGCCCAGGAACTCGATGCCGTCGAGCTTGCGGGCCTCCTCCTCGAAGACGCGGATGAACTCCGCGCCGATGATCTTGCGCTTGCTCTCCGGGTCGCTCACGCCCGCGAGCTTGCCGAGGAAGCGTTCGGACGCGTCCACGTACACGAGGTTCGCGCCGAGCTGGCTGCGGAAGACCTCGACCACCTGCTCCGGCTCGCCCTTGCGCAGCAGGCCGTGGTTGACGTGTACGCAGGTGAGCTGGCCGCCGATCGCCTTGATGAGCAGCGCCGCGACGACCGAGGAATCCACGCCGCCGGACAGCGCCAGCAGCACCTTTTTGTCGCCGACCTGCTTGCGGATGAGGGCGACCTGATCCGCGATGAAGTTCTCCATGTTCCAGTTCTTCGCCGCGCCGCAGACGCCGAGCACGAAGTCCGAGAGAATCCGGAGCCGCGCCGTCTCATCCTCGGGCCAGCCGGCCAGGTTCTGCGCCGCCCGGCCCGCGTGATCCACCGCAAAGAGCGGCAGGCCGCTATCATAGACCGCCGCGGAGGCGTCGATCGCGACGCCGTCCACCACGCGGTTCGGGCCGCCGTTTAGGATGACGCCCTTCACGTTCGGCAGCGCGCGCAGCTGCTCCGCCGTGATGTCGTGGGGATGAATTTCCGTATACACGCCCAGCTTGCGGATGTCGCGGGCGATCAATGTGTTTTGTTCGCTGCCAAGATCCAGGATGACGATCATATCCTGCTCCATTGGGTTCACACTCCTCTGTCGTAGTGGAAACAGTATACCGTATTTTGAGCCGTTTCACAAGAAAAAAAGCAGCGCTTCGGGCCTCTGCGCGCCGCCTGGACGCTTTCCCCAGGGGACGGCGCCGGGCTTCGCAAGATGCCGCCATGTCCTCGCCCCGGGGCGGGCAGGCGCCCGCGTTCCATCCCATTCCCAGCGCTTATCTGGAATAAGCAACCGCCCCCGCTCGATTCGCGGGGCGCGGCGCCCGCGTTTTTCTCCCGAAAACGTCACGGCGCGCAAGCAACCCATTATTTTCCAAAATTGACGATGGGAAGTTGGAAATGCCGGTTGAGTTTTTTAAGTATGTGGGGTATAATTACAAAGATTGCTACTTCATAGAACAACTTTATTATACGATTTTTGTCAGACAAAACAAAGAACCTTCGGAAGTATAGAGCGCAAGGGATGCGCCCTATGGTTCCGAAGGTGCGAAAGACTCAAATCGTATACGTATTTTTTCATAGATGAAGGTTGCGAAAGCTGCATCACCTTTCGCGGGAGAAAAATTACATGAATGATTTAAAAAAGCGCATCAAGCTCACGGAAATCGGCATGACGCTGGTGTGCCTGTTGGCGGTGTGCTTGTCCGGGTTCAGCATCTACTCGACGTTTCGATTACAGCACACCACGTCGACGATTTACGAGCATCCCTACACGGTTTCCAACGAGGCGAGGGCCATGCGCTCCCGGCTTCTGGACATGAAGGGCTTTCTGCTGAACCTCATCGCCGAGCCCAGTTGGGACGTAGACGGGGTACAGCAGATTTTGAATGGGCGTTACGCCATGCAGTACGACGCCATTCAGGTCATCACGAGCCGGTATTTGGGGCCACAGGAGGACACGGCGGCCCTCGCCGAGGCGATGCAGGCGCTGGAGACGGCGCAGAACGAGGCGCTGCCCGTCGTCTTGCCCATGAGCCGGGAGGATACCGCGCAGTACGCGGAGGAATACCTCTATCCGCGATATGACGCGGTGGACGCAGCCATCACCCAAATCATTTCCTTTGCGGACGCAAAGGTTCAGGGCTTGGAGCGCCTTTCGGCGGATACGTCCGCCAAGGCCGTCGTCTCCGCCGTGCTGCTCACGGTCTTCCTGCCCGCGTACTTCATCTTAGCCTTCTGGCGGGAGCGCAGGAACATTCGCGAAATTCGCTACCGCGAGCACCTGTTCGACATCCTGTCCGCCAACGTGGACGAGGTCTTCCTGATCTACAATCAGGATAAGGGCGCGCTGGAATACGTCAGCTCCAACATGAAACGCGTCCTCGGAATCGACAAAGAGACCTTTGAAAAGAACCCGGACGTGCTGCTGGAACTGACCGCCTGTGAGGACCGCGCTGCGCTGGCAGCGTTCGCGCAGCCGACAGGCACGCTCGGCAGCAAGAGCTGCGAAACGCGCATGATCTCTCAGACCGGCGAGACGCGCTGGCTTCGCATCCAGAGCTTTCCGGAGGTCGTCAATCAGAAGGTCGCCCGTCACATCATCTCCATCAGCGATCAGACGGAGGACATGCGCAAGGAGCAGGCGCTCCGGGACGCGCTGGTCAACGCGCAGAACGCCAACGCCGCCAAGCAGAACTTTCTCTCCCGCATGAGCCACGAGATCCGCACCCCCATGAACGCGATCATCGGCATGACCACCATCGCCGCCGCCTACATCGAGGACCGCAAGCGGGTCGAGGACTGCCTGGAAAAGATCGGCTACTCCTCCAAGCACCTGATGTCCCTCATCAACGACGTGCTGGACATGTCCAAGATCGATGAGGGAAAAATGACGATTGCCCACGAGACCTTCAACCTGGAGAGCGTGGCGGAGTCGATCACCTCCATCATCTACCCGCAGGCCGTGGAAAAGGGGCTCTCCTTCTCCATGCCGCTCGTCGACATGACCGACACGGTGCTGATCGGAGATTCCCTGCGCCTCAGCCAGGTGCTGCTCAACCTGCTTTCCAACGCCCTCAAGTTCACGCCCGCCGGCGGGTCCATCCGGCTGGAAATCCGTCAGCTTCAAAAGAAGGCCGGGCGGGTTCGCCTGCGCTTTACCGTCAGCGACACCGGCATCGGCATGAGCGAATCGTTCCAGAGCCGCCTCTTCCTCCCCTTCGAGCAGGAGAGCGCCTCCACCGGGCGCAGGTTCGGCGGCACGGGGCTGGGCATGTCGATTTCCAAGAACCTGGTCACCCTGATGGGCGGCACCCTATCGGTTCGCAGCGAGCCGGAAAAGGGCAGCGTCTTCACCGCGGAGCTGGACTTCGACATCGCCGAGGCCGCACGGCAGGTCCCTGCGCACACGCCGCAGGCGCTCGAAGCGCTGAAGGTGCTTGTCGCCGACGACGACCGCGACTGCTGCATCCACACCTCCCTGCTGCTGCAAAACCTGGGCATCCTGTCCCGCTGGGTGCTGACCGGCGAGGCGTGCGTGGAGGAGGTGCTCGCCGCCCACAGGACGGGCGAGGACTACGACGTCTGCCTCATCGACTGGAAGATGCCGGACATGGACGGCATCGAGGTGACGCGGCGCGTTCGGGAGTTCGTAGGGCCGGACACCACGATCATCATCATCACGGCGTACGACTGGAGCGCCATCGAGGCGCCCGCCCGCGAGGCCGGGGCCAACGCCTTCCTCTCCAAGCCGATCTTCGCCTCCACGCTCTACAACACCCTGCTCTCCCTGACCGGCATCGAAAAGGCGGTCCGCACCGGTAGCGCCAGGTCCGCCCGCCCGGCGCTGTCGGGCCGCCGGGTTCTGCTGGCGGAGGACAACGAGCTCAACCGCGAGATCGCCGTGGAGCTGCTGCAGATGGCGGGCATGGAGGTCGTCTGCGCGGGCAACGGGCAGGAGGCCGTGGAGACGTTCCTCAAAGAAGGAGACTCCCTCGACCTGATCCTGATGGACGTGCAGATGCCCCTGATGAACGGCTACGAGGCCACGAAGACCCTCCGCAAATCCGGCCATCCGCGGGCCGGAAGCGTGCCCATCGTCGCCATGACCGCCGACGCGTTTCACGAGGACGTGGTCAAGGCGGCCGAAGCGGGCATGAACGAACACCTGGCCAAGCCCATCGACCCGGAACGGCTCTACCAGACGATCGAGGAGCTGATGCGCGGTACGGACCTCCCGTCCTTCAAGGCGGGGCCCGCCGAAACGGAAACGGACGAATCATAGAGGACGGCCATGCTTTCAGCGCGAAAGCATGGCCGTCCTTTCATATCCGCCGAAGCCGGCCCGAAGGCCTTGCCCCGGAACCGGCGCCGTCCCCTTCGCCTCTCGCGCCATCGGGCGGCGCGGCAGGCACAGCCCGCCTGACGGCGTTTTTCCCCCGAAAAGCACCTTCCCGCGGAATACCCGCGCCCCGCCCGGCGGATACTGGATATGGGAAGGACGTGCGCGGGCTGGATGAACCGCGCAAACCGCCGAAAGGGAGGAAATCACGATGGAGCAAGACGTCTGCCGGCTTTTAAACGATCAGATCAACAAGGAGTTTTACTCCGCCTACCTGTATCTGGACATGGCGAACTTTTACCAGGCCAAGGGGCTGGACGGGTTCGCGAACTGGTTTGAGGT
This sequence comes from Bacillota bacterium, assembly GCA_023402355.1. Classification (GTDB taxonomy): domain Bacteria; phylum Bacillota; class Clostridia; order Christensenellales; family Aristaeellaceae; genus Beduinella. The sequence continues at coordinate 33,855 of JAEXCG010000143.1, read as the reverse complement.
GCAGGCGAGGGAGGAACAGGACCACGCGCTGCTGATTTACCGATACCTGCAAAACAACGGCCAACCCGTCACCCTGGAGGCCGTCGGCAAGCCGGACGAGGCGTTTTCGTCCCTGGCCGACCCTCTGCACGCCTCGCTCAAGCACGAGCGGTACATCACCTCGCAGATCGACGCGCTCTACGGCGCGGCGCAGGCGGCGGGCGACTACCGCACGCTGCAATTCCTGGACTGGTTCGTGAAGGAACAGGGCGAGGAGGAGAAGAACGCGGCCGACCTCATCACGAAGATGGAGCTCTTCGGAAGCGACGCCAGAGGGCTTTATCTGCTCGACGGCGAAATGAAAGCCCGCGTGTACGCAGCGCCCTCACTGGTCCTTTGAGGATCGGCGGGGGACGCCTTTTGACAAACCGGGCAATACGTGCTGCTCCTGCCGCCGATCCTCATGCGGCACAGCAATTCCCCGCAAACCGGGCAGGGCTCGCCCCCATGCCCATACACCCGCAGAAAGGGCGTGTTGCGGTAATCCTTCCCTCTCTTTTCCAGGTATTCCTCCGGCGTCATGGCGTCGGCCTCGATTCCCCACGCGATCCTCTCCGGGATGACCCTCGCCAGCCGTTCCCAGTCCGGATCGCCCAGGGCGTCGCATTTCGCCCCCGGATAGACGCCCGACGCAAACAGGATTTCATCGGAATAGATGTTGCCGATTCCGGCCACCACCGTCTGATCGCACAGCATTTCTTTTATGGCTTTCTTCCGGCTGCCGAGCTTGGCTTTGAGATACTCCGCGGTCAAAGCCGGGTCCGTGGGCTCCGGCCCAAGCTGCGCCTGCCCCGTAAGCGCATCCTCCTCGCCCTTCTTGAACAGCCAAAAGCGTCCAAACCGCCGCACGTCGAGATAGCGGAGCTGGCTTGCGCCGGACAGCGTCAGGATCAAATGGGTGTGCTTTTCCTCCGGCTCCCCCGTGGGCACGACCAAAAGCTGCCCGGTCATCCGAAGGTGGAGGGAGAGCCGGTCGCCGCTCGCGAAGTGGAGCGTGAGAAGCTTTCCCCGGCGGCTCATGGAGGAAAGGGTCTGCCCTTGCAGCTGCGCGGCAAAGCGCCCGGCCTCCGGGTGGGCGATGATCTGGGCGTTGCGGACTTCCACCGCCTCGACCGTCCTGCCCGCAAGCTGGGGCTCCAGGATGCGCCTGACGGTTTCCACCTCCGGCAGTTCAGGCATTCGGGCTCGCCCCCCTCTTCGCCGACCTTTTGATCTCCTCGTGAAAGAAATAGTTGACCACGACGGGCGGGGCCTCAAACGGGCGGCGCATCGAATCGTCGTCCCGGACGTAGTTGAGGCCCTCCGCCGCGGTAAAATCCCGCATTTGTTCGTCCAGCTCGGCCCAGTAGGTGCGGTCATTTTGCTGGTAGATCGCTCGGTACAGCGCCAGCAGGTCGGGGCGCTTTTCCTGAATGTAATCGAGTATGACCGCCTTATAGCTCCCCCGAAGGTTCAGATTTTCCAGCCACACGAGGTTGCATTGCGCCTTGACCCTATGAATGATGGCGCGCGCGTCGGTGATGCCGGGGAAAATCGGCGAGATAAAGCAGGTCGTGCGCACGCCCGCGTCGTGAAAGGCTTTCATGGCGGCAAGACGGCGCTCAACACTCGCCGCCACGTCCATCTCCCGCCGGAAATCCTCGTCCAGCGTGTTGATCGACCAGGACACGCGGGCCTCTGGAAAGGTCCTGATTACATCCAGGTCACGCAAAACGAGGTCCGACTTGGTGGCGATGCTGATCTTGCACCCGCTGCCCCGCATTTGCTCCAAAAGCGCCCGGGTTCGCCCATAGGTCTCCTCTATCGGCTGGTAGGGGTCCGTCACGGAGCCGATAAACAGCTCCTTGCCCGCGTACCGCTCGGGATGACGGATGACGGGCCAGTGCTTCACGTCCACGAACTCGCCCCACGGCTCGGCGTGGCCCGTAAACCGCTTCATAAAGCTGGCGTAGCAATACTTGCAGGCATGGGCGCAGCCCACGTAGGGATTCACGGAATAGTCGCTGACGGGGAGATTGGACTGGGTGAGGATCGTCTTCGTTTCGACTTCTTTGATGTTCATCGTCATCACCACTGGTTCCAGTGGACTTTGTTTTCCACCGTGGCCCTGACCTGCGCGGGTACCTGGGCGTCCCTGGCGGCATATCCGAGCATGATCAGGGTCGGGAGAACATACCCATCCGGGATGTTCAGAAACGCCTTGATCTGCTCCGGCTCTTTTTTGACCGGAATGTGGACGACCGATCCCAGCCCCTCCGCGGTCGCGGCAAGAAGGATGTTCTCCACAAGCGCCCAAGCCGCGCCGTAATCCATGAGCCCATAATCGTTGGCAGGGCTTTTCAGGTCGTACTTCATCTTGAAGTACGGCAGGATCACGCAGGCCGATTCCTCCACCATCGTCCTCTGGCGGGGGTAGGCGATCTTGAACATCTCCTGTTGGGGCGTCTTCGGCTCCGCGATGCGGCAGAGATAGGGCTTGATCCTCTGGGCCAGCTCTTTGATGACGGACCGGTCCGTCAGCGTCACCAGCTCCCATTGCCTCTGGTGGTTGGACGAAGGGGCCTTCAGTCCGGCGGTCAAAATTCTTTCCAGTACGTCTTTGAGAATCTCCCTGTCCTCAAATTGGCGGATGCTCCTTCTCTTCTCGACGACTTCGTAAAACTCCATGTCTGTCTCTCCTTTGTTGTGTAGACGGAAACGTCCAATATCACCATCCGCCCATGTGGATGTGGCCGTCCGGACGGCTGTCGTATTGCGCCAAGACCATCGCGTCCTCCTTCGGGTATCCAATACCGATAAAGCAAGGGGTCATCTAACCACTTGGAACGCCCAGTTGCGCAAGCACGATATTATGCTCCTTGTTGAGGGGGATACGCAGGGAATAGCCGAGGCCCTCATTGATTGCGGCAAGCATCATGTTTTCGGCAACGCACCACGCAGTTGTCAATGGATTCAGCTTGCTGACCCATTCGGCGTTGAGCCGGGCACACTTAAACAGAGGGACGATCACATATGGGCAGTCAACCAGCATGGTGTATTGCAGCGGCATTGCGTAAGCATACATCTTTTGCGCCAAATTCAAATTTCTGTTTTCGTATTTATCGGTATCGAACTTTTCCGCAATGCATTTGGCGTATCCAAAGGCGTTTTCTTTTTCCTCTTTAGTATGCAGGACGATGAATTGCCAGCAACGCCTGTGATCCCAAGAGGGCGCCTTCATGCCTGCGCCAATGATTCTCTGAATTGCGTTAAAATCCACCTCCCTGTCCGTCCATTCTCTGCTGGTTACTCTTTTGTTGATGACTTCGTTAAACTCCATTTTGCTGCTTCTCCTTTGCCTGACTGCGATTATTCCTGTATCGCTTCAAACTTTTCCTTCATACAGCGAGAAAAAAGCGTGGTCAGACGCACCAGCTCGGCGATATCATCCCCGCACAACTCGCTCATGGCGTCTATTTCCGCATGCGCGGCGGGCGGGATGATCTTCTGCGTGTACTCGATTCCCGCTTTTGTAAAGCGGACGATTTTGTTCCGGCGGTCTGTCTCCGATTCGGTCAACGAGACATAGCCCTGCTTCATAAACTTTTTGACGATCGCGCTGACCGTCTGTTTTGTCGCGGACAACCGCTCGCAAATCTCGGATTGCAGGCAGCCGTCCGGCGCAAACCAGATGATGTCCAGCACGAACAGCTCCTTTGCCGTCAAGCTGTGTTTTCTCGCATACATTTCATAGGCGGCATATTGAACGTCCCGCAATTTTCCGTATTGGTTGACGTATGCCCTCACTTCTTCACGTTCCATGGATGTTCCTCCGTATAATATCAGACCGTCCAATGTTTGACTTTATTGTAGCATGCCGGATGCCGACTGTCAAGCAGCGCCCCGGATATTCCGCCGTTATTCCCACCCGAAAGCTATTTTGGGGCCGCCCGTGGCAGCGAGAAGCGGCCCCCGGCCGCAGACTGACGACGATTGCGGGCGGAGCGGGACGGCCCATCGCGCGCGGTGCGCTGAACATGGGAAAGCAAAAACCGCCCTGCTGAATGATCCATTCAACAGGACGGTTTTGCGCCGATCTTATTCCCACTCCACCGATGCCGGCGGCTTGGTGGTGATGTCAAGCACCACGCGGTTCACGTGGCCGACCTCGTTGACGATGCGCTCGGAAACGCGGGCGAGCAGGTCGTACGGCAGGCGCGCCCAGTCCACGGTCATGAAGTCGTCGGTGGTGACGGCGCGGATGGCCACGGTGTAGTCGTACGTGCGCTCGTCGCCCATGACGCCCACCGAGCGGACGCCCGTCAGCACCGTGAAGTACTGGTTGACCGAGCGCTCCAGCCCCGCCGCGGCGACCTCCGCGCGCAGGATCGCGTCGCTCTCGCGCACGATGCAAAGCTTTTCCTCCGTCACGTCCCCCACGATGCGGATCGCCAGGCCCGGGCCCGGGAACGGCTGACGCCAGACCATGTCCGCGGGCATGCCCAGCTCCTCCCCGACCTTGCGCACCTCGTCCTTGAAGAGCATGCGCAGCGGCTCCAGCAGCGCCCTGAACCGCAGGTTTTCGGGCAGACCGCCGACGTTGTGGTGCGACTTGATGACCGCGCTGCCCTTGACCGAGCCGGACTCGATCACGTCCGGGTAGATCGTGCCCTGCGCGAGGAAGTCCACCGCCCCGATCCTTTCCGCCTCCTGCGCGAAGACCGAGACGAACTCCGCCCCGATGATCTTGCGCTTTTGCTCCGGCTCCGTGACGCCCGCGACCGCCTTGAGGAAGCGCGCGCGCGCGTCCACCGCGACGAGGTTTACCGGGAACAGGTTCGTGAACACGTCCTTCACCTGCTCCGTCTCGTCCTTGCGCATGAAGCCGTGGTCCACGTACACGCAGGTCAGCCGCTCCCCGATGGCCTTTGAAATCAGCGCCGCCGCGACGGAGGAATCGACGCCGCCGGAGAGCCCCAGCAGCACGCGGCCGTCGCCCACGGTCCTTTGAATCGACGCGACCGCGTCCCGCACGAAGGCGGACATCGTCCAGTCGCCCCGGCAGCCGCAGATGTCCAGCACGAAGTTGCGCAGCAGCCGCTGCCCCTCCTCGCTGTGGGTGACCTCCGGGTGGAACTGCACGCAGTAGATGCCGCGCGCCGCGTCCTCCATCGCGCAAAAGCCGCAGTTTTCGGACCGGGCGATCGAGACGAAGCCCTCCGGCGCGGCGGTCACGTGGTAGGTGTGGCTCATCCAGCACTGCGACGCGGGCGAAAGCCCCGCGAGCAGGCGACTTTTTGTGTCCATCTCCACCCGCACGCGGCCGTACTCGCGCTGCGCCGCCCGCTCCACGCGCCCGCCGAGCAGGTGCGCGGTGAGCTGCATGCCGTAGCAGATGCCCAGCACCGGCACGCCCAGCGCGTACAGCCCCGGATCGACCGACGGCGCGCCCACGTCGAGCACCGAGGCGGGCCCGCCCGAGAGGATGACGCCCGCGGGGCGCTTCGCCCGAATGTCCTCCAAAGACGTATGATACGGGACGACTTCGCAAAAGACATGGGCCTCGCGAACGCGGCGCGCGATCAGTTGGGTATACTGGGCGCCGAAATCTAAAATGACGATGCGCTGTACCTCCTGCATGAGGTTCCTCCTTTTCGTCCATGAAAATGCTTCTGAAACATCTCCTTATTTTACCCTTAGACCTGAACGATTTCAAGGGGACGGGCAAAAAATGTCGCCTTGCCCGCAAGGGAAGCGCAGAATTTGGCATAGCTGGGCAAGGTGCAAAGGGATAATCCCGCCCCTTGCCGCATACACAAAGGGTACAAGCATCATTTCAACACGGAAAGGAATGCCATGAAGATGAAGCGAAGCCTCTGTATCCTGCTGTGCGTTTCTTTGGCGCTGGCGCTCGGCGCGTGCAGCGCCCAGCCGACCCCCACGGCGACCACCGCCCCGACGACCGCCCCCACCGCCCAGCCGAGCCCCACCCCGCAGGCGACCGAAGTGCCCACGCCCCAGCCGACGGAAAGCCCGACGGAAAGCCCCAGCGAAGCGCCCGCGGGCACGATGCCCGACATGGCGAACGTGCCGCCCGCCTCCGAGGCCAAGGACGGCACCTACACCGCGCGCATGTCCGAGGCCTACACGCAAGGCGAGGGCCACGGCTGGCAGACGACGCTGACCGTCGTGTTCGAGGGCGGCGCGGTGAAGGACGCGGACTTCGACGCCTTCAAGGACGGCGAGCGCAAGAGCGCGCAGTCGCCGGAGGCCTATCCCATGGACCCGCCGCCCAGCGAGTGGATTGCGCAGCTTGCAAAGCAGATCGAGGCGGCGAGCGCCCCGGCGGACATCGACGGCGTGACCGGCGCGACGATCGCCTCCGGCGAGGCGAGGCTTTTATACGCCGCCGTGCTCAAGGCCGCGTCGCAGGGCGACACGAGCGAGATCACGGTCGAGTGACGGCATCCCCTTTCGCACAGGCGCGGAAGGGGGTTTTTTTGCCCCTTTTCACGCGCCGCAAATGCCTGTATAATGGAACTCATCTAAAAGGAGGGGAACGGCATGATCCTGCGGACGGACACCATCGCGGCGCTCGCGACGCCCGAGGGCGAGGGCGGCATCGCCATCGTGCGCGTGAGCGGCGCGGAGGCGCAAAGCGTGCTTTCGCGCGTCTTTCAGGCGGCCTGCGGCAAGCCGCCGCGCGATTGGGCGCATGCCCGGCTCTACTACGGCTGGGCCATGCAGGACGGCGAGCGCGTGGATGAGTGCATGGCGGTCCTGATGCGCGCGCCGCACAGCTACACGCGCGAGGACGTGGCGGAAATCCACTGTCACGGCGGGCGCATGCAGGTGCGCCGGGTGCTTTCGCTGCTGCTCGCAAACGGCGCGCGCGCCGCGGAGCCGGGCGAGTTCACGCGCCGGGCCTTCCTGAACGGGCGCATCGACCTCTCGCAGGCGGAGGCGGTCATGCGCCTCATCTCCTCCAGCAGCGAGCGCGGCTCGCGCGAAGCGCTGCGCCAGCTCGAGGGGGGCGTGTCGCACTTCGTGCGGGGGGCGCGTGAAAAGATCGTGGAGCTGCTCGCAGGCGTGTCGGCGGCCGTGGACTTCCCGGACGAGGTGGACGAGGCGGAGGCCGCGGGCGACCTGCGCGCGCGCGCGACGGAACTCCTGACGACGCTGCGCCGGGCCTGCGACGAGCGCAGCGGCCGCATCGCGCAGGACGGCCTGAACGTGGTCATCGCGGGACGGCCGAACGTGGGCAAGTCCTCGCTGCTCAACGCCCTTCTGCGCGAGGAGCGGGCGATCGTGACCGACCTGCCGGGCACCACGCGCGATGTGCTGACGGAATCCATCCTGCTGCGCGGGCTGCGCGTGAACCTCTCGGACACGGCGGGCCTGCGCGACACGCAGGACGTAGTCGAGGCCATCGGGGTGTCGCGCGCGCGCACGGCCATGGAGCGCGCGGACGTGCTGCTGGTGGTGCTCGACGGCTCGCAGGCGCTGACGCCCGAGGACGAGGCGCTGCTGCGCCTGAAGGGGAACGCGCCGAAGGTCGTCGCGCTGAACAAGAGCGACCTCGCGCAGGCGCTGAGCGAGACGGACGTGCGGGCGGTCTGTCCGGAGGCCTCGGTGCTCACCCTCTGCGCCCAGCGCGGCGAGGGGCTGGACGCGCTATGCGAACGCCTGGTATCCTTCGCGCCCGCGGAGGATGCGCAGACGGCGACGCTGACGCAGGCGCGCCACGTGCAGGCTGCGCGCGAGGCCTGCGCGGCGCTCGAGGACGCGGTTCGGGCCATCGACGAGGGCATGCCGCTGGACGTGACGGCGGTGGATCTGACGCGCGCGATGCACATTCTGGGCGAGATCACGGGCGAGACGCTCGACGAGGACGTCATCGACCGGGTATTCTCCACGTTCTGCGTGGGGAAGTGAGCGGACGCATGGCAGGCTGACGGGATGGGATGGAAGCGAGACCGCAGCGTATGAGATGGCCAAAGGATAAATCAGGCCGCCGGTCCCAAACGGAAAGGGACCGGCGGCTTTCTCGTGCATTTAATTATAAAGGGACGAAGTGGACGGAGCGGATTGAAGAACGGGACGCCGCGGGTTTACCCCCACGCGTGTGGGGAAAACGTGCAGGAAATGACCATGACACAGGACAAGGCCGGTTCACCCCCACGTGCGCGGGGCAGACAGAGGCTAGACTATCGTCCTACGAAAAGCAGCGGTTCAACCCCACGCGTGTGGGGCAAACTTCGGCTAACCCATATTTATTTGACCTATAGGCGGTTCACCCCCACGTGCGTGGGGCAGACAGCCCGGCACATGTCCACGGGTTTACTCGAATCGGTTCACCCCCACGCGTGTGGGGAAAACCCGCCTCATGCGCATCGAGCCTATGGTGCAAACGGTTCACCCCCACGCGTGTGGGGAAAACTCCCGGAAGACCGGCGCGAAGCGCTGCTGGATCGGTTCACCCCCACGCGTGTGGGGAAAACGCCTCTCCGGCTTTGTCGTCTCCGCCTTGTCGCCGGTTCACCCCCACGCGTGTGGGGCAGACTCAACCTGCGTCCCCATATTCGTTTTCGCCGTCGGTTCACCCCCACGCGTGTGGGGCAGACTCAAAGACGCTGCCGCGCAGGTTGTTGCCCTCCGGTTCACCCCCACGCGTGTGGGGAAAACTTTTAATGGACCCGTCGTATCCCTGTGCCATCTCGGTTCACCCCCACGCGTGTGGGGAAAACTGCGCGTTTTACGACATCCTGGAGGCGCAGGGCGGTTCACCCCCACGCGTGTGGGGAAAACGCTCGCGCCAGGAATAACAAGATTATCGCCGCCGGTTCACCCCCACGCGTGTGGGGAAAACAGCTACCGCACAGGGAAATGAAGCAGATATGGCGGTTCACCCCCACGCGTGTGGGGAAAACCCTTCTTTTACAATACGTTCCCGCGGCGTTCTCATTTGTCGACTTTGCGCCCGATGAGGGAGATCCCCTCCATGTCCACGACGTACCGGTCCGGCATGTGGCAGACCTCCATCTGAAAGCCCTGTTCAGTCTGCGCGCTGTAGATCATCATCGCGGCGCCGTCGTCCACACGACTTTTTACTTTTTCCCAAAGCCTTTCACGCACAGCCGCGGAGATATTGCCGACGAAGACGCCGGCCTTGACCTCCAAAAGCCACTGCGTAACCTCGCCGCGAAAGCCCTCAGCGACGTTCTCCATCACGATCACCGTCATCCGCATCCTCCGCGCGATTCACGCCGCCCGCGACCGTGCCGCTGATAGGGTCCCATAGTTCGCCGGCGTCGGAACGGTTCGCGTCGTCCGTCTCGTGTATGTCAAATAAGGCGTCGAGGTCGGCGGCGATGCGCTTGAGCACGCGCGTTTCGCGTAAGCGCCTGCGCATCAGCACGCGCACCGCGCGCGGCAGGTCGTCCACGCGCGGGCCCGTTACCGCCTCAAAGGCCACGGGGACCGAGGTTTCCAGCTTGTACAGGTCCGCGATGTCGTAGACGAACGACAGCATCTTGCCCGTATGAATAAAACCCAGCCCCGGCGAATAGCCGAGCGAGACGATCGCCGCGTTGCACAGCCCGTACAGACAGGCGTTCGCGGCGGACAACGCCTGATTCAGCTCGTCCGCGTCGTCCCAATCGTCCTGCCGGTAGCTGCGCCCGTGCCAGCGCATGCCGTAGCGGCTGGCGTACAGCTTGTAGGCCTCGCGCACGCGGACGCCCTCCATGCCGCGCAGTTGGCTGACGGTCTTCCCCTCCATCGGCATGTCCGCAAACCGGAGGGCGAACATGCGCCGCACGACCTCGATGTGCAGCGCCTCATCCATGCAGCAACGCGCCTGGCGCAGCAGCCGCTCGGCGGAGCGCGTTTCGCCCATGCCGTAGCCGTAAAAGCGGAGCGCGCCCTCACCGCACCAGACGACCATGCAGCCGCTGTCCGCCAGGGCGCAGACCGCCGCGTGGGTCAGATGCGTGCCGGGGCCCAGCATCAGCACGGTCAGGGAAGAGATGGGCACGGGAATGCGCTCTCCCTTGCGCAGGATGACGATCGCGTTGTCGTCCCTCTCCACGATCGCCTTGTCCACGTACAGGTAGCTCAGGCTGTCGCGCAGCTTGGCGAGCTCGTGCAGGTCCCGGGGCATCAGATCCCCGCCCTTCCCAGCATCATCATGCCCATGCCGTACGCCTTGCCCGCGCCGATGCCCGACGCGAACGCCCGCCACATGCGCTGGGGGTCTTTGACGCACAGCTCGCCGCAGAAGCGCACGCCCGTATGCACGGCCGAAGCGTCCCCCTTGCGGACGTACGCCCGCTCCTGCCCATCCTCGCGAAACCAGCGCAGCGCAAAGCCGTTTTGCTCCGCCTTTCGCTGCAGCCACGCCGCGCGTTCCTCGGGCGTCGTAAGCAGGCGGCGGCGCGAGTTCTTCGTGCCGCACGCCACCTTTTTGGCCGGGATGCACAGCAGGTCAAAGGCAAACGCGCGGCCCGGCGCCAGCGCCTCCCGCAGGCCGCTCAGATCCTTAGGCGAGCCCGCCGCCGGGTAAAAGCCCGCCTTCAGGCCGCTCCAGTCCGGCTGGGCCTCGGAGAGGACGTACAGGCGAAGTCCCCCCCGCGCCTCCTGCAGGCGATAGAGCACGCCCAGCTCGCAGCGCGCGGCGGCCGGCGGCACGTCCATAAAGCCGGACATCACCGTGCGGTGCATGTCGTGCGCGTTTCGCAGGCACTGGCGGACGGACGGCGCGCTTTGATCCAGATAAAACAGGCTCAGGTACATGCCGCCACCTCCTCCGCAGATTTCGCCTCGGGTGGATTCACGCCGGTAAGGCGCACGTAGCGCACGTCATAACGAACGCCGCTTTCCCGCACCGCGTCGTGGCGCGCGGCTACGGCCCCGTCCAAATGGGCCGCGTCCGTCTCGATCTCGCAGGAGAGAGGGCCGGGCCGGGAGCGCTGCGCGCGCGCCTCGTCGGCGACGGCCTGCTCCAGCGAGTCAAAATCCCGCAGGCCCAGCAGGACGGGCCGCGTGGGCACGCAGCTCTTGCGTCCCAGGTAGAGCTGCCACACGGGACGCCGAAGCGCCCCGGCGCACGTTTCAAGCAGCGCCTCGTCGCCCGCGAGCGCGACGGTGAAGCAGGCGTCCTCCAGGTACTGCCGCGGGGTGAGCAGCGTCGGCTCGCCGACGCGCTTTCCCCCCTGCGAACTGAGCAGGTAGCCGTTTTGTCCCGTCACCGTCTGAAAATCCGTCATCCGCGTGCCGGGTCGATCCGCGCGCACGGCCATGCGCAGGGAGCGGTCGAGCGCCGCGATGCGCTCGTCACCCCGGGGCCAGCCCAGCGCGCAGGCAAGCAGCCCGACGACGCCCGACTTGGTGGGCATGGAGGCGCTGTCCCTGGGGTCGAAGCGCGAGTGTTCGCCCCAGGACTGCAGGACGCCCTCCAGCCGGAGCATCAGCATCTTCGCCATCGCCTCACGCCTCCGCCATCCAGGTCTGCACCCGCTCCAGAAGCTGCGGCAGCGTCTCCATCTTCACCGCCTCATCCGGGCTGGCGTCGCAGATCGGGCAGAACCAAAGCCGCTCGTCCGTCCGAACCCCGTAATTGTGCGCCACCTTGTCCACGTGCTTTGCGAGCACCTCCACGCTCTTCGCCGCGTAGCCGTCTCTGCTGAAGACCGGCTTTTCAAAGGCCGCGGCGTAGCTCACGGGCACCTTTTCCGTCTTCCTCTCCACCGCGACGAGGGCGGGCAAGGTGTGCCCGGCGAACGTATTCTGCTTGCCGGAGGGGTTGGTAAAGGCCATCGCGCGCACGAGCTCGGACACGACCTGCGGCAGCGCCGAAAGCACCTCGGGCGAACCCTGGGCGTTCTTTACGAGCTGGTCCGTGTCGAGCGCGGCGTACAGGTAATAGCAGCAGGCGTCGTAGTCGCAGTCGCCCATCATGGCGGAGCCCGCATCGTCCCCATTCGCCGCGTCCTTCAGGTCGTCCACGGCGGTGAAGAAGTCCGTCTCCAGGTTGACGGCGTGCGTGGAGATGGCGTGCGCCACCTGCATGGACGCCTCCACGTTCCGGAAGGCGTCGTCCGTCACCATGCGGCCGAAGAGCGCCATGTCCAGCGAGATGGGCCGCGCGGCGGCCTTCAGCTTCGCCTGCCACGTCTTGACGCCGAGCTTCTTCACGTCGCTCACGCTCTTGCAGCCGTCCAGCGTTTCCTTGACCGTCTGGGCGATCGCCTCGATGTCCTCCGCGGAGTAGAAGATGATTTGAGAGGTCTGCCCGTCGTCCGCCTCGTTCCCCTCTTTGTTGCCGAAACCGGTCAGTTTGGGCAGAACGACGTCGAGATAGGCCGGGTCTACGCCCATCTCCTTCAGTCTCTCGCAGACCTGCTCCGGCATCTTGCGCGTGCGGATGCCCCGATACGTCTGGAAAAACGCGCTGTTCTCACGCCACGCGTGCTTGAGGCACTGGCTCGAAATGCGTCCGCGCTGCACGCCGCCGTAATAGCAGGTCTTCGGGGCGCCGCTCTCGTCGCGGTTGAGGTTCGTCGGGGGGAAGCTCTTCATCATGTGTATCTCAATCAGCATCGTTCGTATCCTCCTCGTCGTTCGGCTGTTCGCCGGGTTCTTCCGCCTGATTCGATTCCGTTCCGCTTAGGTAATACGCGCGCATCCAGGCCTTTTGCACCCCGCCGACCGGTGCGTCCCAGTTGCGCAGGTCGTACAGCAGATCCGCAAAACGCACGAGATAGCCCTCGAGCGACAGGTACCGCAGCGCGCCCGCCAGCTTCTGCGCAAAGTACGCCGGGGATTCGCGAAGCGGCGTGTCGGATAGCCGCTTGAGCCTGTGCTCCATGGTTGCCGTTTTATTCTTTTGATCGAGCAGGTACAGGCAGCGGGCAAACGCCTGCGCCTTCGGCCCGTCCGGCGACTGTTCGTCGTCCGCCGCAGCTTCCTGCCGCCCCCGCAGGCGCTCCATCGCGCAAAAACCGCAGGCGCAGAGAAACCACGGTTCCTCCGACTCCCACCGGGGCAGCGGCGCGGCCAGCGCGCGGCAGAACGCCGCGTACGCCGCAGCCGGCGCGTCAGCGGCCGCCTTGCCGAGCGCGCGCTTGAGCGCTGTGCGTTCGCCCTTCGTCAGCCTCTGCACGCGGCCGAGAAACGCCGTGATCCGCTCCTTTGTCTCCTGCTTTTTCTTCTGTGTCGTCTCCATCCGGCTTCACCTCCTGAAGCAATTCCTTATCTTTTCTGTACTTATACGTCATCGCGCTCAGCGCGCCGCACGCACGCGCCTGCCATTCCAGGCGTTCGGACGACGGCGGAAAGCGATCCATAAAGCTGTCGAGGATACAGACCGCGCGCTTTGCCATATTGAAAACCGTATCCCTCCGAACGGCGAGCGCATCCTCCGCATTTTCAAGCTTTCCGGGCAGTTCCTCCAGCGCAAAGCGGCGGCTTTCCTCCAGAAACAGCGCGCCCACCTCCTGCGAAAAGCAGCCGTAGCCGCCCTTCGTCTTGCCGGCCTGTATCTTCTTCCCTTGAAGCTGCCCGGTCGTCTTCTGCATGACGTTCATGAGCATGCGGGCGATCGTCTCCAAGTCCTTCAGACATTCGTCGTAGACCTGCGCCGGGCGATCGTCCGACAGCAGGCTTGCCCGCAGGGGCAGTTCTTCGCGCCACCAGGCGATCGGCGCACGCGTCGCCCCTTTTTGGCGGCTCACGAGCGCGTAGGCGCGCAGCGGCACGACGGCCGGTTCCTCCGGGAGCTTATCCTTGAGGTTTCCGCGCAGCGCGAGGCGGTTTTGGGGGGCCGTCATCGCGCCGACATCGCGCCAGACCGCCCGGCTCTCCTGGGCTTTGAGGCTTCTAAGTTCGTCCTCCTTCTGAACATAGAGTGCATGCGGGTCCTGATAGACCGCCTGCTTGTAAACGTACCCCTTGTCAAACGCCATTTCACGGACCACGATGCGCCCATCCTCCATCTGCGGCAGCAGGCGCACGCGGCGCGGCTGCGCCGTGAGCCCGGACAGATAGGAAACGCCGGGCGGCGGGCCGCCCGCGGGCACGGGCATGGGGTCTCGCCAGGAGACCGGCGGCTGCGCGTACAGGGATTCGTCCGGGTACGCCCGGGCGTGAACCATGCTCACGGCCAACGTCTCAAAGAGGTTTCCGCCTGCATACAGGAAGTAGACGGGCGGCACGCCCACGGCGGAATAATGCGTAGAGCGCCCGAGCATGATCGCGTAAGGCGCGAGCGTCGCCAGCCCCGCGAGGCATTCCATCGGCGAAAACGACCGTCGTATCCTATCCAGATGCGTCATAAAAACGTGATTATTTCCCGAGGGTATTTGGAGGAAGAGCCTGCCCGCTTCGACGACGGGCCCCGCTAAGCCGGGCGTCTGCAAAAAGGGCCTGCTCTCGTCAAAGAGGTCGAACGTGACCCCCTCCGCCCGGCACGCGGCCTCATAAGCGTCCACATCCTTCGGCTGAAAGCAGCCCTGCTTGACCAAGGTGCCGATGTCCCGCGCGCTGCGGGGCCTGTACAGATCGCTGATAAAGGCGATCAAAAGGCGGTGCAGCGCGTACTCCTCCACCGGCGTATCCCCGCGGATGGTGCGCAGCAGGTGTGCCTGCCGCAGCACGTCCGCGATGCCCAGAATATCCGTCTCCCCGCTCAGGCGTTCCACCTGGATGCAGGGTTCGTGCAGCACGTCAAAGTGCAATCGCATTTCCTCCTTTGTATGTTTTATCTGTCTGCGCTGGAGCCCATGTGCGTGAGGTAAACGCGCCCTACGCGGGCGCGTACCCCGCCGATACCGGTTCACCCCCACGTGCGTGGGGCAGACGGTTTGGCCGAAAACCTGTTGGACAATGGTTGCGGTTCACCCCCACGCGTGTGGGGCAGACGCCCGCCAAGAGCTCCATGTCATCCGCAAACGCGGTTCATCCCCACGTGCGTGGGGCAGACAGTACAGCCGAAAACCTGTTGGACAATGGTTGCGGTTCACCCCCACGTGCGTAGGGCAGACAAGCTGTGCCAGGTCGAGCTTCTTCCATGCCGCGGTTCACCCCCACGCGTGTGGGGCAGACATAGCGCGGGCACTGTATGCGGGTCCCAGCCGCGGTTCACCCCCACGTGCGTGGGGCAGACGTCAAAAAGGCCGCCGTCCTTGCCGCTCATGACCGGTTCACCCCCACGTGCGTGGGGCAGACGTTCTCAATGTACGATCCGGTGCTGGATGTGCGGTTCACCCCCCACGTGCGTGGGGCAGACATGGAGGACACGATTGAGGACGACGGCGTCGCCGGTTCACCCCCACGTGCGTGGGGCAGACGGGGTAGTAGTCGTCCACCGTGTACAGCGCGTCGGTTCACCCCCACGTGCGTGGGGCAGACGCCATTTACACGCGCCTCCATTTCGTGCTTCTGGTTCACCCCCACGTGCGTGGGGCAGACGCCTCCGCTTGTCCGTTCGTTTGTCCGGGCCGCGGTTCACCCCCACGCGTGTGGGGCAGACTTTCGCCAAATCAATAGGACTTACCAGATCGGCGGTTCACCCCCACGCGTGTGGGGCAGACCGAATCGTCGAGGAGATGACGCGGATCGCGCTCGGTTCACCCCCACGCGTGTGGGGCAGACAAATCAACGAACGAGTTACCGCTATCATCCCACGGTTCACCCCCACGCGTGTGGGGCAGACGTTTTGCCGAGCTGCACGACCATTTGCCCCGCCGGTTCACCCCCACGCGTGTGGGGCAGACGCGGAACCTGACGGGATATTCGATAACCTTCTCGGTTCACCCCCACGCGTGTGGGGCAGACCCTGTCCCATGAGCACGCCAAGCCGGTCGCCGCGGTTCACCCCCACGCGTGTGGGGCAGACGCCGGGTTGTGCGGGTTGCACAGCAGCATGAGCTGGTTCACCCCCACGCGTGTGGGGCAGACTGCTGCGCCACATTTGTCAGGTCGCCTATTTTCGGTTCACCCCCACGCGTGTGGGGCAGACGGACGCAGCCCCGAAAGCCCCGGCTTGGGGGCTGGTTCACCCCCACGCGTGTGGGGCAGACACTTCTTTTACAATACATTCGCAGAGCGTTCCCATTTCTGCCCCCACTCCAGTCGCTCCCTTTGAACGCTGGGGGAACAAACGCCCGGCAGGCACGCCGTATAGCCTATAAGCCATTTACAGATTATAGCACTTCGTCGCCTTTACGTCAAATATGGATAATTTATTCTCTCCATTCTTGTGCTGTTTTTCCATTTCTCCACTCACTTCCCTGCACACACGATGCCCAGCTTCCCGTCGCTCCATAGCCGCCTGCCGTCCGCCAGCACGGTTCCCCCATCCGCCTGCGTGGGCAGAAACGTCACGCCAAGGAGGACGCCCCTTCCGCTGGCCGCATCCTCCGGCGCGCGGCAGCCGTAGGGCAATGGGAATGTGCGCTTGAGCCATTCCTGCGCCTGCTCGCGGCTGACCGCTCCGGGCGCGCTTTCCCCCGGCGACAGCAGCACCGCGCGGCCGCCCGAGGCGCCGTCGCGCGTCGCAACCCTGGCCGCTACCGCGTCGTCGCTGTCGGAATAGGTGACCATTTCGTCCATCTCGCACATGAAGAATTCGTCCTCGTAGGGCTCGGGGTACACGGCGAGCGCCGCATTGCGCGATCGGAGCAGATCCTGCATGAGCTTGCGCTGCCCTGCCTCGCTGGCCGCGATCTGCGCCTCGTCGTACACCTCCTCCACCAACGGCGCGATGTCCTCCGGCAGACATAGCGTCTCGCGCCCAGCCAGCGTCCGCAGCGTGCGCTCGAGCAGCACCTTCTCGTAGACCTGCGCGCCCGCGACGCGCTCCCCCAAGAGCGACGGGGGCGTCAGTACGACCGCGCGCGGCGTGGACAGATGCGCCGGGCGCCGCGTCTCCTCGTGCCGGTGCATGCGGCCCACGCGCTGAAGCAAAAGGTCGATGGGGCAAACCGCCGTCAGCAGCAGGTCCAGGTCGATGTCGATGCTCTGCTCCACCACCTGCGTCGCCACGAGGATCGCTCGCTGCGGCCGCTCGCCGCCCCGGCCGAACAGGCGGATACACTGCCGCTCGATCTCCAGCCGCCGGGCGAGCTCGAAGCGCGCGTGAAAGAGCAGCGTCTCACACCCGGTCATCTCCTGCAGCGCCGCGTAGACGCGCTGGGCGTCGTCCACCGTGTTGACGATGACGCCGACGCAGCCGCCCCGCTCCGCCTCCGCGCAGGCGCGCGCGGCGATGGCGGCGGGGTCGCCCAGAATCGCCGCTTGCTCCACCCGCACGCGCTGGCGCATGTGCGTCCCCTCTACGGGCGTCTGCGCCACGCGCCCGTCCGCGAAGACCTGCGTCACGCGCGGGTAATGCGCGTCGGCCTCGGGGTTCGCATCGGGCGCGTAGGCGCAAAGCAGCTTCCTGCGCAGGGCGGAGGGCAGCGTCGCCGAAAGCAGCACCACCGGCGTGCCGAGCGCGGCGCACCAGGCAAGCAGCCTGCAGATGATCTGCTGCATGTAGGCGTCGTAGGCGTGCACCTCGTCGAGCACGAGCACCTTGGAGGACAGGCCCAGCAGCCGCAGCACGCCCGCGCGCACGGGCATCACGCCCAGCATCGCCTGATCGACGGTGCCCACGCCGTACTGGGAGAGCAGCGCGCGCCGCGACGGGTGCAGCCACGCGCGGGCTTCCGATACGTCGCCCAGCTCCGCCCGGACGGCCCACGCCTGCCCGTGCACGAGCGCCGGGTCGCCGACGCCGCAGGCGCGCAGCATGTCCCGCAGGCGCAGGTACATGCTGTTGCTCGTCGCCGCCGTGGGCATTCCCATGTACAGACCCGCCGCGTGAAAAGCGCGCATCAGGTGCGCGGCCAGGTACAGCGCGGCCTCGGTCTTTCCCTCGCCCATGGGCCCTTCGATCAGCACGAGCCCCGGCGCGCTTCCCGCCCAGTCCCCCGCGATCTGTGCGCACACGCGCTGCAGCGGCCGCAGCATGTCCTCCCTCAGAAACGGGAAGAGCGCCGCGTAGCCGCCGTGGGGCAGCACGTCCTGCGCGTTCAGGCCCGCTTCCTCCGCCGCGCGAAAGGCCGCGGCGCGTGCGCGCGCGGCGTACTCGGGGAGCTCCAGCGCTTCGTCGAGCTGCGAAAACGCCTCCATGCCGGAGGCCAGCCAGTCCGCGAGCACCGTGACGCCCCAAACCAGCGCGCCGGCCGTGCTCCAGTTTCCGCACTGGCGCACCGCCTCAAAGTCCGGCGAAAAGACGGACCGCAGCGACGCGAAGAGCTCCGCCTGCGCGTCGTGGTACGTGGGCTTATCGCGCTCGTCCATCTGTGTACGGCCCTCCGTGCTGCGCTGGTGGTGCAGGCGCAGGGCTTTTGAGAACATCCGCAGGGCGGCTTCGCCGCTCGCCCACGCGCGCTCGCCCAAGACAGCGGGGTCGGTCATGAGGCGCGGCAGCATTTCCTCGGTGCCGATCTCGTGGCGATAGGCCATGCCGCCCTTCTGAAAGGAGGGATGGCATTTGCCCAGATCGTGCAGCGCCGCAAAAAAAGCGACGCCGTTCAGGGCCGCGTACCCGCCGAACAGACCGGCGAGCCGCTCGCCCACGCTGCCGCGAAAGGCCGCGTCCAGCAGCGCGCGCGCCATCATCCCCGCGTCCACGCAGTGGTGCAGGAGCGACTTTGTCACCCTGCCCGCCTCGTCCTTCTTCGCCCAGCATTCCACAGGCATTTCCTCCCCCGCAAACCGATTTCCCTTATTATAGCACGCAAAAGGAAAGGCAGCCCGGCGAAAATGCCGGGCTGCCGGTTCGTTTTACGGTTCTCCGCCCGCCTGCCGCGGGAGGCTCAGCGTCACCCTCGCGCCGCCCTGCGGCCGGTTTTCCAGAAGAATACGGTACCGGTCGCCGTAAAGGATGCGCAGCCGGTCGTCCACGCTGCCCAGCCCGTAACCCTGGGTCTTGTGGTGGATGGCGCTTTGCGGATCCTCCTGGGCAAAGCCGGGGCCGTCGTCCTCCACCTGCCAGAGGATCGCGTCCCCCTCGAGCCGGCAGGAAAGGCGGAGCGCTCCCTCCTTGCTCTGTTTTTTGTCCACGCCGTGTTCGATGGCGTTCTCGACGAGGGGCTGTACGATGAAGTGCGGAATCAGGCATTCCTCCGCCTCCGGGCTGAGCGACGCCTCGATGCTGAGGCGATGATTGTGGAACATCTGCTGAATGCCGAGGTAGGCTTCGACGTTCATCCATTCCTCCCGCACGCGGATAAACGTCTGCCCGTGGTTGAGCATGGTGCGGTAGAACTGGCAGAGCATGAGCGCGATTTCGGAGATCTCCGCGTTGTCGATGCGGATGGCGTGCCAGTTGATGAGCGAAAGGCTGTTGTACAGGAAGTGCGGCTTGATCTGCGCCTGCAGCGCGGTCAGCTCCGCTTCGCGCAGCGCCAGCTTGCTCTCGTACATCTCCCGCGTCAGGCGGCGGCTTTCCTCCAGCATCGCGGCCACCGAGTTGGAGAGCTCGCCGATCTCGTCGCGCGCATCGGTGCGCAGTTCGAGCGCGGAGTCCGCGCAGGCCGCGCGCTTTACCTTTGCGTTCAGGCTCTCCATGCGATGAATCAGCGTCCTGGAAAAGATGACGCCCGCGCCGGCGAGCAGCACCGTGAGCGCCAGCAGCGCGACCATCAGGACGACCAGCAGCCTGCTTCCGAAGCTGAGCTCGCTGCTGGGTACGAAATAGCATAGCCGCCAGCCCGCGGGCGAGAGGGAACGCGAAAAGACGGCGGTGCGCTCGCCCTTCGCGTCGATCTGTGTTCCCCGCATGTCCGGCTCCAGCGGTCCGTCATAGCCGTCCGCCCCGTAGACGACCCGCCCTCCGGCGTCGCGCACCTGCAAGGCGTGGGCGACGCCGCTGAGCTCCGTATCCGCAAACATCGCCTTAAGGTCGAAGCGGAACTGAATGACGTTCATCAGCTTGGGGTTGAAGACGCAGACCTGCCAGACGCTCGCGTTCATCATCCCGTCCTGTGCGTGCCATACGGTGCCCTTACGGGCCATGAGCGACTGAAACCACGGCTCCTCCTCGACCCTTTCGATCGGCGTCACGAGCGAGCCGTAGGCCGAAAGGGGACCGTTCGTGTAGAGCCGCCAGCCGAGCAGGTTAGGGTTGAGCTTGCTGCCGATCGTGAAGGCGGGGGCGATGCTGTCCGTGTACTCCTCCGCGAACGCGTAAAAGCTCTCGTACTCGCGCTGCAGGGACGAAATCATCCGCTTGTCGAGCGCGAAGGAGTAAAGCGCCTGCTCCGCCTGCTCGATGCGGCTGTCGATCTTGTCCGCCTGCTCGTCCACCTGAATGTTGACGCTCTGAATCGCCTGCTCCAGATAACGCGCGCGCGTCACCTCGTAGGCCGCGCCGCCGAAGAGCGCCAGAGGAACCAGCAGCACGATCAGGTAGGTGAGGATCAGCTTTCTGCGAAAGGAGAGGTTGACGAAAAAACGCGCGCGCGGTTCCCCATTCCCTCTTTTCATCCTTGCAGCCCTCTTTCGCGGAACGCGCCCGGCGTCGTGTTGAGCTCTCGCTTAAAGACCATGCCGAAATAGGAGGCGCTCTGAAAGCCGGTCATGTGGGCGATCTCCTCGACCTTGAGGTCCGTCTGCAGCAGCAGGTCCTTGGCCCGCTCCAGGCGATAGAACGTCACGAACTGCATCAGGCTGATGCCCGTCTCCTTTTTAAACGAGCGGCACAGGTGCCCGGCCGAAAGGTGCAGGGCCTGCGCGATGTCGTCGACGCAAAGATCGTGCGCGAAGCGCTCCTCCACGATCGCGCGCACGCCGTCCACCAGGCCGTCGCCGCCCCTTCCCGCCTTCCCCCGCAGGCGGGAGGCGGCGATCAGCTCCATCAGCACGTCGCGGCTCTGCGGCTCGCTGATGACCTTCTTTTCCCACAGCGTCGCCACGCTGCTGATGAGCGCCTGCTCGCGCTCGCACTGCGCGGCGACGCCGGTGAGGGTCTTTACGAACTCCTCCACCCGCACGGGCCGCAGGAGGTAGCAGCTCGCCCGCAGCGAGACGGCCTTTTGCGCGTACTCGAACTCGCCGTAGGCCGAGCAGAAGATGATGTACAGCTCCGGGTACAGCATGCGCGCGTTGGTCGCGAGCTGAATGCCGTCCATGCGCGGCATCTTGATGTCCGTGAAGAGGATGTCGATGTGCGTGCGCCCGAGGATGCGCAGCGCCTCCTCCCCGTCGCACGCCTCGTAAAGCTGAAGGGGCATTTCGTACTTCTGAACGAGAAAGCGGATGCCGCTGCGCTCCATGTCCGCGTCGTCCACGATCAGCATGCTCAGCACGGCCTCCGCCTCCCCCGTCCTCATGCCCAGAAAAGGGCGCGCGCTTACAGGTCCCTGCCCCCGTCAAACCCCGGGCCGCCCGCGCCCACGTAGCCCAGGCTGTTTCCGCGCTCCGTGGGGCTCAGCCAGAAGGCGTAGAGCGCCCCATTGTTCATCGTAAAGCGCAACCTAAACGGCCTTCCGCCGAGCGCGGCGACGTGCTCCGCCCCCGCCCAGGTGATCCGCTGACAGCAGGAATCGGCGTGCACGGCGCGGCAGTTTTCGCGGGTAAAGGGTTCGACCACGCGCCCCGCCTCGTCCAGCACCTCGACCGCAAGCTCCCCCTGGGGGCAATCCGCGTTGACGAACAGGTAGGGGTGGGGCGTAACCAGCGCGCGGGTCGTCAGCGAGCGGGGAGACTCCCCCGCCTCCATCGAGGCAAAGCCGTCGCGGCGCATCGTCCCGAGGCCGACGCTCCCGCCCGCGTACATGTCCATGCCCAGCACGGGCGACACGCCCGACCAGGCGGAAAAGTGGAAGTACAGCTTGTCCCCCACGACCGTGAGCAGGCCGGAGTGCGTGTGCAGGTAGCCGTAATCCCACCGGCCCGTAACGCGCGAGGAGGTGAGGAACGGCAGGTTGTCGCTCCGGTCGAAGTGGAAGCCGTCGCGGCTGAAGCCGAACTTGATGTCCATGATCTTGGGCCGCTTCGTCCGGCGGCAGACGCCGTTGGGCGGCCCCAGGAAGATGTGGTACGCGCCCAGCATGAGGCTTTCGTAGGCCACCGCGTCCAGGTTGTAAAGCTGCGGCGGGTGCCCCAGCGCCGGGTCGGCCTCGTCCTGCAGGCTGCACCGATCCCAGAAGACCGGTTCGTCCTCGCCCCACCGCGCGCTGTAGAAGTCGTCGCTCTCGTAATAATAGCGCGCCCGCACCCTGGGGTCAACCGGCGTGTTTTTCCGGATGCTGAAGCAATACTTCTTACGGAAGGGGTTGTAGAAGAAGTCCGTGTTGTCCCCACAGGGGCCGGTTTCCCCCATTTCGCGCCAGTCGATCCCGTTTTCGGAGGCGTAGAGCACCGGGTGCTCGCCCGTCTGCGTGCGCGACTTCATGGCGTAGTAGAAGCGGTCTTTTTCCTGATATTCCCGATAAAAGACGAACATTTTGAAGCGCCTGGAACGGTCCGTCTCGTCGTGATCGAGCCACACGCTCGCGCCGTCCCGCTGCCAGCCGGGCCTTGCGGGGATCACGCGCCCGTCGCTTCCGGGCCTGAGCTCAGACAGGCGCGTCCAGTGGATGCCGTCCTCGCTCTGCGCGTAGGCGGTGCCGTCGAAGAAGCCCGCGTGATACCACATCTTGAAGAGGCGGTCCTCCGGGTCGTAGACGATGCCGTCGTTAAACGGGCACGCCATGGGCGCGAGGCCCCCGTTCATTTCCAGCTCCGTCTGGGGAAAGAAGACCGGGCCGTCCTTAACGTACTCCACCCGGTGGTATTCCCGACGCATGTCGGTCTTCTCGATCAGAAAGTCGTCCACAAAGAGCTGGCGTCCTATATCGACGCAGATGTGTCTGGGCGGCGCCTCCAGGTATGGAACGGGCTGAGGCGTGACCATAGAGCTCTGCGCGTAGCGCGGAGGCCACGCCTCCGGCAGCTTTATGCCGTTGTATAACCGCATGGTTTCTCCCTCCCGACAAGGCGAGGACGCCGGAAGCCCGCTTCCGGCGCCGCGCCGTTTTACTTGCTGCCCCTCAGCTTTTTGTATTCCGCGTTCACCTGCTCCGTCATTTCCTTGCCGCCGGTGGTGTTCCACTTTTCGACGTACTCGTCCCAAACCGCCTTGGGGTCGATGTCCTTTTCGATGATCAGCTTGGTAAACACGCTGTTCGTCAGGTCGTTTTTGAGGGCGGTGCCCTTCTTGATCTCGATCTCGGTCGAGTAGGGCATGGGATTGCGCACGATATACGGGTTATACGTCTCGATGGCTTCCAAAGCCAGAGGATCGGTGTTGCGCAGGTAATAGCCCGGGCGGCACATCCAGGCGTACAGGCCCGCGCCCGACTTCTTGTAATCCTCCGTCGACATCTCGCGCGTGACGACCTGGCCGTCCACCTCGTCCCAATGCTCGCCCCGAATGCCGAAGGCCGCCAGCTCGCTGCCCTCCTGCGTCGCCAGATAGTTCAGAAGCTGCACGCACTTTTCGGGATGCTCGCTGCCCGTGAAGATGATCTGGTTGATAAACTGCAGGGAGGCCACGCCGGGATAGACGGGCGCCTTCACGCCTTCGGCGGCGATGGGCGGCAGCACCGCGATCTTCGCCTCCGGCACGCTCTGGGTAAACTCGCGCCAGAAGTCGCTGGTCGCGACCGTCATCTGCGTAGGCTGCCACCAGTGCATGCCGTACTTGTTCTGAGACATGCCCGCGATCATCTCGGAGCGCTGCATGAGCGGGTATTCGGGCTCGATGTAGCCCGCCTGATACAGCGCGCGCACGCGCAAAATCGCCTCAAACGCCTCCGGCATGACGCCCCACCAGATGAGGGAGCCGTCCGCCTGTACGTTCCATTGGCCGCGCGCCACGCCGTACGCGCCCAGCCAGAGCTTGTCCGTCTCGTAGCCGCCCGCCATGCCGACGCCATAGGTGTCGTCCTTCCCGTTGCCGTCCGGATCCGACACCGTGAACTGCCGGAGGACCTCCTCCAGCTCGTCCAGGGTTGTGGGCATCTGGAGCCCCAGGTTATCCAGCCAGTCCTGACGGATGAGGAACGTCTCGTCCGCCATCTCCGCGTAGCGCGCCGGGATGGCGTAAATCTTGCCGTCCTCCGCGTAGCGCCACCACGTTTCCTCCGGGCGCACCTTGAGGATCTCCTGCCCGTACTGATCGATCAGCTCGTCCAGCGCGAGGATGCTGCCGCTGTAGGCAAAGTCGTCGAAGTCTCCCGGCGGGTTGGACCACCAGACCTCCATCATGTCCGGATAATCGCCGGAGGCCAGGATCACCTGACACTGCTGCCCGTAGTCGCTCGGCGCGCGCCAGTCTACCTCGATGTTGCATTCAATCGCCTGCTCCAGCAGGGGCAAAATGGGGTTGTCCGGGTCGCCCTCGCCCAGCTTGCGGGCGATGATGCGGATGGTCGGCCAGTCGGGGTTCGTCTCCGCCAGCGCGGCGGGCGTGCACAGCACAAGGCCCGCCAGCAGCGTGAGCGTCAGGATCGCTGCCAGATACTTTTTCATCTCATTCTCTCCTTTTGTCGCCGGAAATGTTTTGTTTCCGCGTCGCGGGCCGGCCCTTGGGCCGCCCCTCCTCCGGCCGCTTTAGCGCCGGGCCGTTACCACAACCATCGGGACTCCCTGACGCCTCCTTTCCTCGGGATTCGGGGCGGGTCAGCTCTTGATCGCGCCGACCATCACGCCCTTGCTGAAGTACTTTTGCAGGAAGGGATAGACCGCCGCGATCGGCACGACGGACACGACCAGCAGCGCCATCTTCACGGTTTCCAGCGTCCGCGCGCTGGTGGTGGACTCGGAGGCGACCATCGCCCCGCCGCTGAGCTCCGGATTCTGCGCGAAGATGATGTTGCGGATGACGAGCTGGATCGTCCAGCGCTCCGGCTTGCTGATGTAGATCAGCGCGTCGAAGTAGGCGTTCCAGTAGCGCGCCGCGTAAAAGAGGGCGATGGAGGCCAGCATGGGCAGGCACAGCGGCACGATGATTTGCAGCAGGATGCGCACCTGCGAGGCGCCGTCGAGCTGCGCGGATTCCGACAGGCTGTCCGGAATCTCCCTGATCGCCCCGCGCATGATGAACAGGAAGAAGGGGTTCACGAGCTGCGGGATGATGAGCGACCAAAGGGAGTTGATGAGCCCCGTGTCCTTGACGACGAGGTAGGTCGGGATCATGCCGCCGCCGAACAGCAGCGTGAAGTACACCAGAAAGGAAACCGCGTGCATGCCGGGGATGCGCTTGCACATGGGATAGGCCATCAGCAGGGTCACGGCGAGCGAGAGCACGGTGCCCACGCCCGCGACGAAGATGCTGTTGATCGCGCCGGTGTACATCGACTTGTCCGCGAAGACGTACTGATAGTTTTCCAGCGTGAACCCGGCGGGCAGCACCAGGAATTTGACGCTGAGCACCTCGCGGTAGGTGCTCAGCGAGTACATGAGCACGTACCAGAACGGGTAAAAGGTGACGAAGCCCGTCAGGAACAGCAGCGCATAGTTGAGCAGGGTCATGGGATGCGCGCGCCTGCGGGAGCGCCCCGCTGCGAGTACCGCCTTTTGCATGTTCATCCCTCCTCAAATGACGCCCTGGTCGAACCGCTCGGCGATCTTGTTGGTTGAGACCACCAGCACTAGGCCGATGAGCGACTTGAACAGCCCCGCCGCGGTGGACATGCCGTAGTTGCCCTGCTGAAACGCTACCTTGTACACGTAGGTGTCGATGATTTCACTGACCTCGTACACCATGTCGTTTTGCAGGATCAGCACCTGCTCGAAGCCCGCGTTCAGGATGTGGCCGATGCGCAGGATCAGCATGGTCATGATGACGGGCACGATGCCCGGCAGGGTGATGTAGCGCAGCTCCTGCGCCTTGTTCGCCCCGTCGATGCGGGCCGCCTCGTACAGCTCCTCGTTGATGCCGGCAAGCGCCGCGGTATAGATGATGGCGCTCCAGCCCGTCTCCTTCCAGATTTCCGTAAAGACCAGAAAGCCCCGGAAGCTCTTCGGGTTCATCATGACGTTGAGCGATTCGCCGGTGAGCGCCTGCGCCAGCATCGGCACCACGCCCGTCTTGGGGGCGAAGAAGACGAGGGCGATCGACCCCAGCACCACCCAGGAGATGAAGTAAGGCAGGCACACGACCGTCTGCACCGTCTTTTGAAAGCGCCTGCGGCGCACCTCGTTGAGCATGAGCGAGAGCAGGATGGGCGCGGGGAAGCAGAGGATCAGCTTGTAGAGGCTGATGAGGATGGTGTTCATCATCACCATGTCGAAGACGGGCGATGTAAAGAAGTCCATGAAGTTTTCCAGCCCCACCCACTTGCTGCCCCAGATGCCGCGGCCGATGGAGAATTTCTTGAAGGCGATGACGATGCCGTACATGGGGATGTAGCGGTAGATCAAAAAGAAGACCAGGCCCGGTAAAAGCATGAAGTACAGCGCCTTATGCTTTCGCATTTCCTTCCCCACGCGCAGCGCCCTTGCGGGCCTGCGCACACCGCTTCCGTTCATATAAACCCCTCCATTTCACGCCACTTGTGTGTCCTTCCATTACCATTTTAGCAAAAACCCTCCGTAATTCAATCTTCTATTTGTGACATTCCTATCAATATTCTGACAGATTCGCGCCTCCGGCGTCCATCCGTCCTTTGCGGAAGCAAAAATGTCCGCGGGGCAATCGCTTTACCGACTGCCCCGCGGACCGTTTTATGATGGCTATGCAATTAAAACCGCACTTCCCGCTTTTCCTCAAACGAGCGGTAGATCGCCTCTAGAATGCGCGTGACGGCGAGCGCCTGCTCCGGGCGGACCAGCGGCTCCCTGTCCTCCAGGATGCTCGTCAGCCACTGTCTGGCCTCCAGGTAGCCCGGCTCCTTCGACTCGCCGCTGTAGTAGGAGACGAGGCCCTTGGGCGCGATCTCCTCGTCCATGAGCTGGCCGTACTTGGCGGTGTTGAACTTCACCGTGCGGCTGGCGCCGTCCACCAGCAGCTCCGCGCCGCCCTGCGTGCCGCACAGCGTGCAGGCCGCCTCCTTAAAGTCCGTGGTGTTCAGCGCCCAGGAGGATTCCAGGAAGATCGTCGCGCCGTCCTTCATCTTGATGTAGCCGAACGCGGAGTCCTCCACGTCGAACGTCTCCGGATCCCACTCGCCGAACTTGTTGCCCTCCGGGTTCTTGCCCAGCTCGTAATAGACGCTGCCGCTGACGGATTCGGGCTCGTAGTTGTCCATGCACCAGAGCGTCAGGTCCAGCGCGTGCGTGCCGATGTCGATGAGGCAGCCACCGCCCTGCAGCTCCTTGTTGGTGAACACGCCCCAGGTGGGCACGGCCTTGCGCCGCGTGGCGTGCGCCTTGGCGAAGTACACGTGGCCCAGCGCGCCCTGACGGCAGGCCCTGTACAGCGTCTGCGCGTCCTCGCGGAAGCGGTTCTGATAGCCGATGGTGAACTTTTTGCCCGCGCGGCGCGCCGCGTCGATCATGCGCTGCGCGTCCGCGGCGGTCGGGGCCATGGGCTTTTCGCACATCACGTGCTTGCCCGCCGCAAAGGCGTCGATCGTGATCCCGGCGTGCGCGACGTTCGGGGTCAGCACGTGCACCACGTCGATGGCGCCGTCCGCGAGCAGCTCGCGGTAGTCCGCGTACGTCTTTGCGCCCGGCGCGCCGTACTTTTCGGCGGCCTCCTGCGCGCGCTGGGGGATCAGGTCGCAAAAGGCGGTAATCTCGCACAGCTCCGGCAGCTTGGAAAGGGAGGGCAGGTGCTTGGCGTTCGCGATGCCGCCGCAGCCGATGATGCCGATCTTCAGCTTCTCCATTTGTTTCTCCCTCCGCTTACGCCCACTCGAGGCCCTTGTACTTCTTAAAGGCGTTCATGCTGATGGTGATGCTCTCCTCCTCGGTAAGCGCGGTGCGGTCCTGCTCCAGGATGACGCACGCCACGCCCGCCTCGTTCGCCGCGTCCAGAATGCCCTGAATGTCCATGCAGCCCGTGCCGACCTCCGCGAAGCCGTCCGGCTCGCTCACGCCGCGCAGGGCGCTGCGGTCGAGGTTCGCGTGCGGGTCGACTGCGTAGGTGTACAGGTTCGCGGGCGAGCGGAAGTCCTTGGGGAAGTCCTTCTGGTGGATGAAGAGGATGCGGCCCGCGTTCTCCCGCAGCACCGCCTTGGGGTCCATGCCCGCGCGCATCGCCCAGTAGGTGTCCAGCTCGAACCACACGAGGTCCGGGTCGGTGTGCTCCATCAGGAGCTGATAGACCGTGCGGTCCCCGAACTTCTGGAACTCGTGGAAGTGGTTGTGGTAGTAGAACTTCATGCCGTGCGCGCGGCAGCGCTCGCCGAGATGGTTGAAGTGCGCGCACTGGGCTTTTAAGGCCTCCATGTCCATGTAGGGGAAGTAGCTGGAGCCCAGGCCCGCCGCCTCGCAGCCGATCTCTTCCATATAGGAGAGGTAATCCTCGAGGTAGCGCTCGTCCTTCGTCTGCTCGTAGGTGAGGTGGCTGCCGACGACCGTGACGCCCAGGGAGGCGACGAACGCCTTGGCCTCCTGCGGGGGCATTTGCAGGCCGTAGTTGTAGGCGATGTCCGTGCGGCCGTAGAGCTGGCAGACCTCCCAGCACTTGTAGCCGATCTGCGCGACCTTCTTAAACGCCGCGACGGGATCCTGGGCGATCATGTCCTTGACGGAGTAGAGCTGAATGCCGACCTTCATGAAACTCATCCTTTCCTTATGGCGGGGCGATCAGCCCTTGACGGCGCCGATCGTGATGCCCTTGACGAAGAATTTTTGGAAGAAGGGGTAGATGATCATCACCGGCAGCGCGCCGACGACCGCGATGGCCATCTTGATGCCCGTGCTGGGCAGCGTCGCCGCGATCTCGCTGGCGTTGGACCCGCCCGCGCCGCTCTTTAAGAACTGCACGTCCTGCAGCATGCGGTTGAGGATGTTTTGAATGGAGAACAGCTCGCTCTTGGTGAGGTAGTACAGGCCGTTCTTCCAGTCGTTCCAGTAGCTAAGCCCGATCAGCAGGGCGAGGGTGGCGATCATCGGCACGCTCATGGGCAGCACGATCTGGAACATCGTGCGCCACTCGCCCGCGCCGTCGATGCGCGCCGCCTCGACCACCGCGTCCGGGATGTTGGTGTTGAAGTAGGTGCGCATCATGATGACGTAGAACGCGTTCACCAGCAGCGAGGGCACGATCAGCGCCCACAGGGTGTTGCGCAGGTGGAAGTAGCGCGTGTACATGATGTAGGTCGGCACCAGGCCGCCGTTGAAGAGCATCGTGAAGAAGACGATGAACGCGAGGACGTTTCTGCCGAAGAACTCCTTGCGCGAGAGCGGGTAGGCCAGCAGCATCGTCATCAGCATGCCGCAGACCGTGCCGGTGACGGTGACGAGCACCGTGACGCCGTAGGCCCGGGCGATGCTGGAGCCGCTTTTAAACATGTAGACGTAGCTGTCCAGGCCGAACTTGGCCGGGAAGAGCGAGTAACCGTTCTGGATCAGCGTCTTCTCCTCCGTCAGCGAGGACATGACCAGCAGCGCGAACGGGAAGATGCAGCACAGCGCCAGCAGCACCATGAAGACGTTGGCGACGATTTGAAAACTGCTTTTTCTTTCAACCATGCGTATTTCCTCCTCCCATCAGAACAGCGCGTTGTCCCTGTCCACGCGGCTGACGACCTTGTTGGCCGCGAGCACCAGAATGAAGCCGACGAGGCTCTGGTACACGCCCGCGGCGGACGACATGCCCAGGTCGTTGAGCTGGATGAGCCCGCGGTAGACGTAGGTGTCGATGGTGTTCGTCACGTCGAGCAGGGGGCCGGAGTTCATCGGCACCTGATAGAAGAGGCCGAAGTCCGAGTAGAAGATCTTGCCGACGGACAGCAGCGTGAGGGTGATGATCGTGGGCGTCAGCGCGGGCAGCGTCACGTGGCGCACCTGCTGCCAGCGCGTCGCGCCGTCGATGGCCGCGGCCTCGTAATAGCTGTGATCCACGCCCACCAGCGTCGCGTAGTAGATGATGCAGTTGTAGCCGAACGTCTTCCACAGGTAGACGATGACCAATATGAAAGGCCAGTACTTGGGCTCGGTGTACCAGGCGATGGCGTCCTTGCCCAGCGCCGGCAGGATGCTCTTGTTGATGAAGCCGGAGTCGATGGAGAGCATCGCAAACACGAGGTAGCTCACCACGACGATGGAGATGAGGTACGGCAGCAGGAAGACCGTCTGATAGACCTGCTTGAGCTTTTTGGAGCGAATCTCGTTCAGCAAAATCGCGATGGCGATGGCCATCACGGTGCCCAGCACGATGAACACCAGGTTGTAGCCGATGGTGTTGCGCGTGATCGTCCAGGCGTCCCGGGTCTTAAACAGGTATTCAAAGTTGGAAAAGCCCGCCCAGGGGCTCGCCAGAATGCCCTTGCGCCAGTTGACGTTCTTGAAGGCGATGATGATGCCGCTCATGGGGACGTAGTTGTTGATGATGAGGTACACGAGCCCCGGCAAGGCCATCAGGTACATCGGAATGCAGCGCTTGATCCGGGTGCCAACGGAGCTCTTTTTCCGGGCAGACGGTGCGGTTGCGGTCATATGCGTTCATCCTTTCTCTTACTTCCTACCCGAACGGGGCCGGGGCGGCGGCAGAAGGGGGCCCGGGGACGATCCCCGGAACCCCCGCGCCGCCCTGTTGGGAAGGGCCGCCTTACTTGCCGTTCGCGGCGCGCCAGGCGTCGTACTGCGCCTGCTTGTCGGCGATGATGTCGTCGATGCCCGCGTCCTTGAGCTCCTGATTGAACTTCGGGAGCGTCTCCTCCGGATCGACGGCGCCGCACATGAGCGCCTGATGGTACTTCTGCATGACGTTCGTGCAGGCGGTCACCTGATTGCGCACGCTGGAGGAATCCCAGGTGAAGCCGAACGCGTTCGACTTGACGGCGGTGTTGTTGAACTCGCGGGTCACGTCCCAGTAGTCGGCCGGGTTGCCCTCCCAGACGTGGCCGATGAACTGGTTGCACCAGAGCCAGCCGCCGGAGGGGCGATAATCGCTGGTGGTGGCGTCGATGCCTTCGGGGTAGCCGATGATCTTCTGGCCGTTGCTGGCGTCGCCCTTGGCGACGTAGTGCTTGCCCTCGATGCCGTAGATCATGAGGTTTTCGAGCACCGGGTCGGTGTACATGAGGTTGAGAAGCTTCATGCAGGCCTCGGGATGCTCGGTGGAGCTGGCGATCGCCCAGGTCGCCATGGAGACGTTGGAGGTGCAGGAGTAGGCGGGCACGATCTCGGATACGACGATCTCGGTGCCGTAGTTGGTGGTCTCCTGAACGTTGAAGTAGGGCTTGAGGTTCATGAAGCCGCCGAACGCGGTGCCCGCGCCCATCATGGTGCCGACGCTCTCTGTGTTGGAGACGGCGTCCGCCATGATGAGGCCTTCGTTGTACCACTTACGCATGGTGGTGACGAAATCCTTGTAGAAGTCCGTCTCAAAGAGGTTGACCACCGTGTCGCTTTGCCCCATGTCCATCAGCACGCCCAGCGGGGTGCTCGCGTCGCCCAGCGGGTCCCAGCCCCAGTTGCGCACGAGCTCGCCGTTGGAGGGCACGACGCACACCAGGGTCGGCTCGTTCTCGTGCACGATCGCCAGCGCGTCGTGGAGCTGGTCCAGCGTGGTGATGTTCTCGTAGTCGATGCCGTACTTGTCGCAGATGTCCTTGCGCATTTCAAAGCCGTAGGCGGCGGCCAGGTCGCGGCCCGTGGTGAGGCCGAAGATTTCATCGCCCACCTTGCCGCAGTCGATGAACTCCTGGCCGATCTGCTCGACGATGCCCTGGCCGTACTCGGCGAGCAGGTCGTTGAGCGGGAGGATCTGGCCGTTGTTGGCGACCGTCGTCAGCGGGGTCATGTAGACGGGGAACACGTCGATCCCCTCGCCCGCGGAGAGCATCAGGTTGGTCTGCTGCGTGTAGTTGCCGTAGCTGATGAAGGTGAGGTTGATGTGGATGTTGAGCTTCTCTTCCAGATAAGCGTTGATCGCATCCACGACCTCGCCGGAGCCGTCCTTGCCGGCGGAGGCCATCATCACGACCTCCAGCGTCACCAGTTCCGGTTCGCGCAGGTCGTCCTCCGCGAGCGCGGCGCCCGTGAAGGACACCGTCATCATGGAGACCGCCATCGCCAGCACGAGCAGGCGCGCAAGCAACTTTTTCATTTGGCAAACACCCTTTCCAAGTAAGATTTTGAGCATCAGGTCTGTCTGTATTGTAGCGCATGCGCGGACGCATTTCTGTAAATATTCAGACATCGATTATTCAAATTCCGACTTCTGCCTAAAAAAAGCGGCGGAATTGCGCCATATCCGACACAATTTCGCCGCTTCTTATGCAGCTTTCGGCTATTTATGCGAAGCGCGGGGCGGTTCAATACCCCACGGCCGGCAAAGCCCAATCCTCCTCGCCGGCATGGGCAATACGGCAGGGAATGCTTTCGGCCTCACAGCGTCTGACAGCGCGGGCAGTAGTAGACCGCGCCGCCGAGGTAGGCCTCCCTTACGATCGGGCCGCCGCAGGCCGGGCAGCCGCCCGCGAGCGCGCGCTTGCTCATGCGCGTTCGATAGCCGCCGGGGTTGCCGAAGAGGTCCTTCTCCGTGTCGCGCCCGCCAAGGCGCGCCATCTCCCCCAGCACCGAGACCGTGCAGGCGAGCAATCGAGCGCGTTCCTCCTGCGCGAGGCTCGCGATCTTCCGCTTGGGGTGGACGCGCGCCGCAAACAGGATGTCCTGCAGCGCCCCGTTGCCGATGCCCGGAAAGCGCTGCTCCGTCGCCAGAAACGCCTTGGCGCTGAGCGAAGGGCGGCTCGCCGCGAGCGCGGCGTAAAAATGCGCCGCGAACTCCGGCTGGAGGGGAGACACCGCGCGGCGGCTCTTCTCGTAGTAGGGGTTGTCTATCTCGCCCCCGTGCAGGAGGATGCCGCCGTACATCGCGACCGTGAAGGCGAGCGCGTCGCCGTCCTCAAAGCAAAGGAGCATCTGGTAGTCCCGGGGCGCGCGCGCACGGGGCACGAGGCGCACGTTCACCCCGTCGTTGAGGCAAAGGCGAAATCCCCCCGAAAACAGCAGCTCCACGAAGATGCCGAACCCCTCGGCGGAAACGACGCTGCGCCCGCGCAGGGCCGCGTCGTAGGCCGCCGGGTCGCCCGCAAAAAAGCAGAACCTGTGCGGCCGCGTCGGCGGCAGCACGGCGGCGACGCGCTTCCCCGCCACGGCCGACCTGAGCTGCGCCGCGAGCGTCAGGGCCTCGGGCCATTCGATCATGCCTCCGCCCTCCCCTGCGCGCCGTCCGGCGCGCCTTCCCCGTTCCACCCGGCCGCGAACAGCGCGGCCTGCGCGACCGCGTCCATCGCCGTGCCGGGTTTCGCGGCGTCGCCCAGGCAGACGACGGAGAGCTCCGGGCATTCTTCGCGGAGGGCGCGGGCGAGGCCGTCCTCGCGCCGCCTGCCCAGCGCGACGATCACCGCGTCAAACGCGCCCGCGCTGCGCGCCTCCCCCTTTTCCTCGAACGCCACGTCCGGCAGGCGCACGGAAAGCACGCGCGCGCCGGTATGCACCCGGCAGCCCGCCGCGCGCAGCCGCTCCCTTACAAAGAACAGCCGGTTGGCGTTGAGCGCCGCGCCGACGGCCTCGCCCAGCTCGAAGATTTCCGGCTGCACGCCGCGCTCCGCCAGCGCGTCCGCCGCCTCCAGCCCGACCAGCCCGCCGCCCAGCACCGCGCAGCGGCGGCCGAAGGCCGGGGAC
>JAEXCG010000096.1 GCA_023402355.1 Bacillota bacterium | reverse complement strand
GAGCAAAAGCGCGGGCACGAGGATCGGGAGCGGCGAGAGCGCGCCGCCCGACGTGAGCCCGGCGGCGTCGCCGAAGGCCGAGAAAAAGCCGCCGAGGCGCTGCGCGAGGGGCACGGTGAAGTCCGTGGGGAAGGTATTGTAGAGGGTCTGCTGCTCCGGCGAAAGGGCGCGGATGACGAGAAGCCCCAGCGCGTTCGCGGCTGCGGCGAGCAGCGCGAACGCGGCGGGCGCGATCTTTTTTTTGCTCCGGCGCGCGGCGTCCAGGCCAAAACAGAACGCCTCTAAAAGGAGCAGCGGCAGCACCATCACCTGCGTCTGCCGAACGCTCTGCATGCCCATGGCAAAGCTGAGCGCGAGGGCCGCGGGGGCCATCGCCCACGCCCACCCGCGCAGGGACGAGAAGCGAAGGCGCAGCCATACCCCGAAGACGAGGAAGGCCGTGATCGCGTAGCAGGCGTAGTAGGAGGCCATCAGGAAGAAGAGCTGCCCCATGCGGGAGACGGCGATGTTTTCACAGGCGATGCCCGCGGCCATCGTCACGAGCGCGAAGAGCCGCGCCGTTTTGCCCGCGAAGGGGCGCAGCAGGTAGAGAAGCGAGAGCAGCACGAGCGCGCCCATGACCGTGGTCGCAAGCCCCATCGCGAGGTTGGGCGAGGGCACGAAGCGCATCAGCAGCGCGCACAGCACGGGCGTCGCGGCCACGTAGAACTGGTTGCCGAAGATCCAGTTATAGGGAAAGAGCGTCCCCTGATCGCGCATGAGCTTTGCCACCTGCACGTCCGCCTGCATGTCCGCGTCGCAGAAGCGCACGAATCCCCTCAAATTGACGATGAGAAAGGCGCCGAGAAACAGCGCGAGCAGCGCCGAAAGCGCCGCGGCGACGAGAATGCGCGCGCGAGGTTTGTTCATGGGACGCTCCTTTTACCTGTCGTGATTTTTTCCATTATAACAGATATCGAACTTTCTGTGCAGGGTGGAATAAAAGTTTGACGGCCGCCGTCGTATGAAGGAAAGGTCTGGAAGGGGGAAGCACGATGAAACGAGTTTTATGGATTCTGTGCGCGCTGACGCTGCTCGGCGGCGCGGCCTTCGCGGACGCGACGCCCGGGGAGGCGACGCCCGGAGAGGCAAGGGTCGAGGAGGCGCAGGGGACGCTTGCGGCGAAGGTGGCGGTCGCGGCGCCGCTGTGCCTGGTTCAAAGTGAAAAGGGCGTGTTCGCCAGGCTCGCGGTCGGAGACAGCCTGGAGGTGCTCCAGGTCGGAAGTTGCTGGTGCCGCGTGCGCGCGGACGCGGGCGAGGGATTCGTACCGACGATCTATCTCTCCTTCGATGAGGGCGAGAGGGGGCCGCGCATCGCGATCCTGAATGCCGCGGCGGGGAGCACCGCCGTGCATCCCAAGGCGTCCCTGGGCGCGCAGAAAGCCCTCATCAAGCCGGGCCGCGTGCTTGCCGTGCTGGGGGAAGAGGATCAGTTCACGCACGTCGCCATGCCCGGGCTGGAGGGGTACGTGCTCACCAACCGCCTGACCGTAAAGATGGCGGAGGATATGGAAGGCGGACGCATGCAGGTGGTCGACTCGGACGATCCCGCGCGCGAGACGACCGTCAACCTGCGCTGGTCGCCCAGCCTGGAAGCGCCGATCGCCGCCAGGGTGCCCACGGGAACGGAAATTCTATTGCTCTTCCCGGACGACGAATGGTCGCAGGTCGAGCTGGACGGCGTGCGCGGCTACATGATGACGCGCTATCTCACGCCGGTTACGGCGGTCGATCAAACCGTATACGAGGTGTTTTGAAACGCTTTCCTGCGGTTTTCAGACTAAAAGGGTTGCATGATGCGCCATCCTGCCTTATAATAGTTCATCGGTAAACGATTAAAGGCAGGGAGTGGACAGAACATGGCTTTTGCAATTCTGATTTACATCATCGCGGGTCTGGGCGCGGGCATGGGGACGGGTCTGGCGGGCCTCTCGGCGGCGGCGGTCATATCGCCCATGCTCATCACGTTTTTGCACTTCGACCCTTACGAGGCGGTGGGCATCGCCCTGGCGTCGGACGTACTGGCCTCCGCGATTTCCGCGTATACCTACGGGAAGCATAAGAACCTGGACGTGAAAAACGGGCTGGTGATGCTCGTCAGCGTGCTCGTCTTCACGCTCGTGGGCAGCTACGTCGCCTCGCTGGTTCCGAGCACGGCGATGGGCAATTTCTCCGTGTTCATGACCTTCCTGCTGGGCGTGAAGTTCATCGTGCGCCCGGTGCTGACGACCAAGGAGAAGCAGGCGCACAAGGACGCGCGCACGAAGGCGGTTCAGTCGCTGGCGTGCGGCGTGCTGATCGGTTTCATCTGCGGCTTTATCGGCGCGGGCGGCGGCATGATGCTCCTGCTCATCCTCACCAGCGTGCTGGGCTACGAGCTCAAGACCGCCGTGGGCACCAGCGTGTTCATCATGGCGTTCACGGCCTTCACGGGCGCGGCCTCGCACATGGTCATCGGCGGCCTGCCGGACATGACGGCGCTGCTCGTGTGCGTGGTGGCAACGCTGGTAGGCGCGCGGGTGTCGGCGCTGTTCGCCAACAAGGCGGACCCGAAGGTGCTCAACCGCGCGACCGGCGTGGTGCTGGCGGCGCTGGGCCTTGCGATGATCCTCGTAAAGCTGCTGTGACGGGCGCAAGGGCGTCAAGGAGGTTTTTCGACAATCTGGGGCGCGGAGCGATCCGCGCCTTTTGCTATGTACGCTTAAAGGTGTTGACATTTATGCGCATTTAATGTAAAATATAAATGCGCATGAAAGTGAGGTGAGCCTGTGGCGCAAAAGAAGATGGGTCGTCCGTTGATTGGGGACAAGCCCCTGAAAGACCGCATCTTTATTCTCGTCAGCGATGAAACAAAGCAAAAGCTGGAGAAATGTAAGGCGGAACTGGGGATGACGGCTTCCGACGTCGTCCGCAGGGGAATCGACCGGATCTACGACGACCTGAAACAAAAATAAGGAAACGGCGTGAACTTTACCGAGCTACGCCATTTCCTTAACACCATAACGCACCTGCTCAGAGGGCAGCGCGCATAAATATAGTATCATATGCGGCTTTTTTCTGCAAGTAGATGCGATCGCTCTATGTATAAGGAAGGTAAATGCCACATGGGTAAAGTTTTAGAGGCTTTTGCAAACGGTAGCCTGCAGGCAAAGCGGCAATACTTTGAACGCAATTCAAGCTATGATAAAGCTCTGCTGGAACTGTGTGAAAGAGAAAAGAGGGTGTTGGAGGTATTGGGGGAAGAAAACAGAAAGGTGTTAGAGCAGTTTATTAGCGCGCAAGGAAAGATTAGCGATATGGAGGGTACGGATAACTTTCAGCGAGGGTATCAACTGGGGGTCTTGATGATCTTAGAGGTGCTTTCCGAGCGCGAGGACTTATTATAAAACTCAGGGCTCTGGGCGATCGATCACCCGGGGCCTTCTCTATAAAATCACAACAGACTTCCCTTGCTTTGCATGAAATTGCCTTTTTCGCACGTTTTCTTTACAGGAAAATCCGAGATGAGGGGGAGAAATACGATGAAGAGGATGCTGGGGCTGTTCCTTGCGTTCGCGCTGACGCTGATGCTGTGCGCCGGGGCGCAGGCGGACGGGTATCTGCGGGGCGTGGTGGTGAACGACCGGCCGGAAAACCGACTGCACCTGCGCGTGCTGCCGGATACGCAGGCACAGTCGCTGGGCAAGTACTACACGGGCGTGGTGGTCGACGTGCTGAACGCTCGCGACTTTGGCGACTGGGCGAAGGTGAGCGTGCGCGGCGTCGAGGGTTTCATGCTCAAGGCCTACCTTCGGATGGGCGACGACGTCTTCGTCGCGCCCGCGATGCCGACCGCCTTCGTGAACAACCCGAACCCGGCGGACCGGCTGAATCTGCGGAGCGAACCGGACGAGCGCGCGGGGTCGCTGGGGCGCTATTACAACGGCACGCACGTCACGGTGCTGGGCGTCGCGGGCGCGTGGTATCATGTGGACGTGGACGGGCAAAGCGGGTACATGCGCGGCTCGTACCTTTCCCTTCAGGGCGCGGGCGGCGGCGAGGCGGCGAACGATGCGGTGGTGAACAACCCGAACCCACAGGACCGACTGCATCTGCGCGTGCTGCCGGACGCGAAGGCGCGGTCGCTGGGCAAGTACTACAACGGCGTGCACGTGCAGGTGCTGGGCGGGAGCGCGGGCTCCTGGGTCAGGGTGCGCGTCGCGGGCGTCGAGGGCTACATGCAGAGCCGCTATCTCGCCTTCGGCAGCGCGGCGCAATCGGTCGCGCAGGCCATGCCCGACGGTTACGTGAACAACCCGCGCGTCACGGACCGGCTGAACCTGCGCAGCGGCCCGGACGAAGCGTCGGATTCCCTCGGCCGCTATTACAACAACACCCGCGTGCGCATCTTGGGCGTGCTGGACGGCTGGTATCATGTACAGGTGGAAGAAGACAATAAGACGGGCTATATGAAGTCGAACTACCTGACGGTGGCGGACGCAGGCGCTCTCTGTTTTGGCAGGGGGACCTATACGGCAGGCGTCGATTTCCCCGCGGGCTTTTTCCTCGTGCAAGGGGAGGACGGCGAGATCTCCACCCGCTCAAAGGCCGGAGAGACCTTTTCGTGCAGCCTGGATAGCCTTACGGACTACGGAATCCGGCCAAGCGCCTATGTCGTATTTTTGAATCAGGGGGATGCGGTTCAGGTAGACCGCGGAACGACGATCGTGCGCATCGTGTCGTCCCCTGCCATGTCGGATAAGACGGCCATGTGTTTCGTAGGCAGCGCAACGCTGCACGTCAAGACCGATTACCCAGACGGTACGTGCTATCTGTGTACCGCTCCCGGCAAAGCGAGCGGCAGCTACGTGCTGCGCGACGCGGCGGGAGGCGTGCTCGAGCGGGGAACCGTGACGACGGAGATGCTGGGTCTGCCGCTGGAGGAGGGCATGACCCTTGAGATATCGAACTGCTGGATACACACCAACGGATGATGCGAAAGGGTGAAAGCCGTGGGACGCACGAAACGTCGTCTCCTCTTGTCGCTGATCTTGGCGTCGCTATGCCTCGCAGGCGTCGCGCAGGCGGACGCGCTGCCCCGCACGTCGGGGGCCCTGTGCGCCTACGCGCGCGCGAAGGTGGGCATGGGCTACCTCTACGGGGGCACGGGCGAAACCTGCACGCCCGCCCTGCGGCAGGCGCGCGCGGAGCAGTACGGGGACTACGCGCAGCTTCTGCTCGGCCCCTGCGAGCGCTGGGACGGGCTGGAGGTCTACGACTGCGCGGGGCTGCTGGAGGGCTTCCTCGCCGCCTCGGAGGGCCCCTTTCCCAAGGAATGGCGCACGAATGTCGAGGGCGCGGCCGCCCGCTGGTGCGCGGAGTCGGGGCCCATCGAGACGATGCCGCGCGAGCCGGGCATCCTGCTCTTTCAGGCGGATGACGCGGGCCGCTTCAGGCACATGGGCGTGTACGTCGGGCAGGGGCGGTGCGTGCACGCGCGCGGGCACCTCTACGGCGTGGTGGAGGACGAGATGCCCTACCTGTGGACGCACTGGGGGCGCGCATCCTGGCTCGCATACGACCAGCCCGCGGAGGCGGGGGAGCCCTTCACCCCCTGGCTTTGCGCGGGCAGCCGGGCGCGGGTCACGACGCGGGACGGAAAATCGCTTCGCGTCTACGCGCGCCCCATCGAGAGCGAGAAAAACTTCACCGGCATTACGATCAAGGACGGAAGCGTTCTGACGATCCAAGCGCTGGCGGAGGGGAAGCCCCTGTGGCGCGAGATTCGGGCCGTGGAGCGCGGCGGGCGCGAACGCACGGGCTACGTGAACGCGAAGGACCTATCGGCCATCGACATCGAGAAGGAGGAATTGCCATGAACGGAACAAAGCGAAGGATTGCCCTGGGGCTGTGCCTCGCGCTCTTGACGGTTCCCGGCCTTGCGGGCGCGGAGGAAGCGGTGGTGAATACCCCGGAGCCCGCGGCGCGCCTGGGCCTCTTTGCGCGGCCCGACCTCAAGGCGGAGATTCGGGGATGGTATTATAACGGCACGCCGGTGACCGTGGTAAGAAGCGCGGACGAGGGCTGGGCGGTTGTGGAAATCGCGGGCGTCGAGGGCTACGTGACGGCGACGGACCTTGCCTACGGCGACGTGGCGAAGTCCGTGCAGCAGGGCGCGCCCCAGATTGCGCCGCGATCGGACGAATGGAGCCTTTACGAGGCGGCGCGCGCGGATGCGCCTCGGATCGCGCGCCTCCCGGCGGAGGAAGCGGTCGAGGTGCTGGGCATCGTGGACGAATGGTATCACGTGCGCTACCCGGGCGGCGTCGGGTACGTGCGCATGGACGACGTGACCCTGCCGACGCCCGCGGATGCGACGGATGCGGGGTATGGACCGGGCGTTTACCCGATCGGCGAGGGGATAACGCCGGGGTACTACGTCGTTCAGGGCGCGGACGCCAGGATTTCGGTTCGCCTGCCGGGCAGGGAAGCGCCCCTCCGCTGCGCCCTCGCGGACGTCGAAGGGGCCGATGCGCGCAGCGGCTATGCCGTGCTGCTCGAGGCGGGCGCAGAGGTCGAGGTGACGGGAAGCACCCACATCCACCGGATTGTGGGGGAGCGCGTCCTTTCGGAGCGGACGTGCGGCGCGTTCGTCGGTACGGCGACGCTTGCGGTGGGCGAGCAGTGCCCCGCGGGCGCGGCCCTGGTGCGCGCGGCTCCGGGGCGGGAGTCTGGAACGTATGCGCTGCGCGGCGAGGAGGGAAACGTGATTGCCGAGGGGAGCGTGGCCGGCGGGGAGACGCAGAGCCTGACGTTGGAGGAGGGCATGACGCTCACCCTTCAGGATTGCACGCTTCAGGTGAGCGGCTGACGGAAAGAAAACGCCACCAGTAGCCCTCCATACGTGCGAGCAGCGCGTCGGCGTCCATAGCCCGCGCGCGCCCGTCCGCCGGATCGACGATTGCAAAGACGGTCTTGCCGCCGGGCGCGCGGGCGTAGGCGGCGACGAGGTAGCAGTGGCCGAGCCCGTTTTCCTGCACGAGCACGAGCAGGGCGCGCCCCGAACGCAGCGCTTCGGTCATGGCCTCAAGCGAGATTTCGGGCGTTTCAACGTCAAGCCCCGCGCGCTCTAAAATTTCCCGCACCTGCTCGGGACGCCAGGGCGCGCCCCGCAGCGGCAGGAGCGCGCGCAG
>JAEXCG010000087.1 GCA_023402355.1 Bacillota bacterium | reverse complement strand
ACCTTGCGCTGGCGCTGGGTGCGGCTGAAGTCGCCGC
Organism: Bacillota bacterium; assembly: GCA_023402355.1. Taxonomy (GTDB): domain Bacteria; phylum Bacillota; class Clostridia; order Christensenellales; family Aristaeellaceae; genus Beduinella. The sequence goes on along the minus strand of JAEXCG010000087.1, from coordinate 6,522 downwards.
CTGTGCTGCCGTCCAGCGTGTCCCAGCGGTTGCGCATGTAGGCCAGAGCGATGCGCCCCGTCATGTGCGTCATGCCCGCGCCCTTGGGCAGGTTCGGGTCGTCATGGCGAAGGATGCTGGAGATGGTGTTGGCCTCGTTCTTGGTGATCTCGATGTCCACCCCGCCCAGCGCGTCGATGAGGAGCTTGACGTTCTCATAGTTGATGAGCACCGTGCCGGTGATGTCGATCGCGAGCTGCTTTTCGAGCACCTGCGTGACCCCGTCGATGCCGTAATGCTTGTACAGCAGGTTCATCTTCGTGTCGTTGCCCTTCGGATTGGGCACCTTGGTGTCCCGCAGGATGGAGGTGAGGACGAGGCGGTTGTACTTCGTGTCGAAGGTCACGAGCATCATCGTGTCGGTGCGGGCGTCGCTCGTGATTTCGTCCGCGTACGTGTCCAGGCCGAGCAGCAGATAATGGCGAACCTGAGTATTTTCTTCCGCCGCGGCCGCGTCCTCGCACAGCGCGGACAGGGACAGGGCGCACAGAAGAATCGTCAGACATATAAGAAGCTTTGAGCGCAAGGTGCGTTCCTCCTCCGGAATTTTAATCAGAAAGGCGGTTTGTCATTTAACGCGCCGGACGCGCAAAAGACTGCAAGGGAATAATCCCTATTATTATACGCCGCGAGGAGGCGGGGGACAAGCCCCACAATCGCATTCTGAAAAATTGCGCGAGACGCCGGAGGATTGAAACGCAAAAAAGGAGGCGTATGCCTCCTCGCAGCCGAGCGGATATTACTTGTGCGACGCGATTTCCATGCCCGCGGTGAGCACGCCCGCGTGTGAAAGCAGGCTGCTTCCGGCTGAGGGCAGGCTGGCCCCCAGAATGCGCTGCGCGTCGGACAGCCTGTCGGGGTTGCCCGTAAACCGGTGCGCCGCGAGCAGGCATTCCAGCAGCAGCGACGCGCCGGAGGGCACGCTCTCGTCCGTGACCGCGCTGATGCGCACCGGCAGGTCGCGCACGTCGCTGCCCGTGAGCGCGGGCCTGCCGTCCGGCGGCACGAACAGGCGCATCGTCTCGTCGAGGAAGTGCAGCGCGCTCTTGCGCCAGGGCGTCTGCTTGTCGGCCTCGGAGAGCGCGAAGAGCGAGAGCGCATAGGCGGCGTACCCGTCCAATGTCGCGGGGCTGGAGGGCGTGCCGGCGGACCATGCGCCGAAGAGCCGCCCGCGCTCCACCATGTACTCGCCCACGAAGCGCGCGGCCTGAGAGGCCGCCTGCACGTAATGGGACAGGCCGAGCTGACGGCCGAGCACCGAGAGCGCCAGGATGCTGAGCGCGTTGCCCGTCAGCGTCGCCTGTTCGATGACGCGGGGGGCGGGGCGCTGCTTTCTGATTTCCATCAGCTTCGGCCGCATCGCCCGCAAAAACGCCTCGTCCGTCTCGCGAAGGCCCGCGTCCAGATAGGGCAGCACGCCCTGATGCTTGCGGTCGCCCGGCGCGTGCAGGATGTGCAGCAGCGCGCAGCACCGCGCGCCATCCTCCGGCCCGAGCGCCTCTTCCACCTCCTCGGGCGTCAGCAGGTAATAGGCGCCCTCGCCGCGCGGGTCGTCCGCGTCCTGCGAGGAGTAGAAGCCGCCCTCCTTGAAGCGCAGGGTGGAGAGCATGTAATCCGCCGCGTCGATGGCCGCATCCGGCATGCCGCAGCGCAGGAACAGCAGCGCGAGCTGCGCGTTGTCCACCAGCATCTTCTCGTAGTGCGGCGTCCGCCACATCGCGTCCACCGCGTAGCGGAAGAAGCCGCCGCCCACCAGATCGTGGATGCCGCCGCGCGCCATCGCGTCCGCCGCCCGGTGCAGCATCTGCCCCGCGGGCGTCTGATCCTCCTCGCCGGGCTTTGCGCCAAAGCGCGCGCGCTCCATCAGGAAGCGCAGCGCGGGCACGTTCGGAAACTTGGGCGCCTTGCCGATGCCGCCGCCGTGGCGGTCCTCGGCGGCGAGCAGGTCGCGCTCGAGCTGGGTGCATAGCGCGTCCATGTCCGCGTGCGCGCTGGCGTGCGCCTGAAACACCGCGCCCGATAGCTGATCGGCCCAACTGTAGATGCGCGAGCGGTCGCTCGCCCACAGGCTGCTCAGGCGGCTGAGCAGCGCGCGCATGCCGGTCTGGCCGCCGCGCGTCTGCGCGGGAAAGTAGGTGCCCGCGAAGAAAGGACGGCGGTCGGGCAGCAAAAAGACGGAAAGCGGCCAGCCGCCCTCGCCGTTGAGCGCGATGCACGATTCCATGTAATAGGCGTCGACGTCCGGGCGCTGCTCGCGGTCCACCTTGACGGAGACGAAGTGCGCGTTCAGCAGCTCCGCGACGATGGGGTCCTGAAAGGCGTCCTGCGCCATGCGGTGGCACCAGTGGCAGCTCGCGTAGCCGCTGGAGAGGAAGACGGGCACGTCCCTGCGCGCGGCCTCCTCAAACGCCTCGTCGCCCCAGGGGAACCACGCGATCGGCTGGGCGGCGTGTGCGAGAAGATAGGGGGAAGTTTCGCCTGAAAGGCGTGAAGATGCAAGCTGCATGCGGTCACCTCCTGCGATGATGGCCCTAGTATGCACATGCACGGCTGCATTTATGTGCGCGGACAGGGATGTTTTGAAGCGCCCGAAACGATGAAAAGAAAAATTTTGATCGCGCTTTGCAGCGACTGGTGGTATACTGAATATATCAAAAATGGGGGATGTGTGGCGAATGAAGGCAGTCTGTTTCTCCGCGGCGACCGGCGGCGGGCATAACGCGGCGGCCCAAGGGGTCGCGCAGGCGCTGACGTCGCTGGGCGTTCAGACGGACTGTCTGGACTGTCTGCGATTTGCGGGCGAGCGCATGGCGCGCGCCGTGGAGGGCGCTTACGTCGGCGTCGTGCGCAATTATCCGTCGCTTTTCGGCAAGATCTACCGGGCGGGCGCGTTCGTCTCTTCGCCCCGGCGCAAGAGCCCGGTCTATTACGCGAACGCCTTGTACAGGGATCGCATGGCCGCCTACCTGGACGCGGAGAAGCCGGACATCGTCGTGTGCCCGCACATCTTCGCCGCGCAGACGATCAGCAGCCTTCGCGCCGTGCGCGAGCTGCCCCTGACGGCGGGCGTGATGACGGACTACACCTGCGCGCCCTTCTGGGAAGAGGTTGACCTGGACGTCTTTTACACCCCGAGCGCGTATCTGACGGAGGAGTACGCCGCGCACGGCATGGACGCCTCGCGCCTCGTGCCGCTGGGCATCCCGGCCAGCCCGGCGTGCGTGCCCTGCGCGGATAAGGCCTCGGCGAAGGCCCGTCAGGGCATCGACCCGGAGGCGGCGCACGTGCTGCTCATCGGCGGGTCGATGGGCGCGGGCAACCTGCCCGAGGTGCTATCTGAAATCATGACCCTGCCCGAGCGCGTGCGCGTCACGGTCGTTTGCGGCAGCAACGAGCGGGTGAAGGCGCAGATCGAGCGGTCGTTTGCCGCGGGCTCCCGCCTGCGGGTGCTGGGGCGGGTGCAGCCGCTCTTTGACCTGCTGGACAGCGCGGACGTGGTCGTCACCAAGCCGGGCGGGCTCACGAGCACGGAGGTCATGCAAAAGCGATTGCCGCTGGTGTTCATCCACCCCATTGAGGGCGTGGAGACGCAAAACGCGGCCTTCTTCGAGCGGGCGGGCGCGGCCTGCTGGGCAAGGCAGCCGGGCGAGACGGCGGCGCTCGCCCGGCTGCTGCTCGAGGACGAACAGGCGCGCGCGGCGCAGCGGGCCGCGCAGGAGCGGCTGGTTTCGGGCACGGCGGCATTGGACATCGCGCGCGACCTGATTGCCCGCGCGCACAGATCGTAGAGGGAGGGAAAGCCTATGGCATGGAGGATGATCCTGTTTACCCTGGCGGGGTACCTGTCGGGCGGCGTCATGTATTCTTATTACATCCCCCGGCTGATGGTGGGGGGCGACGTGCGCACGCAGAACGACGACCGCAACCCCGGCGCGGCGAACGCCTTTCGCCTGTGCGGGCCGGTGGTGGGCGTCCTGTGCGCGCTGCTGGACGTGCTCAAGGCCGCGATACCCGTCTACGCAGCGATCGTCTGGGGCGGTCTGGACGGTTGGTATCTCGCGCCGGTCGCGCTAGCGCCGGTGCTGGGGCACGCGTATCCCGTGACGCTGGGCTTTCGGGGCGGCAAGGCGATCGCCTCGATGTTCGGCGCGCTGCTGGGTCTGTGGCCGGTATCGCACGTCGTGCTGCTGATGGCGGGGGTCGTGCTGCTGCTTTTGCCGGTGCTTCGCAACCACGCGATGCTGATGTTCACCAGCGTCTGCGTCTTCGCGGCGCTGACGCTGCTGGTGGAGCCGCTGCGGTTCGTGCGCTTTGTCGCGGGCGGCGTGCTCGTCATCGTCGGCAGCCGCCACGTGCGCGAGGCGAACGCCGCACTGGAGGCGGCGAAGGCCCAGCTTGCCGCTTGGCGCGAGGGGCGAAAGGCAATTTAACGCTTCAGGATAAAAAGAAAGACGGCATATTTTGGAAATTCCTAAAAAACAGCGAGGCTGAGCGCCCAAAGGAAGCGCACAGCCTCGCTGTTTTCGTTAGATTGAATGGAAGCTCAAATCGTCAAGGGGCAGGCCCGCCTAAAAGTGGAGAGCGGAATCTTCACCGGTTATGGCTGATGAAATGCAAAAAAGGCCGAAAAATTGAAGAGCTGGCACGTCTAATATGATGAAGGAGGTGAGCGGCACATGGAGGTTGTCACGGGCCCGGACAGCATCCGAAAAGAGACCTTCTGCCGAATGGTGGAGCAATATCAGGCTGCGCTGCTCCGCACATGCTATGTGATACTGAAGGACTACGAACTGGCGGAGGATTCCGTGCAGGAGACTTTTTTGAAAGCATATCAGGCAATGGATTCCTTTCGAGGGGATTGCAGCGAAAAAACGTGGCTGATGAGAATTGCCATGAACACGTGCCGCGATATGAAGCGCAAGGCATGGTTTCGCCGGGTGGATCGGCGTATCACCCCGGAGCAGACCCCGGAGGCCTGCGTTCCTTTTGAAATCCAGGACGATAGTATCGTTCAAAGCATTCTGAGGCTTCCTTATAAAGAAAAGGAAGTCTTGCTGCTCTATTTTTATCAGGACATGACGCTGGAAGAAATAGGACAGTCCTTGGGTTTGTCCATATCGACTATATCCACACGATTAAAACAAGCCAAGAAAAAGCTAAGAGCTGTGCTGGAAGGGGGGTATAACGATGAATGACAACGATATTCGCAATCGGCTTCATCATGCGCTGGATACCCGCCTGTCCGGCATGACGGGTGACCCCAGGCTTGTACAGCGCGTATTGTATGCGGAAGGGAGTATTCAAGTGAAAAAGAAAATTTCGATCGGGCTTGTACTGGGGATCGTACTGGTTTTGGCAACGGCAACTGCGCTGGCTGTAGGCGCGGTTGCAGGCATTTTCAGGTTGGAAAAGACGGATTTTGGTTCCATGCGAGGGTGTGTATCTACCGGCGATACCTTATACCTCATGACGAGCGGAGGCTTGTATACATGGAATCCCGAAGACAATGAACCCACTTTGCAGCTATCGGCGGATGCCTTATACGAGCAGGGGGTATCCTTTGAAGCGCTTATTTTCCGCAACAACGATCAAATTGAAATACTGGATCAGGAAAATAAGAAGCTTTGGACATATGAGAATGGCGGGCTGAACCTTGAACTGGATTATTCAAATACGGCGATGGATTTGCAGGCGATGAAGTATACGGCCGCCGTACATCAGGATGGGTGGTTGTTTCTGGCCGCCCAGCCGCTGAAGGACGCGATGGAAGGTGGTGCGACGCTTTATCGAGCCAATCCTGTGACGGGCGACGCCGAAGAGCTGGAAATAAGGGGAACGCTGGAGCTGTGTGCCTATGAGCCGGGTGAACTGCTGTTGCTTCATTACGACAGCGTCACGCAAAAGTACAAGCTTGTTGCGCTGGACACGAGTACATGTGAAATAAGTGAAACATGGTACACCACACATATTCAGGGTATCGAGGGAATTGCGTATGACAGGGCTCAGGGCCTATACGCCCTGGTGGGCGGTTCGCTCTCACGTTGGGATGACGGCAACTGGACTTCCTTGCAGAGCTACGCGTCTCACCATTTAACAGACGCCTATGCCGTGGTTGGCGAGGGCTATGTATCCGTCAGCTTTGATGGAATGCAGTATATCCCTTTTGACTGGGAAAACAATCTCACCGCTCTTACCATTCGAGGTTATTTGTCTGTGTATAACGCGGATGAGGAATTTCAAAAAGTAAATACCGGCGTGGCAGTACAGCGCGAACGCGAGCCTACCCTCACTGCCGACGATGTACGCAGGGCCATCGAAGCGGGAGATACCACCGACCTGTTCCACTTGCGGCTGGATGGCGATTTAGACAAGGTCATCCAGGATGGCCTCCTCGCGCCTCTCAATGCTTCAAGCGTGCTGATAACCGATGCACAGGAAATCATCCCTGTCGTTCAAGATGCCCTATTCAATGAGGGGCGGCTC
>JAEXCG010000129.1 GCA_023402355.1 Bacillota bacterium | reverse complement strand
GGCATGCTCACCAAGGAAGAGGCTGTGCTCAAGGTTGAGCCCAAGCAGTTGGACGCGTTGCTGCACCCGCAGTTCGACGCTTCCGCGCTGAAGGCCGCCAAGGCGATCGCCACCGGTCTGGCCGCTTCTCCGGGAGCCGCCTGCGGTCAGGTGTACTTCACCGCCGCCGAGGCGACCGCCGCCGCGCAGTCCGGCCAGAAGGTCGTTCTGGTCCGTTTGGAGACCTCTCCTGAGGACATCGAGGGCATGGCGCATTCCCAGGGCATCCTGACCGCCCGCGGCGGCATGACGTCCCACGCGGCCGTCGTCGCCCGTGGCATGGGCACCTGCTGCGTCGCCGGCTGCGGCGCGCTGAAGGTGGACGAAGAGGCCAAGACCGCCACGATCGGCGACAAGGTCTTCAAGGAAGGCGACTGGATGTCCATCGACGGCTCCACCGGCAACGTGTACGGCGAAGCCATCAAGACCGTCGAGGCCTCCGTTTCCGGCGACTTTGCGACGCTCATGGCTTGGGCTGACGAGGCGCGCAAGCTGCAGGTTCGCACCAACGCGGATAACCCGCGCGATACCGAAGTCGCCGTCAAGTTCGGCGCCGAGGGCATCGGCCTGTGCCGCACCGAGCATATGTTCTTTGAGGCGGATCGCATCGCGGCCGTCCGCGAGATGATCCTGGCCGAGAGCGAGGATCAGCGCCGCGTCGCGCTGGCGAAGATTCTGCCGATGCAGAAGGGCGACTTCAAGGCCATGTACAAGGCGCTGAAGGGCCGTCCCATGACCGTTCGCTACCTCGACCCGCCGCTCCACGAGTTCCTGCCGCAGAAGAACATGACCGAGGAGATCGCGGCGATCGCCAAGGAGCTGAACACCACCTCCGAAGCCATCGTCTCCAAGATCGACGCGCTGCACGAGTTCAACCCGATGATGGGTCACCGTGGCTGCCGTCTGGCCGTGACCTATCCGGAAATCGCCGAGATGCAGACCCGCGCGGTCATCGAAGCGGCGATCGAGGTTTCTCAGGAGGACGGCATCGAGATCCATCCCGAGATCATGATCCCGCTGGTCGGCGAGGTCAAGGAGCTGGCCTACGTCAAGAAGATCGTCGTGGAGACGGCGGAGCAGGTCATGACCGAGAAGGGCGTCAAGCTCGATTACAAGATCGGCACCATGATCGAGATCCCGCGCGCGGCCGTCACCGCGGACGAGATCGCCAAGGAAGCCGAGTTCTTCTCCTTCGGCACGAACGACCTGACGCAGATGACGTTCGGCTTCTCCCGTGACGACGCGGGCAAGTTCCTGGACGCTTATTACGACAAGAAGATCTTTGAGTCCGATCCCTTCGCCCGTCTGGATCAGAACGGCGTGGGCAAGCTCGTGCAGCTGGCTGCCGATCTGGGCCGCAAGACCCGCCCGGACATCAAGCTGGGCATCTGCGGCGAGCACGGCGGTGATCCGTCTTCCGTCATGTTCTGCCACAAGGTTGGCCTGAACTACGTCTCCTGCTCGCCGTACCGTGTGCCGATCGCCCGTCTGGCTGCCGCGCACGCTGCGATCATGGAGAAGAACGAAAAGTAAGACCTACGGTAAATCATTCGGACCCGCTTCGCTTTGGGGCGAAGCGGGTCCTTTTTCGAGGGATCATCGGGAGCGTGAGGCAATGAAAGAAATTACCATGTACACGGACGGCGCCTGTTCCGGAAATCCCGGGCCGGGAGGCTGGGGGACGGTCCTGATCTATGGGGATCATCAGAAAGAGATGTCCGGCTTTATGCCGGATACCACGAACAACCGGATGGAGGTCTTCGCCGTCATTCAGGGCCTTCTGGCGCTGAAACAGCCCTGTAAGGTTTCTATCTATTCGGATTCCGCGTACTTTGTCAATGCGTTCAATCAGCACTGGATCGAAAATTGGAAGCGCAACGGCTGGAAAAATGCCAGCAAAAAGCCGGTCGAAAATCAGGATTTGTGGAAGTGGCTGCTGACGCTCATGCAGGATCACGAGGTTACGATCCACAAGGTCAAGGGGCACGCGGACAATGCATTTAACAACCGCTGCGACGAACTGGCGACCGGACAGATCAAGCAAAACGCCAAGGCGGCGAAACCGTAGATTTCTCGTAGGGAAGTGAAACAGAAATCACTTCGCAAAATCCTTCTTTTACGAAGACATTGACCTTTTTTCTTGTTTATGCTATACTGGTTCCATAAAATGCTTGAAACCAGGTGTAAAGATGCCAAACGATTATCAAAAGCAGACGGCGCGCATGCGCACGGAAAATCTGCGCAAGCTTGAACGCGAACTGCCCCAGTGCTGCCTGGATTACTTCATCGCGGTCGAGTCGCAGACGGGCACGCTGACGCGCCTTGCCTACGCTTATGACCTGCGCATTTTCTTTCAATATCTTTCCGCGGAAGTGCGCAAATTTGGAGGCAAGGACGTCCTCTCCTTCGACGACGAAGACCTGCGCAAAATCACCAAAGCCGACATCGAGCGCTACGGCCAATACCTGACGCTTTACTATAAAAACGACATCGACGAGGATGGAAACGTTTCCTCACGCGAGCTGGAGAACGCCGAATGCGGCAAGATGCGCAAGCTGTCTTCCCTGCGCTCGTTCTTCAAGTATCTGTACGCGGACGGACGCATTCCCGGAAATCCCGCTGAACTGGTGCCGTTGCCTAAACGTCACGAAAAGGCGATCATCCGTCTGGAGCTCGACGAGGTAGCCCGCATTTTGGACGAGGCCGAGAAGGGCGAAAACCTGACGGCCCGCCAGCAAAAATTCCATCAGATCACGCGAAAGCGCGACCTCGCGATGCTCAGCCTCTTTCTGGGAACGGGAATCCGCGTGAGCGAATGCGTCGGGCTCAACATCGACGACTTCGACTTTTCGCAAAACGCCTTCATCGTGACGCGAAAAGGCGGCGCGGAGGTGATGTTGTACCTATCGGACGAGGTTTCACAGGCGCTGCAGGAGTATCTTTCCGAGCGTGAACAGATCGAAGCGCTGCCGGGCCACGAAAACGCCTTCTTTCTCTCCATACAGCGACGCCGCATCACGCAGCGCGCGGTCGAGAATCTCGTCAAGAAGTATGCCGCCATCGCCGCGCCGCTGAAAAAGAAGATCAGCCCGCATAAGCTGCGCAGCACGTACGGCACCAACCTGTATCGCGCGACGCAGGACATCTACCTCGTCGCCGACGTACTGGGCCATTCGGACGTCAACACGACGCGCCGGCATTACGCGGCGATGCTCGAGGACCGCAGGCGTTCGGCCGCGGAACACACGCAATTGCGTGAGATTGACGAATCACAGGATAAAAGTGAATAAAAAACAAACAACCGGGCATGGCGTCCGGTTGTTTGTTTGATGGAAGCGATTCAGTTCTTCGGAAACAAAAAGGCGTGCAGTTCCCGCCGCATGGCGGTCCAATCGGTTTCATAAGCGGTGGCGCCCTCAAAAGAGCTCTCTACAAGGGACTCCGTGCGGGGAAGCATGAGTTCGTCGCGCTGAGATCCCCCCATGACCTTCGTGGCAAGCGTGAGCATGTCCATGATGCCCAAATTGGTTTGCATCGTGCTCATGAGCTTTTGCGCGAGCCCCATCAAGGATAGCGGGTTTTTGTCGCGCGTGCCCTGATAAAGAATCTGCATGACGGACTTGTACTGACGGCTCTTCCCATCCGCATTCCCGCCCTCCAGACGCATGTACGCAATCGCCTGTTTGCCGGTAAGCGTCTGCTGGCCTTCGGCGAGGCCCAGCGCCGCCGCCTCTTGGGCGTTGAGCGGCATCTGCATGCCGCCCACGCTGTCGGCAATCTGCGCGAAGCTGCTAATGTCCAGGGTGACGTAGCTGTTTACGTTCATTTCCAGCAGCTCGTTGATCGATTTCATCATCAGGTTAGGGCCGCCATAGGCGTATGCTTTTGCAAGCGGAACGCGTCCGACCTGCGGAATTTCCGCCAGAATGTCGGTGCGGATGTCCGTCATACAGGCGCGGCCGCTGCCTCTGTCGATGCTGGCGAGCAAGACCGTCTCCACATCGCCGGATTCTTCGCTGTCGAGCAGAAAGAGCGCGATCGTCTGCATGGACTTCGGAATGCTGGCGGCCAACGATAGATCCTTCTTGTCGATTTTGACAGGGTAATCGTCTGCGGCCAGCGTCTCAAGCGGCAGCAAGAGGAAACATAGAAGAAAAGCCAGCGCACATCTTCCTCTTGTAAACTTCATATTTTGAATCACCCCTTTTTTTGCTTGGCACCCTTAAAGATAAAGAGCTTGGAAAAGATGTAGTTTAAAACAATGACAAGAACCTGTGCGACGAGCTTTACCCCCAGGTCCCAAACGCCGAGCTTGACGACAAAAATCCAAAGCAGCGCTTCTTCCGCGCCAAAGGACAGCACACGCATCAAAACGAAGTTGACAAATTCAACGACCAGTTCGGCGAAGTTGCTTGTCTTGGAACGAAAGACATACAGCTTATTGGCGACATAAGCGAACAGCACCGCGACAGTCCAGGCGATTCCGTTCGCCAACATGGAATGCAGCGTGATTACCCGTGTAAATCCAAAGTATACGACATAGTTTACGAGCGTCGTGCACACGCCGATGACAATATAGCGGATGAGCTCCGGGTCTTTCTTTACTTTATCCACGTACTTCTTTATGGTTTCCATTGCATGCAGTTCCTCTTTCTATTTTAAATCCATTGCCTTTTCCAGCAGATACGAACTTATAAATTATATCATAACTCCATCATCCTGTCAAAAGCCGCGAGCGCGTTTGAAACGCATTTCATATAAAAAAAGAGAGCGCTTCGGCACTCCAGATTGTTGACAAAGTGGCATAGGCCACTTTGTCGAAATTACGGGTGATTTTTTCGCTCCGCAAAACTGCGTTTTGCTACGGAAAAAAGCCCCGCCCGCCCGGCAAGGCCGGGCGATACGATTGCAGTCTTGCAGACGGCTTTTGGTTTCTCTGCCTTCGATGGGTTTGTCAACAATCTAGAGCGCTTCGGCGCTCCTTTTATGCTCCCTCCATCTCCCGAATTGATCGGTAGAGTCGTTCGTTGATGGGGGCATGCAGACCGTGCACCTGCGAAAGGCGGCAGACCGTTCCGGCAAAAAGCTCCACCTCCGTGCCGCGCCCGGCTTCGATGTCCTGCGCCATCGAGGGCTTTCCCTCCGGTGCGAGGGTGTCCAGCACGCCAAGCCAATAGGCAAGGTCATCCTCCGTCAGGCGCACCCCCTCAAAGGGGGCGAGCGCCATGACCTCGCGCATCGCCGCGATCATGAGTTCACGCGCTTCCCCGGGACGTTGTATCGTGCCGTAATTTCCCCGAAAGACCGCGACGGTCTGGTTGACGCCTACGTTCAGCATCAGCTTCCCCCACTGCCTGTGCAGCATGTCTTCGACCACCTCATGCGCGATGCCGACCGACTCAAAGAAGTCCGACACCGTGCGCATGCGTTCGCTGACGACGCCGGGCGTTTCCTCGCCAAAGCACAAGAGTCCGGGATGCGCATAGGTGAGGCGGTTCCCCTCCTTGACGGCATCCATTCCCTGCGCGACGCAGTAGAGCACGCGCTCTTTTCCGTAGCGTGCAGCGATTTCCCGCTCGCTGGAGATGCCGTTGAGCGCCGAAAGGAGAATCGTCTCCGGCCCCACGTGAGCGGCGGCGAGATCGATCGCATCCTTCAGGCCGCCCTGCTTGACGGTGAAGAGCAAAAGATCGGCCGGCGCACAGGGTTCTGCTGGGGTGACGTATTGGAAATCGCAGGGGCGTCCGTTGCAGAACACGCCTTCCTGCCTGTAGCGGGCGACGCGCGCTTCATCGGCTAAAATGCGCAGGTCGGACTTGGGCAGAACGCGCGACATCTGATCTGCGAATAGGATGCCCAGCGCACCCAGGCCGACGATCGTGACGGTTTTGATGGGTTTCATGACGGATTCCTCCTGCGGTAGGTTTTGCGGATTTCTTCTTTGTCCAAGGGGGTGATGCGGCGCGACTCGATCATCTTTTGCGCCGCCTTTTCGATAATCCAGGGGTCGAATGCGGTCGTTTGCATACACCTCCGGGTTTGGTTCGGGAAATAGCCCCATGCCGTCGCCAACGCCCAGGCGACGGCCATTCTGGCGTAGTACCCTTCGCACCGCGCCTCGGGGAGAACGCAGAGCACGTCTTCAATCGATTCCGAACGCATATAGGCGTCGATCATTATTACAAGACCGAAACGAGCCGTGAAAGGCTGCTCGCTCGCGGCATAGGCCTTTATGCGCGGCCAGACACGACGGGCTTCCTCCCCGCCCATCCGTCCGGCAAGCGTCGCGCAGAAGCTGTCGCAGATGGACCAGTTATCGATGACGGGCAGATATGCGTCGACCCAGCGCCAGCGCATCTCTTCCCCTGCGTCCGCGTAGCCGATCACGAATCCGCGCAGCATCCGTTCCTCGAACGAAGCGTCGGAAATTTCCGAGACGTAATACGCAGCGTCTTCCTTCGCCAGCGCGCGGGCAAGGCGTCTCAGCGCAGGCAGACGCACGCCAAGAAGGTCCGTTACATTTGGCAACAAAGAAGATGCAAACGCCTGATAGTAAGGCTCCGCATGCGCCAAGACCCAGCGATGCAAGCTTTTGCTGTCGTACTTCACGGGGCGTAATGCGCGCGCAGCAACGCGATTTCCGCCGCGTAACCGTCGATTTCGTTGGGCGTTTCGAGGTAAAACGGCAGGTGACACAGGCGCGGATGGTTGATGATGCGGACGAACGCGTCCAGGCCAATGCTGCCCTGCCCGATTTTTTCATGCCGGTCCTTATGGCTGGCGAAGGGGTTCTTGCTGTCGTTCAGATGGATCGCGCGCAGGCGCCCAAGCCCGATCACCTCGTCGAAGCGTTGCAGAACGCCGTCCAGGTCGCTCACGATGTCGTATCCGGCGTCGTATACATGGCAGGTATCCAGGCAAACGCCGAGTAGCTCTCCATGGCGCGCGCCGTCGAGAATTGCTCGAATCTCCTCGAAGGTTCCGCCCACCTCGCTGCCCTTTCCGGCCATCGTTTCCAGCAGGACGGTGGTATGCAGGTCCTCCAGCGGCATCTCGTCGAGCATCTTGCAGATCAGCTCGATTCCGCGCTCCGCTCCCTGCCCGACGTGCGAGCCCGGATGAAAGTTATACAGGTTGCCCGGCAGGCATTCCAGCCGGGCGAGGTCGTCGCGCATCGTGCGCGCGGCAAAGGAGCGGACGCTTTCGTCCGCCGAACAGCCGTTGAGCGTATAGGGCGCGTGGGCCAGGATGACGGGAAATTCATGCGTGCGCAGTATTTGCAGCAAATTTTGAGCGTCGTTTAGATCGAGCGCCCTGGCGTTTCCTCCGCGCGGGTTTCGCGTAAAAAATTGAAAGGTATCCGCGTCGATGGCGACGGCCTGACGCCCCATCGCCTCAAAGCCTTTTGCGGCCGACAGATGACAACCGATGTGCAGCATAGCTCCTCCTTTTTTATTCGAGCGCGAGATAGGGACGAATTACGTCGATGAGTCGGTCTGCGCTCCGGGGCGCATAGCGCGGCGAATGCGCGAGCGTGACAAAATCAAACCCGCCTCCATGGTACGTCTCGCAGTCGTCGTACACATGCAGGGGAATCAGGGGTTCAGGGCCCAGCTTATCCTCCATCAGACGAGCGATGTCGGAAGTCAGAAACACCACGTCGTTCCCCCGGCTTCGGATCACTGATGGGATATCCGGCCTAGAGCGCGCCATGCGCACGAGCGTCAAGTCGTCGATCCAGTGAAAAGCGAGCGCGAAGAGCAGGTAATTGGCCTCGTCGAGCTTTCGGCCCGTCCGATATGCTTCGATCGAGGGGCGTTTTTCGACTGGCCTGGTTAAAACGGCCTTGAGGACGAAATCGGGCCCCGGACGGCCGATGGCGAGGTCCGAATGCGCATCCACGTGGACGACCTCAAAGGGCGCGCGAAGTCGCCCCTGAGACAGCATCTCCTGCCAGAAGTCGAGCGCGCCGTCGTGCGTTTCAAAGATACGCCCGGGGACGGGCTGCTGCAGGGAGAGGCCGCAATGATCCTCCAGATACGCGCGCACCGCCTCCGGCGCCCAGGCGTTGGCGCAGGCCTCGTCCGGCCTTTCGCCGGGCGCGGCCAGCGGACAGCAGTCGCTCAGAAAAAAATCGAGATCCAAATCCAATACTTTCACGAAATCGCTCCTTTAATCAGGCTCTATTGTACCATATTTTTCGTTGCCTGCAAACAAGCGGCGAGGCGTCAAAACAGGCATTTCCATTCCGCCCTTTTTGTGATAGAATAAGGCAACGAATTATTTCAGGAGGTATTCTTCATGCGCAATATTCCCGACGTAAAGCTGGGTATCGTCGCCGTCAGCAGGGACTGCTTTCCCATCGCGCTCTCTTCGCAGAGGCGTTCGGCGGTCGTGGAGGCCTATCGCAAGGCGGGCGGAGAGATCGTGGAAATTCAAACGACCGTCGAAAATGAGAAAGACGGCATAAAGGCGCTCGAGGAACTTCGGCAGAGCGGATGCAACGCGCTCGTGCTGTTCCTCGGGAACTTCGGACCGGAAGGACCGGAAACGCAGGTTATCCAGAAGTTTGACGGCCCCGCGATGGTCGTCGCCGCGGCGGAGAAAAGCAAGGATTCCCTCATCGAAGGCAGAGGCGACGCCTACTGCGGTATGCTGAATGCGAGCTACAGCCTGGGACTGCGCCATTTGCGCCCATATATTCCCGAATATCCGGTGGGTACCGCCGCGGAAATCTCCGCGATGATCGCGGAGTTCGTGCCGGTCGCGCGCGTTCAACTGGGGCTCAGAAAGCTGAAAGTCTTTACGTTTGGGCCGCGCCCTTACGACTTTTTGGCCTGTAACGCGCCGATCAAGGCGCTCTTTGACCTGGGCGTTGAAATTCAGGAAAATTCTGAGCTGGATCTGTATGCGGCGTATCAGGCGCACAAGGACGACCCACGCATCCCGGATGTGATCGCGGACATGGAAAAAGAGCTCGGTGAGGGGAACCGCATGCCGGGCATCCTCCCCCGACTGGCGCAGTATGAGATCACCCTGCTCGACTGGGCGGAGGAAAACAAGGGCGCGAGCGATTACTATTGCTTTGCCAACAAGTGCTGGCCTTCCTTCCAGACGCAGTTCGGCTTTGTGCCCTGTTACGTCAACGCGCGCCTGACCTCGCGGCTGATCCCCGTCTCCTGCGAAGTCGACATATATGGAGCGCTCAGCGAGTACATTTTGGCCTGCGTTACGGAGACCGCCCCCACGCTGCTGGACATCAACAACTCCGTCCCCGCGGACATGTACGAGAGCGAAATTAAGGGAAAGTACGATTATGCGCTCAAGGACACCTTTATGGGCTTCCACTGCGGCAACACGCCCATCTGCCATCTCGCAAAGGGAGAGATGAAGTTCCAGCGCATCATGAAGCGCTCCCTCGAACCGGACAGGGAGCCCGACATCACGCGCGGCACCCTGGAGGGCGATTTGAAGGCCGGGGAAATCACGTTCTTCCGCCTGCAAAGCGGCGCGGACACGACGCTGCACAGCTATATCGCGCAGGGAGAGATCCTGCCCGTCGCGACGCGCTCCTTCGGCGGTATCGGGGTCTTTGCCATACCGGAAATGGGACGCTTTTACCGGCACGTCTTGATCGCCAAGCACTACCCGCACCATGGCGCCGTCGCGTTCGCCCATGTCGGAAAGGCGCTCTTTGCGGCGATTCAGTGTCTCGGCGTAGAAGACGTCGCCTTCAATCAGCCCAAGGGCATGCTGTATCGGGATGAAAACCCGTTCGCCTGATAAAAAATGCGAAGAGGCGCCGTTCCCTCGACGGGACGGCACCTCTTTCTTTATGCGTGCTTTCAGTCTTCCATAAATTCGATCGTACCGGCGTCCATGCGCTTTACCCGCGCAAGGGAATAGACGTCGCAACCCATCGCTTCCAACCGCTGATGGCCCGGCTGAAAGGCCTTCTCGATGACGATGCCGATCCCGGCAAGGGTTACGCCGAGCCCGGATAAAAGCGTATGCACGCCCACCGCGGCCTCGCCGCTCGCCAGAAAGTCGTCAATCAGCAGCACCCGGTCGTCGGGCTTGATAAAATGACGCTTCAGGGTCAGTTCGTACTTCGTGCCTTTGGTAAACGACTGCACGGTCGTCTGCACCACGTCGTCCGTCAAAATCCGCGAGCCCTGTTTTTTCATGACGACGAGCGGCAGGTTCATGGCGAGCGCGGTCATCGCGGCGGGCGCGATGCCGGAGCTTTCGACGGTGACGATTCGCGTGATTCCCTTCCCGGTAAAGTGGTCGGCGAACGCTTCGCCGACCGCCTTCATCAGTTGTACGTCGATCTGGTGGTTCAAAAAGGAATCCACCAGGAGCACATCCGCGTTCAGCGCCCGGCCTTCCGCGCGGATTTTATCTTCCAGTGCCTTCATGTACTTCTCCTCGTCTTTATCGGATGATTGTTTTTCTATTATACCGCAACATGGCGGGATGTACAACAGAAAAACCGAAGGTTTTTATGAGTGCCTGCATGGATCGTACGGAACAGGATAGAGCGGAAGCGGCCTGGGCGTCGGCTTGCAGCACGGATCGGCCGCGCCTACGGCCTCCGGCCGGACGAGATACGCCTCAACCACGCACTCCAGCCTCGCGTCAAAGGAGAGGCCCTGTGAACAGACGGGGCCGCAGACGAGTCGGACAGCCGGCACAAAGACGACGCGCGTCTGCCAGCATTCGCCGCGAGAACAGTTCAGCGTGATGCAGACGCGCACGCAAATTTTTGTGCAGCCGACATGCGTGCAGCACGCGGCGTCCTGAATGACGGCGCGAAGCGGGATGTCCACTTCATAGACCAGCGCGCCGCGCTGCGCTCCGGTGCATTCCCTGTATTCAACGGGTCCCCCGTCATAGCAAACCTCCGTCAGCGTCAGCGGCGCGGGCAGGCAGTCGCAAATTCCCGTAATGCAAAGGCATGTATCCAAACATCGAATCCATTCCCGACCGGAACAGAGGATTCGATCCACCAAATATCGGCGGGGCATATCGCAGCAGGGGCTGCACGGCATCGGCGCGCAGGCGCCTGGGAGGCAATGAGATGAATTCATAAGCTGCTCCTTTCCGCCTGAAGCAAATTGGAGCCCGATGCTCCAAGCTTACAGTGCGCTCATTACAGCTTATGCGCCCCCGTTCAATCGGTTCTCAGCCCCTGCGCCATGGCGCGCAGCAGTTCTCCGGAGGAATCCTGTGTGTAATCCCAAAACATCATGCCGCCAAGCCCGCGCTGACGGGCGTACGCCCCCTTGAGCCGCATGGATTTGGGGTCGTCAAAGCTAATAAAGGTCTGCTCACCCAACAGATACGGCGCCATTGCGTCCTCATCCCAATGATAGACGTAGTCCTTTGACGAAAGATAGTCGGCGCGAATCGCGTCGTAGGTCAAAAACTTGTTACCGCTGTTGAGCGCCGCGGCCCCCAACGCCTCCGCGCCGTTCCAGACGCGCCCGTACGCCGCGCCGCCCAGGACGAGCTTCTTCCTCGAAAAGCCCATCGACTCCAGCATGCGTATAGCCGTGTCCCCGCTGACGCTGTTTTGGTCATAGGTCGCGGGATACAGGTTCGCGTGATGAGTTGCCTTTTTTTCCGCGCGCAGGTCGTACGTCATCACGTTAACGCAGTCGACCAGATCGTTCAGCTCCTTCGCGTCGATTCCCTTCACCGTTCCCTCGGAAGCACCGACGGCAAGGCTCAGGTGGTAGGCCTTCCCCGTCTGCGGTCCGAGGGCGTCGAGCGCCCCGCGAAGCTCGCGTACGAGGTGTACGAGGTTTTCTCCGTCCTGCGAAGAGGCGGAGATTCCCCCCGCCCCGATCGTCGGATACTCCCAGTCGAGGTCGATTCCATCTAAATCGTATTTTTTCACGGCGTCAAGAATGGAGTCGATGAACACCGCTCGGCTGTCTGCGGTCTGAACGGCCTGCGAAAAGCCGTCGGCACCCCAACCGCCGATCGCGAGGATCAACTGAATGTGCGGATGCCGGTCACGATAGGCCCTAAGCTGCTGCCAATGCCGCAGGTGAGAGGTTTTCAGGCGGCCGTCCTCAATGAGACCAAAGGAATAATAGAGGTGCGTCAAATGCTGCGCATCCTCGTCTCGAAGGTTGACGTTGGCCTTATCCATCAGATAAGCGCCGCTCATCAGCTTTCTTTCAGGCTCCGGTACACCGGCACGGGTGCCGAAAAAGGGGATGCAAAGGGTCGATACGATCATCATAAGTGCTCCTAACTGCGCCATGGCCTGAAATAGCCGTGCGGCTTTCATCACGTCACGCTCCTTCCCGAATACACTGCTTTATAGACGGCGGGAAAGCGCGCGCGGTCCTTACCATTTTTATACGTTCAATGTCTTCCATTTTCCTTTGGCAAATCGAATGTACAGCCATATGCCGCGCACGGCGAGATCCGCGACCATGCCTGCCCAAGCGCCGTAAATTCCAAGCCCCAGCGCGATGCCGCATACATAGGCGACCACCAGACGCACGCACCACATCGTGCATAGCGAAATGTAGAAGGGCACACGGGTGTCCCCTGCCCCGCGCAGCGCGCCGCTCATCACGATGGCTACGCCGAAGAAGGGCTCCTCCGCCGCGCAAAAGTAGAGCAGCCTTGCGCCGATTTGCTGAACCTGCGGGTCGCGCGTAAAGAGGGACATCAAAGGATAGGCAAAGACGACCATCAGCGCGCTGGCTACGCACATGCAGAGGATGCCCATTCGATTGCAGATGCGTCCGTAGCGTTCGGCGCGGACCGTATCCCGCGCGCCGAGAGACTGCCCCACCAATGCCGTCGCCGCCGCCTGGATGCCGAATCCGGGCATGTAGCCGAGGGATTCAACCGTAATCGCCAGGTGATGTGCCGCCAACTGCGCGGTGCCAAAGGAGGCTACCATGCGCGCAAAGAGAATCTGGCCGACGTTGATGGCGACGCGTTCCAGCGCCGCGGGGATGCCCACGCGAAACATCCGGACGAGCAGGTCACGCTGCGGACGCATGTATTTCCAGCGAAGGCGGATGCGCTGCCTGCGGCGCAAAAGGGAGAGCAGCATCAAAAGGCCCGACAGCGCCGTGGAGACTGCCGTGGAGATGGCCGCCCCACGAACGCCAAGCCCCGCGCCCCACACGTACAGGGACAAAGAACCGATTTGCACCGCACGCGAGGGAAAGATCAGCAGGGTATTTCCGATCACGTTGAGCACATTGGCTGCGGCGGTCAACAGCATGGGCGTTCGCATGTCGCCGACGGCGCGCAGCGCGTTGGCGAGCACGATTCCCAGGTAGTTGGGGATAAACCCGAGCGCGACGATGCGGATGTAATCGCTGGCCAGCGGCTGAACCTCCGCCTCCGCGCCCATCCATATAGGAAGACTGCCTGCGATCAGCCAGACGGCGAGCATAAAAAAGGCGGACAGCGCGAGGGCGCAGGTAGCCATCTGCGCGCAGACCCGCTCGGCGTCGTCGTATTCGCCCGCGCCGAAAAAGCGCGAAGCGAGAGCCATGCCGCCGACGCCCACGGAGGTCATAATGCCGCCCAGCAGCCACATGGGCGACGCGTTGACGGCGACCGCCGCGGTCGCTACCGCGCCGAGACTGCCGACCATCGCCGTGTCGACGTATTGCACCAGCGTTACCAGCAGGTTTTCTGCGATGGCCGGTGCGGCGAGGCGTACGACCTCCCGGAGCTGCCCACGCTCTGGCGAAGCGTGTACTTCAACAGCTTTCGTATTCCTCAATCCCTTCAAGTGCATTCCCACCCATCATACCATATAGGACGTCAAAAGCAAGCAAATTTCCGCAAAATCCAGGGCAACAGCATTTGAAAAAGCGGAAAAGAAGATATAAAATAGGGACATGGATATAAAAAGATTACAAAGTGAGCTGGCGAAGCTAGAAGACCCACGGCGGACAAAATGTGGACATATCCGG
>JAEXCG010000117.1 GCA_023402355.1 Bacillota bacterium | reverse complement strand
CCCGTAACCTGTCCCTTACACCCGCGCGCCCGCGTCACCCCCTCCCCGTCCTCCCGCCACAAAAAAAGCCGCAGCCCGTCAAGCTGCGGAAAACCTTCCTCATCCTTCAAAAACGAACCGCCCTCGGCGGCGCGAACCCCGCCGGGGCGCCTGCCCCCTTATTCCCCCAAACACCTGTCGATGACCCCGCACAGCGAGAGCAGATCCTGACAGAAGCCCTCCGTCTCCTCCCGCGCGTACGCCGTGTCCCCCTCGCCCAGCCGCGCGCACAGGCCCGCCGCGTCGTCCGCCAGCTTCACCGCCCCGATCGATTGCAGCGAAACCGCCAGCGCCCCCAGCGACAGACGCACCGCCGCCCACTCCGCCATCGCCGCGCCGAGCGCCAGATGCTGCGCATAGCGCTGATACCGCCTCGCCGCGCTGCCCAGATGCGCAAAGTACAGCGCCGCGTCCTCCCCACAGGCGCTCAGCCCTTCCCTCAAATCCACACAGCCCAGCAGACCCCGCAGGGCGCCCGCGTCCCGCTCCGTCAGCATGTCCCATTCCTCCCTGTTTTTCGCTTTGCGGCTTAACCTGTATATAATATGAAGAGTTTCACCCGAATATGCCACATTTTGTGATGTTTTTTCAAAAAACCACAACCCCTCGTGCCCGACGCCCGTTCCCTTTTATCAAAACCAAAAAGAAACAGACCGCGGGTCTTCTACAGATTTCGGCATTTTGCGCCACGCTTTTTCCGCGCGCATGCCAAAACAAAAGACCCTCGGTCTGTAATAGTAATAAACATCGAGACGATCCGGTGGCGATCAGCCCTCCCCGTCGTTCTCCATCACCCACTTGAGGATGCGGTCCGCCGCCGGGCCCATGGGCTTTCTGCCCTTTTCCACCTGCGAGAGGTAGCCCTGCGACACGCCCAGCAGCTGCGCGAGCTGCACCTGGCTGAGCCCCTTGCGCTTTCTGAGCGCCTTGAGCCCCTCGGGCGTGAACACGTGCGCCTGCGCGGGCGCGGGCTCCGCGTCGGCCTTTCCGGTCAGCTTCATGGGCGCGGGCTTCTGGATGCCCGCGTAATGCCCCACGATGGCCTCGACGGGGGTAATATGCACGCCCCAGCGCAGCCAGTGCTCGACCCATCCGCGCTTTCCCACGATCTCGGGCTGCGCGTCCCGCCCGTAGCACCAGTCCGCGATGATGTTCTCCTGCTTTAAGGTGTTGAACGCCCGCTCCAGCCGCTCCTTGGTGCGCAGGGGGTTCTTCTTGTCCGGCGTCTCGCCCAGCCAGTCCAGCAGCGTCTTGACGCGGTAGGGCGTGTCGTAATCGCCGCGGAGCTGGCGGATGCGCCATTGCCACGAGAAGTAGGTCGTCAGCCGCTTTTCGAGCTGCTGGCGGTACGGGTCGAACTGCAGCGCCTTCACGGAGAGCAGCGCCGTCTCGCGGCCGATGTTGGTCATCAAAAGCCGCGAAAACACGTCGCCCGGCCGCACGGTCCAGCTCGACTGAAGCGGCCGCCCGTCGATGATGTTCTGCTCCACGTAGCCGGAAATCAGCAGGATGTAGCTGCGGTGGTTGTACGTGCGCTGCGTCCTGCGGCCCTTCTTGTCCGTCTCGTAGACGTTCATCTGCTGGATGTGCGCGGTGATGTTGCGCAGCGCCTGCATGCGGTCGGAGATGTCGCGGTACTGCTTTTCCGTAAAGCCGCCGCGCCTGCCCTCGCCGTTCTTTCGCGCCTTGAGCCCGCGCGCGCGCAGGATGTCCGCCGCGCTGATCTTGATGAACGCGTCCGGCGAGGCGGGGTGCGAGCGGATCCACTCCGCGAACGTGATGTTGAGCACGTCCACCGCCAGGTCGTCCAGGTGCTTGAGCGACCAGGTCGCCTCCTCGATCATGCCCGTGGGCGGGCGGTCGATGTCGTAGTAGGCCGGGTCGTCCTCGAAGCCCTGCGGCGCGATGGTGTAGCTCGCGCGCAGGTTGGCGCGGTCCACCTCGTGCGTGGGCAGGGGGTGGTAATCGTCCGTGCGGAAGCTGTCCTCCGCGTTCGCCAGCGCGCGCAGCAGCTCGGGGTAGCAGATGTAGCTGGGGATCGAGAGGAATTCCTGCGCCTCGGGGCTCTCCTCCGGCGCTTCCTCCCCGCCCATCACGTAGGGGATGTCCTCGATGGGGATGAACGGCCGCTCGCCCACGAAGGGCGCCGGATCGCCGCCCGCCGGGATCACCCTGCGCCTGCCGTCCACGATGTAGACGTAGCCGTCCCCCTCCTTCTGCACGCTGCCGTCCTCGCCCGACGCGAACGTCCAGTAGTGCCCGCGCTCCACCGCCGCGCGTTCCTCGCCAAGGCGCGCCTTCGTCGCTTCCAGCACCTCGCGCAGGTGGCGGGCGATGTACTGCACCTCGCCCACGTCCGCGTTCTCGCCCTGCATCTGCACCACGCGCCGCAGCGCGGACTTCACCCGCTCGTCCGACACGGACAGGGAATCCACCCGCAGCTCCGGCTCCAGCAGGTCGAAGCGCTGCGCCGCGCGGTTGCGCAGCGTGAGCAGGCGCGGCACGAGCTCCGGGGGCAGCTTGCCCGCCTCGTACGCCTCCTCCAGGTGCACGTAGGCGCTGGTCTCGTCCGCGGGGGGCGCGTTGTTCTCGCTCATAGGGCCTCCATCGCCACAAAAAGCGGCTTATCAGTAATAAACATAGGATACAACACGGCCGGGGGCTTGTCAAGAAAAACCTTGTTGTCCGCCCGGCGGCTATGCTATACTGACCGAAAACGGAGGTGTTTTCCATGCCGGCAATGCCCGACGAACTTTCAGCCGCGCTTTCAGCGCTGCTGGCCCCCTACGGCGAGGACGACCTGGCGCGGGACGCGCAGGCGATCAGCGCGCGCTACCGGGACCGCGTGGGCGAGGGCGCGCGGCTGCTGACGACGCGGCGGGAGGCGGCGGCCTACGCGGCCTCGCGCATGCCCGCGACCTACGCGGCGATATCTCGCGCGCTGTCGCTCACCCTCCCCTGCCTGCCGGGCTTTGCCCCGCTGCGCCTGACGGACGTGGGCGCGGGGCCGGGCACGGCGGCGCTTGCGGCCGCGGCGGCCTGCCCGACGCTGGCGCAGGTGCTCTGTCTGGAGCGGGAGGCGGCGATGCGGGACGTGGGTCTCGCGCTGATGCGCGCCCTGCCCGCGCCGCTGTCCGGCGCGGCGTACCGCGAGGCCGACCTGTCGCGTGGCGAGGCGCTGCCGGAGGCGGAGCTCGTGACCGCGTGCTACGTGCTGGGCGAGCTTGCGCCGGGGGCGATGGACGCGCTGCTCCTGCGCCTATGGGAGGCGGCGCGGGGTCTTTTGCTGCTGGTGGAGCCGGGCACGCCCGCCGGGGCCGCGCACCTGCTGCGGGCGCGGGCGCTGCTTTTGCCCCTCGGCGCGCACATCGCCGCGCCCTGTCCGGCGGACGGGCCCTGTCCGCATGCAAAAAAGGACGGCGGCGCGGGCGAAGATTGGTGCCACTTTGCGGTGCGGGTGCAGCGCACGCGCCTGCACCGGGTGCTCAAGGGCGGCGACGCGCCCTTTGAGGACGAGAAGTTCAGCTTTCTGGCCCTGAGCCGCTCGGAGCCGGTCCGGGCGGGTGCGCGGGTGCTGCGCCATCCGGAGGTGCACGGCGGGCACATCGCGCTCACGCTCTGCACGGGCGCGGGGCTTTCGCGGCGCGTGGTCACGAAAAAGGACAAGCCCGCCTTCCGCGCCGCACGGGACGCGGGGACGGGCTCGCCCTTCGAGCCTGCCGGTCAATAATAT
>JAEXCG010000092.1 GCA_023402355.1 Bacillota bacterium | reverse complement strand
TGGGATATCTGCGAGATCGGCTGCACGAAGCTGCGGTTGAATTGCAGGAACGCGGCCAGCCCGCCCAGCGTGAAGCCGCCCACGCCGAAGATGGCGAGCACGGAGCCGAGCATGGCGGTGACGACGTAGCTGATGTGGCCCAGGTTGTTGTTGATCGGGCCGAGGATGTTCGCGTAGCGGTTGGCGTTGTCCGCGCTCTCAAAGAGGGCGTCGTTCAGCTCGTTAAACTGCTCGATGCTCGCGTCCTCGTGGCAGAAGACCTTGACGACCTTCTGGCCCTCCATCATCTCCTCGATGTAGCCGTTCACCGCGCCGAGGTTCTTCTGCTGGTCGACGAAGTAGCGGCCCGACTTGCCCGTGACGAAGCCCGTCACGCGGATCATGATCGCCACCATCAAAAGCATCACGATCGTCAGCGGAATGTTCAGCGCGATCATCGAGACGAAGACGCTCACCACCGTGATGACGGAGGAGACGAGCTGCGGCAGGCTCTGGCTGATCATCTGGCGCAGGGTGTCGATGTCGTTGGTGTAGATGGACATGATGTCGCCGTGGGAATGCGTGTCGAAGTAGCGGATGGGCAGGCTTTCCATGTGGCGGAACAGGTCCTCGCGGATGTTGCGCATGGTGCCCTGCGTGACGCTGACCATGATGCGGTTGTAGCCGTAGGTCGACAGCGCGCCCAGGTAGTAGATGCAGGCCATGATGAGCAGCGCGCGCAGCAGCGGCGCGAAGTTCGGCGCGGCCTGCGAAAGGAACGGGGTGATGTAGCTGTCGATCAGCGTCTTGAGGAAGAGGTTGCCCGCCACGTTCGCCAGCGAGCCCGCGGCGATCAGCAGCAGCACGAGGAAGCATTGCAGCTTGTAGTGCGCAAAGAGGATGGAGAACAGGCGCTTTAGGATGCGGCTCGGATTTTCAACCTTCGGACGCGGCCCGCGCGGGCCCTTGCGAGGTCCCATCATTGCAGATCGCCCCCTTCCGTCGCTTCGTCTCCGGCCGCCCCGGCCGGGCCAGCCTCGATGCCCTTCATCTGCGATTCGTAGACGTCCCTGTAAATCTCGCTCGTGCGCATGAGCTCCTCGTGCGAGCCCATGTCCTCGATGCGCCCGTCGTTCAGGACGATAATCTGGTCGGCGTCCATCACGGAGGCGATGCGCTGGGCGATGATGATCTTCGTCGTGCCCGGCAGCTCCGTGCGCAGCGCCTCGCGGATGAGGCTGTCGGTGCGCGTGTCCACGGCGCTGGTGGAGTCGTCCAGGATCAGGATTTTCGGCTTGCACAGCAGCGCGCGGGCGATGCACAGGCGCTGCTTCTGCCCGCCGGAGACGTTCGTGCCGCCCTGCTCGATGTGGGTGTCGTACTGGTCCGGGAAGGTCTTTATGAATTCGTCGGCCTGCGCGAGGCGGCAGACGCGTTCGATCTCCTCGTCCGAGGCGTCCTTGTCGCCCCAGCGCAGGTTTTCCTTAATCGTGCCGGAGAAGAGCACGTTCTTTTGCAGCACCATCGCCACTTCTCTGCGCAGCGTCTCGATGTCGTACCTGCGCACGTCCAGCCCGCCGACGCGGACGCTGCCCGCGGCGACGTCGTAGAGCCGGGGGATGAGCTGTACCAGCGTGGACTTCGCGCTGCCCGTGCCGCCCAGAATGCCCACCGTCTGGCCGGAGCGTATGGAGAACGAGAGGTCGTCGAAGATCGGCCTGCCCTCCCGCTTGTAGGAAAAGCGGACGTGGTCAAACTCGATGGAGCCGTCCTTCACCTGAAGGACCGGGTCCTGCGGGTTCGTGAGGTTGGATTGCTCATTCAGCACCTCCGCCACGCGGTCGCCGGAGGCGCGGGACATCGCCAGCATGACGAAGATCATCGAGACCATCATCAGGCTCATCAGGATGTTCATCGTGTAGGTGAAAAGGCTCATCAATTCGCCCGTGGTGAGCGTGCCGCCGACGATCATGTGCGCGCCCATCCACGAGATGAGCAGGATGCAGGTGTACACCGTGAACTGCATCAGCGGGCTGTTGAGCACCAGCAGCTTTTCCGCGCCGACCGACAGGTCGTACACGTCGCCGCAGGCGCGGTCGAACTTGCCGTTTTCGTGGTCCTCGCGCACGTAGGCCTTCACCACGCGGATGGCGCTGACGTTCTCCTGCACGCTGGCGTTGAGCGCGTCGTACTTCTTGAACATCTGGCGGAAGAGCGAGTGCGAACGCCCGATGATGAAGTACAGGCAGACCGCCAGAAAGGCGATGGCCACCACGAAGATCATCGAAAGGCGCGGGCTGATGCGAACGCACATCGCGAAGGCGAGGATCATCGTGATCGGCGCGCGAAAGCACATGCGCAGGATCATCTGATAGGAATTTTGCAGGTTCGTTACGTCCGTCGTC
Organism: Bacillota bacterium; assembly: GCA_023402355.1. GTDB lineage: Bacteria > Bacillota > Clostridia > Christensenellales > Aristaeellaceae > Beduinella. Next base: position 5,654 of record JAEXCG010000092.1, on the reverse strand, counting down.
ATGCGGGTGACGAGGCCCGCGGTCGAATACTTGTCGATGTTCTGAAAGGAAAAGGACTGGATGTTTTCAAACATGCCCTTGCGCAGGTTCCGCGCAAAGCCCGAGCTCGCCTTGGCGGCGTAGCGCCCCGCGAGCACGCCGAACACCAGCGACAGCACGGCCATCACGACCATGATGCCGCCCACGATGCACACGTAGCGCACGTTGCCCTTGTTTACGCCGTTGTCGATCAGCAGCGCCATCAGCGTGGGGATCAGGATTTCCATGAGCACCTCGAGCACCATGAAAACCGGCGTCACAAGGGAGGCTTTCTTGTATTCCTTGACTTGTGCCAGCAGCGTTTTGACCATAGAACCCTCCTAAAATACGTAGCATGCTAATCATTTGAGGAAAAAATTACTCCGCCTGCATGTTATGCAGCATGACCGTGAGCAGGTGACGGAGCGTCTCCCGGTCGGCCCCGTCCAGCCCGCGCAGCAGGATTTCCTCCTGCTCCTCGATGAAGCGCATCACCTGCGCGTGGTGCGCATGGCTCTTTTCCGTAAGGTGCAGCTCCTTGTAGCGCTTGTCGGCGGGGCTGGGCACGCAGCGCACGAAGTCTTTTTCCTCCAGGCGCTTGACGAGCCCCGTCACCGTCGGGCGCTTGAGGTGCAGCTCGCGCTCCAGGTCGATGGGGTAGACGGGTTCGTCCGCATGACGGTGCAGATAGCCCAGCACGTCGCACTGGGCCTTCGTCAGGCCGACTTCCTCCATGTTGTGGTTCAGCCTGCGCGCGAACGCGTGGTGCAGAATCTTGATCATCAGGCTGATGTGCGGGTATTGTTCCATCGGAACCTCTCCTTGTCGTGCAATTTTAATTAGCACGCTAACTAATTTAGCACAATCCATTCGGGGCGTCAAGGGGCGGGCGAAAAGTACACAAAGAGTTCACAATCCGGCGGGCGAAATTTTGAGACTGGAAAATTTGCAAAGCACGCTTGACATAAATTGCAAAGCGAGCTATACTAAAAATGCAAAGCATGCATTGCAAAAAAAGGAGGGGCACGGATGAAGACGCGCATCCCCGAGCTGCGGAAGAAGGAAAAGCTTTCGCAGGAGGAGCTGGCCCAGGCCGTGGGCGTCACGAGGCAGACGATCACCTCGCTGGAGTGCGGGAAGTACACCGCCTCTCTGGTGCTGGCCTATAAGATCGCTCGCCGTTTTAATCTGACGATCGAAGAGGTATTCGACTTTTCGGAAGTGGAGGATTTTTGAGATGGAAGCATTCGTAAGCACCCTGAAGCGCCGCGTGGCGCTCTACGCCGCGCTGCTCGTACTCTTCGTGGCGGCCTCCGCCATCGTGCCGCTGTTTCGCACCGAGATGCCGGGCGTGGACGAGCACACCCTGGGCATGGTGCGCGGGTTTCAATCCGGCATGTTCGCGGGGCTGAGCCTCCTGCTGGTGTGGCAGTTGATCGTCGCCCTGCGCGCCCTGCGGAGCGAGGACGCGCGCCGCAGGCTGTACGTGCAGGAAAACGACGAGCGCCGCCGCTTCATCCTCGACAAGATGGGCGGCTTCGCCTACAATCTCGCCATGGGCGTCGTCGGCGCGGCGGGCTGCATCGCGGGCTACTTCAATCTGGTCGTCTCCTCGACGCTGATCCTGACGCTCGTCGGCATGGCGCTGCTCAAGGCGAGCTTCAAGGTCTACTACAGGAACCGCTTTTAGGAGGGGTGAACATGTGCAAACGTGCGGATACGAACGGTTTTTTGCGCGCAGGCGCGCTTTTTTGCATCGTGTACTTTCTGACGCGGGGGATCGAGGGCGACGCGGCCTGCTTCATCAATGGCATGGCGGCGGGGCTTTACCTCGTGCTGATGCTCGTGGGCCTCTACCGGCGCGGGCACGGGGGCGGGGATATCCCGGCGTGCAGGTGGAAGCGCGCGCTGATCGCGCGGCTGAGGGGATAAAGGAGAGGGCGTGACGGAGCTTTTCAACCCGTCATGCCCTCTTTTGTTTTAGCTGTCCTTCGCGCCGCTGATGCACAGCCCGAAGAATTCCTCCTTGACGGCCGCGCCCGCGAGCGCCGAGCGGCGCAGGATGCCCTCGATTTCCTCCTTCGTGTAGGCGGCGTGGAGCGAGGTCATCAGCCCGGGCCGCATCTCCTTGGGCCGCGTGCTCAGGTAGACCATCGCCTTCTTCCACAGCGCCGCGTCCCGGCGCAGGTCGGTGATGCAGAAGCGGCCGCCGGGCCGCAGCACGCGGTGAACTTCGTCAAAGACGCGCTCCGGCTCTTCCCATTCGTGCAGCGAGCCGTTGGAGATGACGCAGTCAAACGCGGCGTCCGCGAAGGGCATCCGCATGGCGTTGGCCTGCACGTAGGAGGCGGGGAAGCCGCAGCCCGCCGCGTTCTTTTCCGCCAGGCGCAGCATGGCCGGGCTGATTTCGCAGCCGGTGAGGGAGCGGGCGCGCACCTTCCTGCACAGCTCCAGCCCGACGTAGCCGGGGCCGGGCCCGATTTCGAGGATGTCGCCGCCCGCGATGCCCGAGGCGACCATGCTGTCCACCCCGTTCCAGCCCTTGTCCCGCATGAAGCGCGCGAATACGTCGAATGTGGCCGCCGTGATCTCGCTCTGAATGCCCTCGTTCGTCTCAATGACCCTGGGTTTCGTCATGCTTCGTCTCCTCCAATCTCTGTATGGATTCCTGCGCCCACCGCAGCTCCGCCTGATAGTGCAGCGCGTGGTGCTCGAAGATGAGGTCCGCCGCCGTGCGCATGTCCGGCGGCAGCGGCGATACGACCTCGGCCCGGTGGGCGGCGATGCGCGCGAGCGACGCCTCGAGCCGCTGCGCATGCGCCCGCAGCGCGCGCACAAGCGCTGCGCCGTCGAGGCTGTCCGAGAAGAAGAGCGCCGAATCCGCCTCAAACGTCGGGCGGTAGTTCATGTCCAGCGTCTGCGCGAGCAGCCGCGCAAAGGCGTCACGGCCCGCGCCGCTCACGGCGTACACCCGTTTTTCCGGACGCACGCCCTCCTTCACCTGCTCGGCGGTGATGAGGCCGGAGGCCTCCATCTTTTCCAGGTGATAGTAGATCGTCGGCAGCTTGATGTCCGTAAAGTCCGCCAGCTGCTCCGCGAGCAGCTTTTTGATCTGATAGCCGTGCTGCGGGCCGTATCGCAGCAGCATGCCCAGGATGTACAGGGGAATCATCTCTCCGCCCTCCTTTGTAGTCAGTACTGACTATTATACTCAGCGCTGACTATTTGTCAAGCCCCCAATAAAATGCTTTTTGCAGTCTGTATTGCGCGAAAAGCAGCAGCCCCGGACACCGCCTGTCCGGGGCTGCCTGTGGCTATGGGCTGCGCCGGTTCGGGGGGCGCTTCGGCCTGTGCGTCAGCGAATCAGCGACGAGGCGGCGAAGAGCGCCGCGGCCAGCGAGGAAACCAGCGAGACGACCGTGATTTGCGTGTTGAGCGAGGGGCCTGCGGTGTCCTTGAAGGGATCGCCCACCGTGTCTCCGATGACGGCGGCCTTGTGCGCGTCGCTGCCCTTGCCGCCGCAGTGCCCGGCCTCGATGTACTTCTTGGCGTTGTCCCAAAGGCCGCCCGCGTTGCTCATCAGCATCGCCAGCAGCAGGCCGGTCACGATGTTGCCGGTGAGGTAGCCGCCGACGGCCTCTACGCCGCCGATGAAGCCGACGGCCAGCGTCGCGAAGATCGCCATCATGCCCGCCGGGATCAGCTCCGCGATCGCGCCGACGGTCGCGATGTCGATGCACCGGCCGTAATCCGGCTGCGCCCGCCCCTCGCGCAGGCCCGGGATCGTGTGAAACTGGCGGTGAATTTCCGCGACCATCTTCTGCGAGTTGCGGTTGACGCCCAGAATCAGCATGGCGGAAAACAGCGCCGGGATCGCCGCCCCCACCAGCGCGCCGAAGAAGACCAGCGGGTTCATCAGGTTGAACGTCACCTGCGCGCCCGCCGCCTCGACCGTCTCCTTGAACGCGCCCAGCAGCGCGATGACCGTCAGGCCCGCCGCGCCGATCGCAAAGCCCTTGGTGATGGCCTTGGAGGTGTTCCCGGCGGCGTCCAGCTTGTCGGTGATCGCGAGCACCTCGTCGCCCAGGCCGCCCATCTCCGCCACGCCGCGCGCGTTGTCCACGATGGGGCCGTAGGCGTCGCTGGAGATGATCATGCCGACGATGGCCAGCATGCCGATGGCGGCCATGGCGATGCCCAGCATGGGGTAATTGCCGCCGAGCGGCTCGCACAGCTTGTAGGAGGCCAGCGCCGCAAGCCCGATGCCCGCCATGGAGGGGAGCGTGCTGATCAGGCCGTAGGAAAAGCCGGAGAGGATGGTGAAGGCCGGGCCGCTCTTGCACGACTCCGCCACGAGGGCCACGGGCTTCTTGTCGTCGCCCGTGAAGAACTCGCTGGTGAGCCCGATCAGCACGCCCGCCGCCATGCCCACGACCGCCGCGCCCCAGATGCGCAGGCTGTAGCCGCACAGCAGCGAGGCGAGCCCGGTCAGCAGCACGAATAGGCCGCAGGTGACGTAGGTGCCGCCGTTCAGCGCGCGGCTGGGGTTCCCGCCTTCCTTGACGCGGCAGAGCAGCACGCCGAAGATCGAGGCGAGAAGGCCCAGCGCGCCGTAGCAGAAGATCAGGTCGATGCGCCCCAGCGGCAGCGCGATGACCATCGCCGCCGCCATGGAGGCGACGTTGCTGTCGAAGAGGTCCGCGCCCATGCCCGCGACGTCGCCCACGTTGTCCCCGACGTTGTCCGCGATGACGGCGGGGTTGCGCGGGTCGTCCTCCGGGATGCCCAGCTCCACCTTGCCGGTGAGGTCGGCCGCGATGTCGGCGGTCTTGGTGAAGATGCCGCCGCCCGCTTTGGCGAACAGCGCCAGCGAGCTCGCGCCGAAGCTGAAGGCCATCACCGCGTCGGTGCTGCGGGTGGCGAGGTAGAGCGCCGCCGCGCCCAGCAGGGAGGTGGCGACGACCGCGAGGCCCATCACCGCGCCGCCGCGAAAGCCCGCCATGAACGAGGGGGCGAGCCCCTTGCGGGCGGCGGTGGCCGCGCGCACGTTGGCCAGCGTGGCGATGCTGATGCCCACCGCGCCCGCGCAGGCGGAGAGCGCGGAGCCCAGCAGGTAGGCGAGGGCCATCGAAAGGTTGGGCCTCAGGCTGCCGCCCTGCCAGAGCGGCGCGGGGAAGACGAGGAAGATCAGCAGCGCCACGCCCAGGCAAAAGCCTGCGAGGATGCGGTATTCCCGGCGCAGAAACGTAAACGCGCCGTTTTGAATGAGCCTGCCGACCTGATGAAGGCGGTCGCCCTCGACGGGCAGCGCCTTGACCCACCGATAGAAAAAGGCGGCGACGAGGAGCGCGGCGAGGGAGACGACGATGGAAAGAATGGGCCAGAGCATGGGGAGCACACCTCCGTTTAAGCGTTTGAAGTGCCGCTGACGCGATCATAGAGAAGGGGGAGACACGCAGGCGTACGCCGCATGTCTCCCCCGACATCACCCGCGAGCATCCGCCTCACATCATAAAGCAAACCCGCGCGGGAAAGAACCGCTTGACCGCAATTTATCGATTTTCTGATCGGGGCGCGCCCTCACCGGCGGCGCGCGCGTATTTTTCGCCGCGCGCGTAGTAGAACATGTACTGCTG
>JAEXCG010000075.1 GCA_023402355.1 Bacillota bacterium | reverse complement strand
CGGTCCTGTACCTTTTGCCAAGCGGGGCCTGTCCCATCAGGGAAGATGAAAAAAGCCGTCCGCCCCGCGCTCGGGCACGGAAGAGAAGACGTCCTCGCGCAGGCAAAAGTCGATGTCCGCCCGCTGGCCGCCGCGCAGCATCACGCCGTAGTGGTGCGTGCCGCGCAGCGAAGCGTCCAGGTCTCCGCCGCAGGCGCGGTACAGCGTGAGCGCCGCCTGCGCCGCGTCGTCCAGCTCCGCCCTCGCGCCCAGCGCCAGCAGGCGCGAGACGATCGCCCCGCCCGCGAGCACGTCCTCCAGCGACAGGCGGTCGTCCGTGCCCGCGCACTGCACGACCACGCGCTCCTCGGGCAGGAGGGCGCGCGCGACCGCCTGCGCGTTGAGGAACGCGCCGAGCAGCACGCGCCGCGCGCCCAGGACGCCCGTGATCGCCCAGGTGCCGTTGGTCGTGGTCATGACGAGGCGCCGCCCGTCGACGCGTTCCCTTAAAAAGCCGCGCGGCGAGTTGTCCAGGTCGAAGCCCTCGATGAGCACGCCGCCCCGCTCGCCGCCCAGCAGCAGCGACGGGTCCGCCGCGCGCAGGGCGCGCGCCTCCTCCACCTCGCGCACGGCCAGCATGCCCGCGCAGCCGTTTTCAAAGGCCGTGACGGCCGTGCTCGTCATGCGCAGCGCGTCGATCACCACCGCCGCCGCGCCGCAAAGCAGCGCGGGCCGCGTCTCCAGCGGCGTCATGAACAGCGAAATTTGCAATGGTATCCCCCGCTTTCCTCTCGTGTAGACCTGATTATACCACTTCTTTCACGGGCAGACAAATCCCGCGGCGAGGCACCCCGCCGCCCAGGCCAGCAGCGCCGCGGGCACCGCGTAGCGCGAGCGCTTCACCCCCGCCGCGCCCATGTACAGCGCGAGGATGTAAAAGATCGTGTCGTTCGCGCCCACGACGACCGAGGCCACCCGCCCGGCGCGGCTGTCCGGCCCGCAGGCGGCGAGCACGCCCTCGAGCATGCCCAGCGACCCCGAGCCCGAAAAGGGGCGCAGCAGCATCAGCGGCGCGACCTCCGCGGGCAGGCGCAGCCTGGACAGCGCGGGCGAGAGCAGCCGCGCGAGCGCGTCCATCGCGCCCGACGCTTGCAGCATCGCCGCCGCGGGCAGGATGGCGATCAGAAACGGCGCGATGGAGACGGCGGTTTTGAGCCCCTCCTTCGCGCCGCGGACGAACGCGTCGTACACCGGCACGCGCCGCCACACGCCCAGCAGCACGATGACCGCCGCCAGCAGCGGCACCGCCTTATCGCCCATGGACCGCCCCTCCCCGCGCGAACAGCCTGCAAAAGAAGATGCCCGTGGCCGTGGAAACGGCCGTTGCGAGCAGCGTGGGCAGCACGATGGACGCGGGCGCGGCGCTGCCCGCCGCCGAGCGCAGCGCGACCACGCTGGTGGGAAAGAGCTGCACGCTCGAGGCGTTGAGCACCATGAACATGCACATCGCGTCCGTCGCCGCGTCGCCCCCGCGCCCCCGGCCCAGCGCCTCCATCGCGCGGATGCCCATGGGCGTGGCGGCGTTGCCCAGCCCCAGCATGTTCGCCGCGATGTTCACGCTCATCGCCTGCGCCGCCTCGCCCTGCGGGTCGACCCCCGGAAAGAGGAAGGCGAGCGGCCGCCGCAGCAGCCGCTGCAAAAAGCCCATGGCCCCGCTCTCGCGCAGGATTTCCAGCAGCCCCGTGAACAGCGCGAAGCCGCCCGCCATGCGCAGGGCGAGCTGCACCGCCTCCACCGCCGCGCCCGTCATCGCGTCCGCGCCCCCCGCGAAGAGCACCGCCGCGCAGCCGCCCACGACCAAAATGGCCCAAATCGCGTTCATCATGACCGCCGCCCCCGTTTTTTACTAAAATGAAAGGCAAAAGTTAGAAAATGGCATAATTCACGGTTGACATTCTGCGTTCGTTCCTTTACAATATGGCTATAATGTGTTTGTTATACCACATTATCTATTTTTATTTTGTAAAGGGAGGAAGTACTCATGAAGTCTACCGGTGTCGTCCGCAAGGTGGATGAACTGGGTCGCATCGTGGTTCCCATCGAGCTGCGACGGACGATGGATATCGCCGTCAAGGACACGCTCGAAATCTTCGTGGAAGGCGACCAAATTGTCCTGAAAAAGTACCACCCGGCTTGTATTTTTTGCGAGAACGTCAAGGATGTCATCTCCTACAAGGGCAAAATGGTCTGCAAGGATTGCCTTCGCGAGCTCAAGAACCAATCGATCTGAATCGCGCGCTTCAATCGTCGCTTCGGCGGCGATTTTTCTTTCCCCCGCAACACCATTCAGATCATATGGTTCCTCCACATGATATATTCGTCTTTTTCGTCACCACAGGATGTGTTCATCCTTGTTTTAGTAAAACTTTTCTTTATCGGTTGCTTTTTTACTCCATAATTGGTATAATTTCTTCAAACGACGCTCTGCGCGCGCCTAATGGCGCCGTGTTCGTCAAAAATAAAACAAAGCGCGCCCTTTTGCCGTTCGGGCGCGTGCCAGGGGGATTCATTCCATGGCCACGATCAAGCAGATAGCGGAAATCGCGGGCGTCTCGCTGTCCACGGTATCGCGCATCCTCAACGGCGACCCGCGCCTGTCCGTCTCCGCCAAGACGCGCGAGCGCGTGCAAAGCGCCGCCGACCAGCTCGGCTACCTGCCCAAGCATCCCTTTGCGCCCACGGGCCCCTGCATGATCGGGGTAGTGAAGGGCTTCAGCAGCTACACCGCGATCGCGACGACGCACCACCTGGCGCTCGCCCGAACGATCGAGGGGGCGATGCAGGGCGCGGGGCTGCCCAAGCTGACCATCAGCGGCGACAGCCCCGCGCAGCCGATAGACGCGCTGATCGCCTTCGGCGCGTTTTCCCCGCAGCGCCTCGCGCTCATGCGCCAGTGGACGCCGAACATCCTCTTCATCGACAGCAACCCCGAACCGCTGGCCTTCGACGCGCTGATGCTGGGCTACGGATGGCTGACGGAGGACGTGCTGAACTTCCTGTTCGAGCTGGGGCACCGGCGCGTCGCCTACGTCGGCGCGCGCGACAAGATGCGCGACTGCGTGCTGCCCGACCCGATGGTGCGCCCCTTCGTCTCCGGCATGATTCAGCGCGGCTGCTACCGCCCGGAGTACGTGCGCGAGTGCTCGTTCACGCCGGAGGCCGCCTGCGAGCAGACGCGCGCGCTTCTGAGCCTCGAGCCGCGGCCCACGGCGATCCTCTACGCCAGCGACGTCATGGCGATCGGCGGCTACCGCGCCATCACGGAGCGCTCGCTCGTCGTCGGCCGCGACGTGAGCGTGATCGGCCGGGGCGACATCTCCACCGCCTCGTTCGTGACGCCCGCGCTGACGACGGTGCACATCCCCCTCGCCTTTGCCGCGGACAGCGTCATCGAGCTTCTGCGCACGCGGCTGAACACCGGCCGGCGCGCGCCGGTCACGCTGTGCGTGCCCATGTCCCTCGTCGAGCGCGAAAGCTGCGGCCCGGCCCCCCAATAGCGGGCTGTGGCGGGCTGTGCCCGCACCCATCTCCGAACGGCTTTCTCCGCGTCCCGCGTTTTTTCACGCGGCCGCAGCCGCACAGCTTCGCAAGACAAAACCTAGGCCCGCTTCAGAATGGCTTTTCTCCGCGTCTCGCGTTTCCTCACGTGGCCGCAGCCGCACAGCTTCGCTAGATAAAATCTTGGCATGCCTCCGAATGGCGGGCAGTGGCGGGCTGGGCCCGCACCCACTTCCGAACGGCTTTTCTCCGCGTCCCGCGTTTCCCCACGCGGCCGCAGCCGCACAGCTTCGTAAGACAAAATCCCGGCCCGCCCCCGCGCAGCCGTAAAACGACATCCCCGCCCGCCGCCGGAACGCTCCGGCGGCGGACGGGGATGTTCTGCTTTTCTTTCGGTGCGTCAGAGGACGTCCTCCCGGCGGGGCATCGCCTGCTGGGCCCCGGGGCGGGCGACCGCCCAGGCGGCGGCGCGCTGCGCGACGGCGATGGCCTCCTCCAGCTCGCGCCCCTCCGCGAGCATCGCGCACAGCGCGCCCAGGAAGGTGTCGCCCGCGCCCGTCGTATCCACCGCGCGCACCGGCGTGCAGGGGTAGCTGCGCACGCCCTCCGCCGTCGCCAGGCAGCAGCCCTTGTCGCCCAGCGTCAGCAGGATGCGCCGCACGCCCTTCTCCCGCGCGTAGCTGGGCAGGGCCGACAGGTCCAGCGCGCCGGGCAGCAGCGCCTCCATCTCCGTCTCGTTGGGCACCAGCAGGTCGAGCCCGCGCAGCACGTCGTCCGGCACCGCGCAGGCGGGCGAGGGGTTGAGCACCGCGAACACGCCGAGCTCCCGGCAGCGGCGCAGGACCTGCCAGGCCGTCTCGTGGGGAATCTCGAGCTGCACGATGCACATCTGCGCCCCGCGAAGGCAGGCGTCCGCGTCCGCCAGCACCCGGCCGTCCACGCAGGCGTTCGCGCCCGCGTGCACGACGATGTTGTTCTCGCCCGCGTCCGACACGCAGATGAAGGCCGTGCCCGTGGGCTCCTGACAGCGCCCCACGCAGGCGGTGTCTACGCCCGCGCCCGCAAGCGAGCGGCGCAGCGCCTCGCCGTCCGCGTCGTCGCCCGTAAGCCCGATCATGCTCACGCAGGCGCCCATCTTCGCCGCGGCCACCGCCTGGTTGCCGCCCTTGCCGCCGGGGTTCTTCGCGACGCCCCGCGCCAGAATCGTCTCGCCCGGGGCGGGCAGATGCGTCACCCGGTAGCTCACGTCCATGTTGAGGCTTCCCACCACCGCTATTTTGCCCATCTTCGTTCCCTTTCTTTACGCGAGCCCGCGCACGCGCAGGCTGTGAAATGCGCAATGTCCCTGCATCGTTCCCAGACCCACCGCGCCCGTGAGGTAGGGCGCGCCGCCGTCCGTACAGGAGAGCAGCTCCCGCCCGCCCGAAAGCGCGGTCAGCCGGTTCCCCACGGCGCGCAGCGTCAGGGTGTGCGTCTCGCCCGCGCGCCAGGAGTAGGCCGTCTGCGCCAGGCAGCGGTAGACGCCGTCCTCGTTCTTGAGCAGCATCAGCCGGTCCCCCTCGCCAAGGCGCAGCGCGTAGCAGCGGCCCGCGCCCTGAACGCGCGCCATGAACTGGTGCGCGCCGCCCACGACCGGGGTGAGCGCCGCCGTGACCTCCACGTCCCGGAAGCCCGCGTCGCCGGTGTAGGCCTCGGCGCGGTCCGCGCCGGAGCCGTGCAGCGCCCCGTCCTCCAGGCGCCAGATGCCCTTGTAGCGCGTCATCTGGCTGACCTCGCGGTGCATGGCGTTCCAAAGCTCCTCGCGCTCGCGCCCAAAGTCGAGCAGGTAGTCCGGCTCGCCCGAAAAGTCCACGTCGCGGATGTCCGCGACCAGGTCGCCCCTGCCGCCGTCGGCTCGCTCAAAGACAAAACCCGCGCGCTCGATGCACGCGCCCTCCATCGCCGGGATGTCCAGCGAAAGCGCCTGCCACGCGCCCTTTTGCAGCCTCACCCGCTCGCCGCACACGCGCCGTCCCGCGTTGCCCTCTAAAACATAGCAGCAGGCCGTGAACGCGCCCTCCGCCGCCTCGTCCAGCCGGACGCGCGCGCTCAGGCGCTGGCCCGGGTAGAGGATGGGCGAAAACGCCGGGTCGTAGCGGCTGTCCGTGAAGTCCTGCGGGCGGTAGTACGTCTTGTGGTAGACCTCCGCCTCCTCGCGCTCAAGCGCGCCCGCCCAGACCCGAAGGCAGCCCTCGCCATCCCCCAGGCGGCGGTTGTCCGTGCGGCAGGAGCGCGCGCCCGCCACGCGGAAGCTGTGCGTGCTGCCCGGCAGCGCGAAGGAAAAGCGCGCCCCCTCGCCCCGCAGTTCCTTCGCGTAGCGCTCCGGGTACGCCTCGCCCGCCAGACGATAGGCGATGCGCGCCATGAAGAAGACCGCCTCCGGTACGTCCATGATGTTCAGGCTTCCCATGACGCTCGAGCAGGCCAGGAAGTCGTGGATGGGCCGCAGCCACTTCTCGTAGTCGATGCCCTGAAGTCCGCACAGCACGCCCAGAATCGCCCCGACGTTGCCGGTGGTGCAGTCCGTATCCCAGCCGCACATGTTGCAGATGCCGATCGTCCGCGTGAAGTCGCCCCCGCCGTAGAGCATGGAGAGCACCATCACCGCGGAGTTGGGGAGGATGTGGCAGTTGCCCGGATATTTGTCGTAGCCATAGTGCCGGAAGATGAAGTCGAAGCACGCGCGCCAGTCCTGCGGGTGCGCCTCGTAAAAGGCGATGACGTCCCGCGCCATGCGGGTGTACCCGCAGCCCGCCGGGAGGACGGAAAGGCCCGTCTCGATCACCCCGCGGATGTCCCGCTGCGTGAACGCCGCCGCGATGCAGGCGGCGACGAACTGCCCGCCGTAGATGCCCTCGCCGTCGTGTGAGACGCTCGCGGCCTTTCGGGCGAAGCGCGCGGCGCGCTCCGGCTCGCCGGGGTTGACGAGGCCCCAGGTGTCGATGAAGATCTGCCCGCCGATCTGCTCCGCGACCGCGGCGCCGTTTTGCGCGATGGAGCCGGAGCGGGGCGCGGGGATGCCCGCGCACAGGTTCAGGTAGGCCGTGTGCTCGGTGGAGACGCCGTAGCCGCCCCACCAGTAAAAGCCGTGCTCGTAGGGCGTGTAGTTGAGCCAGGTCTTCCCGATCTGCTCGGCGGTCAGCTCCTCGGAGCAGCAGAAGTCCTCCATCGCCCGAAGGAAGAACATCGGGCCGTTGGTGTCGTCGTCCGCGGCGAAGTCGTTATAATCGACGATGTAGTCGTACACCTCGTCGCCCAGCACGCGGCGAATCTTTTCGTAGGTCCAGCCCTCGATGGGCGCGCCCAGGCGCACGCCCACGATCTTGCCCAGCCACCCGGCGTAGCAGCGCTCGACGTAATCAGACGGTATGGACATAAGGTCTCCTCCTCTTCAGTTCGCCTTCCGGCGCGGCGGTGGATGCGCGCACGACAAGCTCGTGCGAGACGCTCTCTTCTCTGGGTTCGCCCGCGTAGCCGCCCTCGATGCGCTCAAACAGCAGGCGCATGCCCTTTTGCGCGAAGGCCGCCCCGTCGTTCGTGACGGTCGTGAGCGCGGGGCCGGAGACGCGGGCGTAGGGGATGTCGTCCATGCCGGTCACGGACACGCGCTCCGGCACGGGCACGCCCGCCTCGCGCAGCGCGCGCAGGACGCCCAGGGCGATCTGGTCGTTCGCGCAGCAGATGGCCGTGGGCATCGGGGAAAGGCGCGAAAAGTACACGCCCGCCTGATACCCGGCCTCCTGCGAAAAGCCCGCCTCCAGCACGTCCCGCGCGCGGGGCGGGATGCCCGCCTCCCGCAGCGCCAGGCGGTAGCCGTCCAGACGGCTGCGCTCGATCGTGGAGCCGGGCGCGCCGCCCGCAAAGGCGATCTCGCGGTGCCCCAGCGCGAGCAGGTGGCTCGCCGCCAGATACGTGCCCCGGCTGCCCTGCACGTGCACCGTGTCGAACGGGCAGCGCGCGTAGGCGTTCAGCCCCACGAGCGGGATGCCCGACTGGGCAAGCGCCTCCGTAACCTGCGGGCTGACGTCGATGGACCCCAGCAGGATGCCGCTGGCGTACATCTGCTGGGCCAGGCGCACGGCGGGCAGCTCCTCGCGCCCCTCCCGCGAGTCGTAGAGCACCAGCGCGTAGCCGCGCTCCTTCGCAAGGCGCTGCGCCTCGCGCGCGATGAGCGCGTAAAAGGGGTTCTCGATGTCCGGCACGACGAGCAGCAGCATCCGGGTGCGCCCGCTGCGCATCCCCTGCGCCGCCATGCTGGGCGCGTACCCCGTCTCCCGCACCGCCGCGTCCACCGCCGCCGCCGTCTGCGGGTCCACGTAGCCCGAACGGTTCATGTGCCGGGAGACCGTCGCGATCGAAACCCCCGCCCGCCGCGCGACGTCCCGGATGGTCACCTTTCCTTCCCCGTCCTTCATGTGCTTCCTCCGAATATGAAAACGTTTACATATGCGTATTTATTGTACGATCTGCTGCATTTTCTGTCAAGCGTTTGCGCGCAGAAAGCGTAAAAAATGCAGGAACGGGAAAACGTGCGCGGCGGTCGTCGCTTTATTCCGCGATTTAATTTTATATTGATCAAAATGAAGTTGATTTTTTAATACGGCAGATGTATAATCATTCTCATGATCGGAGGGGAGGACATGAATCAGGATAGGGTGACGAGGCTCGTAAAGGCCAGCGGCGTTTGCGCCGGAGAGATGATCCTCGTCCATTTCTGGGGCGAGGATGCCGACCTGGAAATCGCCCATCGCTTTATGATCGCGGTCTCGTCGCTGGGCGCTTCCCCCGTCCTGCTGCAGCAGTCCCGCACGGTCAACAGCCGCCTCTTTTCCGCCGCAAAGGAGGGGTGCTTTGACGAGCGCTACTTTCATCTGCTTACGGGCTTCGACGCGGTGCTCGACGTGTTTGCCTATCAGCCCGTCGTCCTGGGACACGAGATTGCGCCGGAACCTTATCAGCGCTATCGACGCTACATGGCCCGGCTGTTCGGCAATCTGGCGGCGTGTCGGCGGTTTACGCAGATCAGATTGCCCACGCAGGCCAATGCCGCCGGGTCCGGGCTCAATCCGCAGGACTATATCCTGCGCATGACGAGCGCCTACGACATCGACTACCCGGCCGTTCGGGACGCCTGCATGGAAAAAATCGAGCGATTTGCCGGCGTGGACGAGGTAACCGTTCACACCGGAAGGGACTGCGTACTCCGACTTAATCTGTCCGGGCGGACGTGGCATATCGACGCCGGGGACGGGGATTTGCCCTGCGGGGAAATCTACATCGCCCCGGTCGAGGAAAAAACGCAGGGCAGCGTTTTCTTCGATCCTCTCTACCTGGACGGCGCGAGGTACGACGGCGTTACCCTGCAAGTTCAAGGCGGCAAAATCTGCGGCGGCAGCGATCCAGAGGCCGCGCGGTACTTTGCAGAGCAGCCTGCGCAAAACCGCGTCGTCTGCGAGCTAGGCATCGGCATGAACCCAAACGTGAAGACCCTGTGCGGCTATACGGTTCTGGACGAAAAGATGGCCGGAACATTCCACATCGCCGTGGGCGCGAACGACCTGTTCGGCGGAAAAAACAAGGCAGCCAGTCATCTCGACCTGGTGGGATATGGCAAAGTGGAGGTAAAAAGATGACGGAGATGAAACAAAAAGCGTTTGCCGCGTGGCTGGACGGCCAAATCGCGCTCTGCAAGGAGCGGCGGCAAGCGCTCCTTACGGATGAGCGCGGCGACGAGGCGAACTTTGAAAAGGTCAGGGCGAACGTCTACGACATTTGCCGCACCCTTTTTGCCGTCGCGCAAAGGACCTGCGAGGGGGACGCGGAGGCGGCGAGCCGCTTCTTCCTGCTAAAAACCGGCCAAATCCCACAGAGCTGGGCGGCGGCCTACGAGCGGGCAAAGCGGCACGGAGACGCGGAAAAGATGGCGATCGAAAAGCTTAAGCTGGAGACCGTCGAGGAGGTCAAAGCGGCGTTCACCGCGATGGAGGAGGGTGCGAGATGAGCGAGGCAGAGGCCGTCCGCCTGTTCAAGTGCCTGGCCGACAAGTCGCGGCTGCAAATCTTGAAGTCCCTCGCGATGGAGGACATGTACGTGGAACGGCTGGCGGAGCGGCTGGGCATCTCGGCCCCCACGGTTTCCTTTCATTTAAAAAAACTATCCGACGCCGGGGCCGTGACCTCCTATAAGAGCCAGTACTACACGATGTATTCGCTGCGCAGGGAGCTGTTTGCGACGAGCATGCTCGACATTTTGCAGGAGGCCCCCGACGAGCTCGACCTGCAGCGGCAGCGGGACGCCGAATACAGGCAAAGGGTGATCGAAGCGTTCTTCGAGTACGGAAAGCTCCAATCGATTCCCGCCCAGCTCAAGAAGAAACGCATCGTGCTGGAGGTGATTACGCAGGCCTTCGCGTTCGACAGGGTCTATTCGGAGCGGGAAGTGAACCTCATCCTTGCGGATTTCCACGACGACTTCTGCACCCTTCGCCGGGACCTGGTCGGGGAACAGCTTTTGAACCGCGACGCCCACGGATACTGGCGCGTCAGGACGGATGAATCGGAGGGAGAAACATGGTGATCGGCATTATCGGCGAGAGCTGCACCGGAAAGTCCACGCTCGCGGACGGGCTGAAGCGGGCGCTCGGCGCGCAGGTCTACACGGGCAAGGACTACCTGCGCCTTGCCAAGAGCGAGGCGGACGCGCAAAGGCTCTTTCGCGAAAAGCTAAAGGAAGCCGAGACGGGCGGGCACGTCGTCTACGTCGTCTCCGAAATGGAGCATTTAAACCTTCTGCCGGAGGGCGCATTCCGCATCCTCGTGACCGCGGACCTTGACGTCATCAAGGAAAGATTTGCCCGGCGCATGCACGGAAGCCTGCCCGCCCCCGTCGCCGCGATGCTCGAAAAGAAGCACGGCTGCTTCGACGGCGCGGCGCACGACGTGCACCTCGTCTCGGGCCATTTCGACCTGGACGAAGTGTGCGCCCTTATGCGCAGCAGGGCGACCTGACGGCCCCTAAGCCGCCACGCGAAAAGGCCGCCCGTTTGGACGGCCTCCGCGAAGAGACGGCTTATTTTCTGCCCCTGGGGCGCGTCGCGAACGTGGGCTGCGCGGGCTGGGCGGTGTTCTGCACGGTCTGCGGGCGCATGCCGGGCAGGTAGAAGGTGACGAACTTGATCGAGAAGATGTCGCACACGACGTAGGTGCGCGTCAGCTCCTCGAAGAGCACCACGAAGCCCGTGCCCACGGAATAGAGCACGCCGCTGCGCTCCGTCATGTTCTGCGTGCCGATGAGAAACTCGCACACGACGAAGTTGCCGATGTTGTCGGCCAGAATCTGCTGAATCGAGCCCTGCAGGCCGGGCGTGTCGAGGTCCTGCGCCGGCACGTTGAAATCCATGTCGCTGGTAAGGTCCGTGCGCGGCGTGTTTCCCGTTGTCGTTCCATTCTGCTGCATAACCATTCCTCCTCGTCATTTTGGGAAGCCCCCGGCTTCCTCAGGTCTGGGCATAGGCGTCGGTCGGGCTGTAAAAGCAGTGGTCGCCGATGCGCAGCGTAAACGCGCCCACCGCCGAGGGGAAATTGGGCCGGCAGGTGGGCGAATAGGGGTTGAAAAACCACAGCGCAAAGCCCAGACCCGCCAACCGGTTGCCCGCGATGGCCCAGTTCGCGATGTCGTAATGAATCTGCTCCGGACGCATGTTGTAGATGTTCTGAAGGTTTTGCTGTCCCCCCAGCGTCGTGCGCGCGCAGTTGAACTGCCCGGTCTGGTAGACCGCGTCGCGGATCGTGTTCACGACCCGCCCGTATTCCCCATAGGTGATGTTCACGCGGTTCATGATGACGCCGGCGACGCCCTTCATGCCGTTTTCGCCCTCACCACCCGCCTCGCACTGAATGGTACGCGCGAATAATTCCAGGTCCGTCATGCCTTTCCCGCCTTTCCCTCTCTTCACGGGGATTGTACGCGCTCTCGCCCCGGCGTATTACGCCAAAAAACAAAAAGGGGCCGCCGGGCCGGAAAAATCCGGCGCGGCAGCCCGTTTGGACGCGCGAGGACGGATGAAAGGGAGAACCGCCGTTTTCTTTCGGGCGCGGGCGTCCTGTACAGGAGGAGGCTCGACGTCCGGCGAAGGAGAAAAGCGGCGCGGCCAAGCGGCGTTCGCCCCGCGCCGAGGCAAAACGCCCCCTATGGAAGCCAGGACGCCAGACAGAAAAAGTCAAGAAGAAAAAGTTAACGATTTTCAAGCCATTCCGAACGGAGCAATCTATACAAAACGCGATCTTTGAGTTTGCCGTCGTGCCACTGATATTCTTTTAAATCAGCTTCCTTTGTAAAGCCGCATTTTTGCATGACACGCTCAGAAGGGATGTTTTCTTTCAGACATCCGGCTTCAAAGCGATACACGTCGTTTTCTTCAAATGCAAATCGGATGACCTCGCGCAGCGCCTCGGTGGTATAACCCTTTCCCCAGTATCGATCATGAATGAAATAACCGACCCCCACAAGCTTGCCTAAATCGGTAAACCGATTGACGCCGTAACCAATTTCCCCGATAAACTCGGAAGAGAGCCTGTCTTCTATGCAAAAATAGTAAAGCTTTCTTTGAGGGAGATCCATTTGCTCAATAGACTGGTACAGGCGCTCTCTGGATTGCTCTAAAGATCGCGATGTTTCGCTGTGTCTGAACATGACAGTGGGGTTTGAGAGCAGCTCATGATATGCCGCCAAATCTTCAAGGCGGTGATCACGGATAATCAATCTGGGCGTAGTCAACTGAATCATGGTGCTTCCCCCTTCTCTTTCGGCGGTGTTTCCTGACAGGGTCTGCTCTCTTTGGGCATCGCAAAGACGATCCTGCACCTGTTTCGGGCGAGCGCGCCCGCCGGATGGATATGGGTCAACAGGCCGAAGCGCGAGCGGAGGCCACCCCCCGCTCGCACTTTTTGATCTTTTCAGTACAACCCGGCGCCCTTACGCGCTCACGCGGCAGCCGTCGATGAACACGGCCGCGACCTTCGTGGCGATTTCAAAGGGCGAGCCGTCCGTCACGACCACGTCCGCGTCCTTGCCGACCTCCAGCGAGCCCAGCCGGTCCGCCACGCCGATGTGGCGCGCGGGGTTGATCGTGATCGCCCGCAGCGCCTCGAACGGGTCCATGCCCGACTGCACCGCAAAGCCCGCGCACAGCGGCAGGTACTTTTGCGGGATGACCGGCGAATCGGTGATGATGGACACCTGGCAGCCCGCCCGGCTCAAAATGCCCGGCGTCTCCCAGGTCTTGTTGCGCAGCTCGAACTTCGTCGCATGCCCCAGCGAGGGGCCGACCGCCATGGGCACGTGCTCCGCCGCCAGCTCCTTTGCGACCAGGTGCCCCTCGGTGCAGTGCTCCAGCGTGATGCCGACCCCGAACTCCCGGGCGATGCGAAGGGCCGTGAACAGGTCGTCCGCCTGGTGCGCGTGCGCCTTGAGCGGCATCTCGCCCCGGATCACGGGCAGCAGCGCGTTCAGCTTCATGTCGAAGGGCGGCAGCTTGCTCTCGTCGTCCCCCGCCGCTCGAATTTTGCGGTCGTACTCGCGGGCCTTAAAGAGCATTTCGCGCAGCTTCGCCGCCGTGGACATGCGGCACGAGTTGCCCTTTTCGCGGTAGCAGCGCTTGGGGTTTTCGCCGAATGCGCACTTCATGGCGACCTCCGCCTTGACCAGCATGTTCTCCACGCGCACGCCCCAGGGCTTGATCGCCGCGAAGGTGCCGCCCAGCACGTTGGCGCTGCCCGGGCCCACGCACATGCAGGTGACGCCCGCCTCGCGCGCCTCCTTCAGCGCGAAGTCCATGGGCTGAATGGCGTCGATCGCGCGAAGCTGCGGCGAGAGGATGTCGCCCATCTCGTTGTAGTCCTGGCCCTCGTAGCCGATGCCGTAGCCGTCCAGCCCGCTGTGGCCGTGCGCCTCCACAAAGCCCGGATACACCTGAAGGCCCGCGGCGTCGAAGATTTCCGCCCCCTCGCAGACGATGCCGGGCGCGATGCGCTCGATCTTTCCGTCCTTTATCAGCACGTCCGCGGCGTAGGGCTCGCGCCGCACCGCGTCGTGCACCATGCCTCCTTGAATCAGCAGCACAGAAAATCATCCTTTCATCCGTAGATTTCGTGTTTTCGTCCATTGTAGCACGGCCCGCGCGGCCGCACAAGCGCGATTTCTCCCCCGCCGCGCCGCGCACACACCAGATTTTAAAAAAAGAACACAAAAAGGCTTGACAATTTCCTGCCAGGCCTGTATGCTAGGTTACGTCGGCTGTCAAAAACAGCAAAAGATGAAAGCAAAGGAGGCGGATGAAATGTTCGGATTTGCAAAGGTTCGTTTGCTCGCTGCCGCAAATCGCACGCGCGAGATTTTTGTGCCTGCACGTGTTTCGTCCGCCATGAAAGCGCCGTAACGCCGTTTACGCGCATCTTTCGGGTTGTTCGGGGCACCTCTGCACGCGCAGAGGCGCCCCTTTTTATTTAAGTATTCGCCGGGCGCGCAGGCGCTCCGGCTG
>JAEXCG010000074.1 GCA_023402355.1 Bacillota bacterium | reverse complement strand
ATCGCCTCCATCGAAGACATCGACGTCGGCGACGACGTGACCTCCGGTTCCGCGCTGCTCTCGATTTTGCAGGGCGAGGACATGACGCTGACCATCGCGGTCGACGAGCTGGACGTCGTCTCCGTCGAGCCGGGGCAGAAGGTCGTCATCACCGTGGACGCGCTGACCGATCTTGAGGTCGAGGGCGTGGTGGAAAAGGTCGCGCCGGTCGGCTCCGGCGAGAGCGGCGTCACCACCTACGACGTGAAGCTCTCCTTCGACGCGGCGGGCACGGGCATCAAGGCGGGCATGAACGCGACGGGCGAGGTGCAGGTCGCGCACGTGGACGACGCGCTTTACATCCCGGTCGAGGCGCTGATGACGATGAACGACCAGTATTGCGTGCTGACGTCCTCCGGCGGCCTGACGGGCAGCTATCAGACGGTCGAGGTCGGCCTCATGAACGACGACTACGCGCAAATCCTTTCAGGGCTGGAAGAAGGCCAGGCCGTGCTCTACGAGAGCACCAGCTCCTCCTCCTCCGGCAGCACGACGGTGAACCTCGGCGGCATGACGATGATGCCCAGCGGCTCCACGGGCGGCAGCCGGGGCGGCGACAGCGGCAGCCGGGGCGGAAGCAACGGCGGCATGGGCGGCGGCATGCCCGCCGGCATGCCGGGCGGGTTTTGATGAGAGGAGAAGTGTAACATGATCCAGATGCGTGGCGTGCGAAAGGAGTACCGGATGGGCGACAACGTCGTAAGCGCCCTGGACGGCGTGGACATTTCCATCCAACCGCACGAGTTCGTCTCCATCATCGGCCCGTCCGGCTCCGGCAAATCGACGCTGATGAACATCATCGGCTGCTTGGACATGGCCGACGAGGGAACCTACCTGTTCGACGGACAGGAAATCAACGACTACACGGAGGATGAGCTCGCGGTCATCCGCAACAAGAAGATCGGCTTCGTCTTTCAGCAGTTCAACCTGCTGTCCAAGATGACGGCGCAGGAAAACGTGGAGCTGCCGCTCGTGTATCAGGGCATGGGCGCGGGCAGGCGGCACAAGCTGAGCGAGGAGGTGCTCGACCGCGTGGGGCTTCTGGAGCGCATGGATCACAGGCCCACGGAGCTTTCCGGCGGCCAGCAGCAGCGCGTGGCGATCGCCCGGGCGCTGGTGACGAAGCCCTCGCTGATCCTCGCGGACGAGCCCACGGGCAACCTCGATTCCAAGACGGGCGCGGAGATCATGCGCATGTTCCACGAGCTGCACGCGGCGGGCAATACCATCGTGCTCATCACGCACGACCCGGCCATCGCCTCGCAGGCCCCGCGCAGCATCCACATCCACGACGGGCGGGTGCTTGAGCCCGCGCACGAAGGCGAGGTGGTCATATGATGCTCGTTCAAACCATCTCCATGGCCTTTAAGGCCATCAAGGCCAACAAGGTGCGCGCCTGCCTGACGATGCTCGGCGTCATCATCGGCGTCATGTCGGTGGTCGTGCTCATCGCCATCGGCCAGGGCACCACCGCCTCGGTCAGCGAATCGATTCAAAGCATGGGCACGAACCTTTTGACGGTTTCCATACAGACCCGCTCCACCGGCAGGCGCGGCGGCTTCGGCGGCTTCCCCGGCTTTGGCGGGGGCAGCTCGCAGCGCGGCACGGTCATCCTCAAGATGGACGACGTGCTCTCCTGGGAGGACAGCGACGCGATCGCCTCGGTCTCCCCGACGGTCAGCGGGAACCTCACGGTGAAGGCGGGCAGCAACAATACCACCACCTCCATCATGGGCGTGCTTCCCTCCTACAAGGACATCCGCAATCAGGGCGTGGCGGAGGGCCGCTACATCATTCAGGCGGACGTGGACAACCGCAGCGCGGTCTGCGTCGTAGGCGTGGACATCGCGGACGACCTCTTCGGCACGACGAACGTGGTGGGCAATACCCTGTCCATCAGCGGCCGGCAGTTCAAAATCGTCGGCGTGCTGGAAAGCAAGGGCAGCTCCGGCGGCTCCTCCTCGGACGAGGTGGTCATCATTCCCTTTACGCTGGCCCAGCGCATGCTGGAGAGCACCAGCATCTCCTCCATCAGCATCTCCGCGACGGACGCGGCGAGCGTGGACGCGGCCCAGGAGTACATCGAAAGCTACCTGTACAAGCGCTATCAGAACGAGAGCTCCTATTCGGTCATGAACCAAAGCGAGATGCTTTCCGCCGTGGACGAGACGACGAGCACGCTTACGCTCATGCTGGGCGGCATCGCGGGCATCTCGCTGCTGGTCGGCGGCATCGGCATCATGAACATCATGCTCGTTTCCGTCACCGAGCGCACGCGGGAAATCGGCATACGCAAGGCCATCGGGGCCAAGCGGCGCAACATCCTGCTGCAATTCCTGATCGAGGCGATCGTCATCTCCGGCCTCGGCGGCCTGCTGGGCCTCGTGTTCGGCGCGCTGCTGATGGACGTGCTGGAGGGCGTGCTCTCCATGACGCTTACCATGTCTCCGGGCGTGGTGCAGCTGGCCGTGGGCTTCTCGATGGCGGTCGGCATCATCTTCGGCCTGTACCCCGCGAGCAAGGCTTCCAAGCTGCGCCCGATCGAAGCGCTGCACTACGATTGACGCGACTGACCGGCAGAAGATGGGCGTTGACGAATTAGTTGCTTTGGAATACAATCTAACTAACGGTACAACGCGGAGATCGCGGTAAATTGAGCATGGAGGTCTTTGAAATGTTTGGCAACAGTGCAAACAAGGTAGAGCATCTCGTCGAGAAGAAAAACGCGGAAAAGCTGGCGCAGCTCGCGGAAGACAAGCATCTGGAGACGGCGGTGGCGGCCATCGGCGGTCTGGGCAAGGTCGGCGGCGAGCCGGCCGTGAACGCGCTGGTTTCCCTGCTGCACTCGCCCGACAGGCAGATTCGCCTGGCGACGGCCAAGGCGATGGGCGAGATGAAGGACCCGCGCACGCGCATGCACGTGAGCCATCAGGTTTCCATCGAGGCGGACGCGGAGGTCAAGGAAGCGCTTCAGACCGCGCTGCACTCCATCACGTCGGACGTCAAGTGAGCAGACAAAGAACGAAGGGTCTCCCGAAAAAGGAGGCCCTTCGCTTTTTTGCCGCCGTCCGCCTTGCGCCGCGAAGCTTTGCGTGTTATGATGCTCAAAACCGCGCGGATGAATTGCGCCTGGCAGGACAAGACTAATCCGCGGGTGAAGCAAATGAAAGTGGGTGGAGAGATGCCGCACGTTCTGGGCGAGCGGGTCATGCTGCGCGAATACCGCGAGGAGGACTTTCCGGCGATCCGCGCCTGGGTGAACGACCCCGAGACGACGCGCTATCTGTCGGGCGCGTTTCTCGCGCCGCATACGGCGCTGCAAACCGAGCAGTACATGCAAAACATCCTTTCGGGCAAGGCTGACGGCTATCATTTCATCGTCGCCAGGCGCGAGGACGGCGCGTACCTCGGCCAGATCGATTTCCTGTTCGTGCATCCTGTCAACCGCTACGCGGAGCTGGGCATGGTGCTGGCCAGGGAGGATGCGCGGGGCCAGGGCTTTGGGCGGGAGGCGCTTTCGCTCATGCTGCGCTTCGGCTTTGAAAGCCTGAACCTGCACAGGATCGGGCTGGAGGTGTTCGCGGAAAACGAGCGGGCCGTCCGCTGCTACAGCGCCTGCGGCTTCGTGCAGGAGGGCGTGCTCCGCGCGCACGAGTTCTCGCGCGGCGCCTACCGGGACATCCTGCGCATGGCCGTCCTGCGGGAGGAGTGGGAGGCGCACCCCCATCCCCAAAGCGGCATACGATGAAGCGAACGATGTCTGCCCAAAGCGTCTAAAAAGACGGCGTGTTTCGCAGAAATTCGCCGTTTTTTGCGCTGGATATGCGGCATTGTATTGATTTTTGCGCTTTGTTCCATTACAATGGTGCATTAGTCGGGGTTGGCATTATGGAATAACGGAGGGATTCCGTATGGAGATTAAGGTATCCAAATTTGGCGGCAGTTCCCTGGCCGATGCGGGCCAGTTTTCTAAGGTGAAAGAAATCCTCCTGAGCGATCCGGCGCGCCATTACGTCGTGCCCTCCGCGCCGGGCAAGCGCATGCCCCAGGACAAGAAGATCACCGATATGCTGTACGAATGCCATCGCCTCGCGCGCGCCGGCGAGGACTTTGACGGCCTGTTTGAAACGATCGCGGGCAGGTACCGCGACATTGCGCGCGAGCTGGGCCTGGATACGCCGCTGGAGGAGCGCCTGCTGGAGATCCGCGAGGGCATCCGCACGAGCGCGCAGCCGGACTACGCGGCCAGCCGGGGCGAATACTTAAACGGCATTCTGCTCGCGGACTATCTGGGATGGGACTTCGTGGACGCGGCGGACGGCATCCTCTTTGACGAGGAGGGAAAGCTCGACCAGAACGCCACGCAGGACGCGCTTTCCAGGCTGCTGAAGGCGCACCCCTACGCGGTGGTGCCGGGCTTTTACGGCCGCATGCCCGACGGTACGGTGCACACCTTCTCGCGCGGGGGCAGCGACATTTCGGGCGCGATCGTCGCGCGCGCGGTGCACGCGGACCTGTACGAGAACTGGACGGACGTGTCGGGCTGCCTGATGGCCGACCCGCGCATCGTCCGAAACCCGCGGCCGATCCGGCACGTGACGTACAGGGAGCTGCGGGAGCTCTCGTACATGGGCGCAAGCGTGCTGCACGAGGACGCGATCTTTCCCGTGCGCATGGCGGGCATCCCCACGAACATCCGCAACACCAACGCGCCGGACGAACCGGGCACGCTGATTTCGCACGACGCCGAAGACATGGACAACGATTACGTGATCACCGGCATCGCGGGCCACAAGGATTTTGCGATCGTCGCCGTAGAGAAGGCGATGATGAACGCGGAGCTGGGCTTTGGCCGCCGGGTATTGCAGGCGGTGGAGGAGAACGGCATCTCCTTTGAGCACTTGCCGACGGGCATCGACACGATGTGCGTCGTCTGCCACGAGCGCATGCTCGACGGCAAGCGCGACCAGCTCGTGCACCGCATCTACGAGCTGACCGATCCGGATTCCGTGGAAATTCACTCCGGCCTGGCGCTCATCGCGACGGTGGGCCGCGGCATGGTTCGCTCGAAGGGCACGTCGGCCAAGCTGTTCAACGCGCTGCAGCGAGCGGGCATCAACGTGCGCATGATCGATCAGGGCTCCAGCGAGCTGAACATCATCGTGGGCGTGGACAATCTGGACTTTGAAAACGCGGTGCGCGCCATTTACCGCGCGTTCGTGACGGACGCGGACAGGGAACGCGCCTAAACTTTTTCATTGAAGTGCTTTGCGCGGGAGGCGGCGGCCTCCCGCTTCGCATTTTCTCAAATATCCCAAAGAAGAAAGAAGGACGGTTCCATGCGCGTCACGCCCACGATGCTGCTGATCGTCTGCCCGCTGTGCTTTCTGGCGGGCCTCATCGACGCCATCGCCGGCGGGGGCGGGCTGATCTCGATCCCCGCGTATCTGGCGACCGGCCTGCCCGCGCACGTCGCCATCGGCACCAACAAGCTGTCCGCCGCCATCGGAACGGCCGCGGCCACGGCCCGCTACAAGAAAAGCGGACGGATGGACGCGCCCTGCGCGCTCGCCGCGGCGGCGCTGGCCCTGCCGGGCTCCTGGCTGGGCACGATGATCTTTAACGCGCTGCCGGACGGCTTCGTCGTGCGCATGATGGTCGTGGTCATCCCGATCGTCGCGGCGGTGGTGCTGCTGCGAAGGGGCGAGCTTCGCGCGCGGTTTTCCCTGCCGGGCCGCTTTCGGCTTCCGGTCTGTGGGGCCATCGGCTTTGCCGTCGGCCTTTACGACGGGCTGGTCGGGCCGGGAACGGGCACGTTCCTCATCCTGCTCTTCACCCTGATCGTGGGCATGGAGGCCGTGACCGCCAGCGGCACCGCCAAGGTGGTCAACCTTGCGAGCAACGTCGCCTCGCTCGCGACGCAGATCGTCGCGGGCAACATCCTCTTTTTGCTGGGCCTGCCGGCGGCCGCGTTCGGCCTGCTCGGAAACCTCGCGGGCGCGCATCTGGCGATTCGGGGCGGCGAGCGCGTGGTACGCGCGATGCTGCTCATCGTGCTTGCGCTGCTGCTCCTGAACATGATTTCAAGCGCCCTGTGACCGGCCGCACCCCTTCGCCGTCCTCGGCATACGCTGCGGATGAGGGGGTGCTTTGCATTGATGAAGAAAATCGGGGCGCTGCTGCTGCTCCTGACGCTGGCGGCCTGGCCCTGCCTGGGCGCGGGGGATGCCTTTCCGCCCGCGGGGGAGATTCTGCCCGGCATCGACGTGAGCGTGTGGCAGGGCGAAATCGACTTCGCGCGGGTGCGCGAATCGGACGTGCAGGTCGTTTATATCCGTTCCAGCGAAGGAAGCACGATTATTGACACGCGTTTTCGGCGAAACTATGCCGGGTTCAAGGCGCAGGGCTTCAAGATCGGCTTTTACCACTTCATGACCGCCCGTTCGCAGGAGGAGGCGCGGGAACAGGCGCGCTTCTTTGCGGAGACGATCGAGGGCACACAGCCCGATTGCAGGCTGGCCGTGGACTTTGAGCGCGCGAGCGGCCTTAGCGACAGCGAGGCGAACGACATCGTGCTCGCGTTCCTGGAGGAGACGGAGCGGCTGACCGGCAAGGAAATGGTCATCTATTCCGACGCCTGGGCGGCGCGCGCGCTGTGGGACGAGCGGCTTACGAAGTATCCGCTGTGGGTCGCCAACTACGGCGTCGATTCCCCGGAGCCCAACGGCAAATGGGACGTGTGGGCGGGCTGGCAGTATTCGGACCGCGGGCAGATTCCCGGCATTTCCGGAAACGTCGATCTGGATCACTTCACGCCCCTGATGTTCCTCGGCGGGACGGAGCCGACCGCGACGCCCGGGCCGACCGCGACACCCGGGCCTACCGGGACGCCGGGCCCTACGGCGACGCCGAGCCCTACGACGACGCCCGGGCCGACGCGCACGCCCAAGCCGACGCGCACGCCGGCGCCCTCGTATACGTGCACCTGTATCCCGATGCACACGATTTCCTATATCGTGAAAAGGGGCGATACGCTTTCCCGCATCGCCACACGATACGGCACGAGCGTCCGGGCGATCGCGGACCTGAACCACATCCGGGACGTCCACCTCATCTACGTCGGACAGGAATTGTTCATACCCGTTTACAAGTAACCGGTTCGACATTGTGTGAAGGGAAATCGACATTTGGAGCAGTGCCGATTGACGCGCGGCGCTGCTTCTACTATAATAACAGCCATACGAGCGAAGAATGCACGGCGGCTTTGCCGCAGAAAGGGTGATACATCGCATGAACGACGTCAAAAACCCTAAAAAACCCCTGATTTACTACTACCTGATCGTTCTCGTCGTCATCATGCTCCTCAACGCCACGCTGGTGCCGATGCTCTCCCAGCGCAACATCGAACAGGTGGACTATTCCACCTTCCTCACGATGCTGCAGGACGGCAAGGTCGGCGAGGTGCAGGTGGACGAGACGCAGATCGCTTTCTCCTCTTCGGACGAGACGAGCCGCAAGATCTACGTGACGGGACGCATGGAGGACGAGAAGCTCGTCGACCGCCTCAACGACGCGAACGTCAAGTACGGACGCGTCGTGCAGGAGGAGATGTCCCCGCTGCTGAGCTTCCTGCTCTCGTGGGTGTTCCCGATCCTGATCTTCTGGGTGCTGGGGCAGTTCCTGTTCAAGCAGATGTCCAAGCGCATGGGCGGAAACACCATGAGCTTTGGAAAGTCCAACGCCAAGGTCTACGTCGCGGCCCAGACGGGCAAGACGTTCAGCGACGTGGCGGGGCAGGACGAGGCGAAGGAAGCGCTCACCGAGATCGTGGACTTCCTGCACCAGCCCGAGAAGTACAAGGAAATCGGCGCGAAGCTGCCCAAGGGCGCGCTGCTGGTGGGCCCTCCGGGCACCGGCAAGACGCTGCTGGCGCAGGCGGTCGCGGGCGAGGCGAAGGTGCCCTTCTTCTCGATCTCCGGCTCTGAATTCGTGGAGATGTTCGTCGGCATGGGCGCGGCGCGCGTGCGCGACCTGTTCAAGCAGGCGGGCGAAAAGGCGCCCTGCATCGTCTTCATCGACGAGATCGACGCCATCGGCAAAAAGCGCGATTCCGGCCCCATGGGCGGCAACGACGAGCGCGAGCAGACGCTCAACCAGCTGCTGACCGAGATGGACGGCTTTGACGCGGGCAAGGGCGTCGTCATCCTCGCGGCGACCAACCGTCCGGAATCGCTGGACAAGGCGCTGCTGCGGCCGGGCCGTTTCGACCGACGCGTGCCCGTCGAGCTGCCGGACCTGCAGGGGCGCGAGGCGATTTTGCGGGTGCACGCCCGCGCCGTCAAGATGAGCCGGGACGTCAACTTCACCGCCATCGCGCGGGCCACGTCCGGCGCGTCCGGCGCGGAGTTGGCCAACATCATCAACGAGGGCGCGCTGGCCGCCGTCAAGGCGGGCCGCGCGCTGGTCGAGCAGCAGGACCTGGAGGAAGCGGTGGAGACGGTCATCGCGGGCTACCAGCGCAAGAACGCCGTGATCTCCATGAAGGACAAGCTGACGGTTTCCTATCACGAGGTCGGCCACGCGCTGGTCGCGGCCAAGCTGAACCACTCCGCGCCGGTGCACAAGATCACCATCGTGCCGCGCACGTCGGGCGCGCTGGGCTATACCATGCAGGTGGACGATCAGGATCAGGTGCTGATGACGCGCGAGCAGATCCTCGACAAGATCACCACGTTTACCGGCGGGCGCGCGGCCGAGGAGTTGATCTTCGGCTCCGTCACCTCCGGCGCCTCCAACGACATCGAGCAGGCGACCAAGCTGGCGCGCGCGATGATCACGCGCCTGGGCATGAGCGACACGTTCGACATGACCGCGCTGGAGACGGTGAACAACCCGTATCTGGGCGGCGACGCGGCGCTGATGTGCTCGGCGGACACCGCGGCGAAGGTGGACGCGGAGGTGGTTTCGATCATCCGAAACGCGCACGCGCAGGCCAAGCAGATTCTGGAGGACAACAAGCCCAAGCTGCACGAGCTGGCGAAGTACCTGCTGGACAAGGAGACGATCACGGGCGACGAGTTCATGGAAATCCTCAACCGGGTTCCGGAGCTGCCGCCGGAAGGCACGCAGGACGAGCAGTAAAAAAACAGACAGGTGGGGCTGTCAAGCTAGCGTTTTGGGTGCGTCCCAAATCCTGTGTAAACTCCAAACAGCGGTGAAAATAGAGCAAGATTTAAAGAGGCGGCAGCGGCTTGTCCGATGCCGCCTTGCTTACAACAATAACGCCGGTACAGACGGATGTCAA
>JAEXCG010000160.1 GCA_023402355.1 Bacillota bacterium | reverse complement strand
GCGCCCCCGAAAGGAGTGACCCGATGCGCATCGACGTTTACGATTTTGACGGCACGATCTACGACGGGGATTCCACCGTCGATTTCTGGCTCTACTGCGTGCGCAGGAAGCCCTCGCTGCTGCGCTTTTTGCCGATGCAGGCCTTCGCGGGCCTGATGATGGCGATCAAGGCCTGGGACTTCACGCGCGGCAAGGGCGTCTTTTTGCGCTTCCTCGCCGCCGTCGATGGGGAGGCCCTCGCCCGCGACTTCTGGGAGGACCCCCGGACGCTCGAAAAGGTCGGGGAATGGTTCGGGGAGCGCCCGCGCGATTTGCCCTTCGTCATCGCCTCCGCCTCGCCGCAGTTCATGCTGGCGCCTATCGCGGAGCGCCTGGGCGCGCTGCATCTGGTCGCCACGCGCGTGGACCTTTCGACCGGCCGCCTGGAGGGCGAAAACTGCCGCGCCGCGGAGAAGATCAGCCGCCTGCACAAGCTGCTGGGCGACTTTTCCGTGCGCGCCATGTACACGGACAACGTGAAGGCCGACGGCCCGCTGCTCGCCCTGGCCGACGAGCGCTACCTCGTCACCCACGGAAAGTTGGAACGGCTGGGCGAGGCTTGAGCGGGCGGGCTGCGGGCGGTGCCCGCTTCCTTCTCCGAACGCCCGCTTCCGCTCCGCGCGTTCTCGCCCGCGGCCGACAGGCGAGCGGGCGGGCAGGGCCCGCAGCCTCCTCCGAACGACCGCTTCCGCTCCGCGCGTTCTCGCACGCGGCCGACAGGCATGCAGTGCCGCGGGCGGGCGGGCATGCAGTGCCGCGGGCGGGCGGGCAGGGCCCGCAGCCTCCTCCGAACGACTGCTTCCGCTCCGCGCGTTGACCCACGCGGCCGACAGGTATGCGGTGCTGCGGCGGGCAGGGCCGCGAGCGGTGCCCGCCGCCTCCTCCGAACGACCGCTTCCGCTCCACGCGTTTCTGCCCGTGCCGCACATCCGTTTATGTCCAAAACAACAAAGACTTCGCAAAAGTATGGTTTTGCGAAGTCTTTTTGGATTCTTCTCTCGCCTATTCCGCGCCCGTATCGCGCCCCGCTTCACGCCCGTCTCCCCCTCGCACGCTCTCCCGCTCGACGAGCGTGAAGGGCACCAGCGCGCTGCGGGGAGCCTGCGGGCGGCCGCCGGGCGCATCGCCGTCCATGGCGCTAAGCAGCAGCTCGCAGGTGCGCCTGCCCAGCTCTTCCGGGCAGAGGTTGACGCTGGTGAGCGGCGGCTTGAGCAGCTGCGCGAGCGGCGCGTCGTTGAAGCCGACGATGGATACGTCCTCGGGCACGCGCAGTCGCAGCGCGCGCAGCAGGGTCATCAGCTCCGCGGCGACCAGGTCGTTTTCCGCCACCACCCCGTCCGGCATCCCGTCGCCCGGCACCCCGTCGCCCGGTATCCTGTCGCCCGGCCAGCCGTCGCCCGCGAACAGCGCGCGCACGGCCTGCGCGTCCACGCGGCCCGCCGCCGCGTCCGGCCCGGCCTCCAACAAGCCCTTCGGCCGCTCGATGACGCGCGGCGGCGCAAGCCCCGCCTCCCGCGCGGCAGCCTGGCAGCCGGACAGCCGCAGCGCGGACATGCGAAAGCCCGGCGAGTGCCCGCAGTAGCAAAGGCGCACGCACCCCCGGTCGATCAGGTGGCGGGCGGCCGCGCGGCCCGCCGCGAAGTTGTCGTTGTCCACCCAGTTGACCGCGTCCTCGCCCGCGGGGTGCCCCAGCAGCGCGAAGGGAAAGCCCTGCGCGGTCAATTCCGCCACGGCCGCGTCGTCCTCGCGGCTGCGCAGCAGGAGGATGCCCCCGACGATGCCGCCCTGCACGAGCGCGCGCACGCAGGCCGCGTCGCCCTCCGGGCCCGCGGCCGAGAGCAGCACGTGGCAGCCCGCGCGCGTCGCGGCCATGGTGATGCCGCGCAGCACCTCGAAGAAAAACGGCTCGCCCAGCGAACGCTCCGGCGCGGCGGGCAGCACCGCCGCCACGATGTTGCTGCGCCTTTGCACCAGCAGGCGGGCGAGCTGGTTGGGCTGATAGCCCGCCTCGCGCATGATCCGCTCGACGCGCGCGCGGGTTTCCTCGCTGATGCGCGGGGAGCCGGACATCACGCGGCTGACCGTGGAGGGCGACACGCCCGCCAGACGCGCGATGTCCTTGATCGTGCACTTCATGGGCGGCCCTCCTGTCGACGGTGTGATCAGCGGATCAAAAGCACCAGCGCGTAGAGCGCGAGCAGGTGCGCGGGGTAAAAGACGTACGGCGCGTAACGGTGCGCGCGCCCCCGGCGCGTGCCGTCACCGCGCTTAATCAGATAAAACGCGGGCAGGCTGCAAAGCTCCAGCACCGGGCCGGAAAAGATCTGCCCCGTGCAAAGGCCGTACACGAAAAACGCGCCGAGGAACGCGAGCGCGGAGAGGGCGCACTGCCTGCGGCGGTCCCCGCGGCCGAGGTACAAGGCGGCGATGAGCGCGATGCCCATCGCGTCGTAATCCGCGCGCAGGAGATGTGAGAGCGCCATCGCCGCGAGCACGCACCCGGCCATCGCCCAGGGACGAAGGCGCGCGTTCAATTTCCCCCGCTCGATCGCGCGCAGCGCCCCCATCATCGCAAGCCCGATCGTCAGTGTGAAGTAGACGTTCTGCGCCTCCGCCGACGGGCCGCCGAAGACCATCAGGTCAAAGGGCGCCTCGGACAGCGCGGCGAAGACAGCCAAACGCGCAGCGTACCTTGCAGCGCTGCGCGTATGCAAAAAGCCCTGCACCAGCAGGTAGCAGAAGATGGGAAACGCGACGCGCCCCGCCATGCGCAGCGGCAGGTCCGCGAGGAGCACGAGATTGCCCAGCTCCTCGCTGCCCGCCTCGATGAGGGGAACCGCCAGCGCGTTTTCCATCAGCGCGACGCCGACGTGGTCGAGCAGCATCGATGCCATCGCGATGAGCCGCAGCGCGTCGTCCGAAAACGGGCGCGCCGTCCTTTGCACGTCCATCTATTCCTCTTCCAGATGCTCCAGGCCGTAGCGGATGATGCCCTCCGGGTGTTCGTCCGCCAGGGAGTAAAAGATCATCTTGCCGTCGCGGCGGCTCTTGACCAGCCGCGCCTGCTTGAGCGCCTTGAGCTGGTTGGACACGGCGGGCTGCGCCATGTCCAGCAGGGAGGCGAGGTCGCCCACACACATCTCCTTTTCCACGCTGAGCGCGTACAGGATGCCCACGCGCGAGGACGCGCCGAGCATCTTGAAGAAAGCCGCGAGGTCTTCGCAGCGCTCGGGCGAAATCATGCGCGCGCGCACGTCCGCCACGTGCTGTTCGTTCACGCAGCAGGGGCTCGTCTCTTCCTTCATGGGCTTTTCCTTCCTTCGTGAGTGTGCTTGTTTTCTATATTATTGTAGGCACTTTTTGTGTCCCCGTCAAGGGGCAGAAGAAAAACCCAATCGGGCGCGCGCTCAGCCCTTGACCGCGCCCGCCGTCAGCCCCTTGATGAACTGCTTGCTCATCATCAGGTACAGGGCGATGACCGGCAGGGCCGAGAGCGTCAGCACCGCCAGCACCTTGCTCCAGTCCGTCTGGTACTGGCCGAACAGGCGCGTCACGCCCAGCAGCAGCGTCTTGGAGCGCTCGTCGCTGATGAAGATCAGCGGGAACCACAGGTCGTTCCAGAAGGGTACGAGGTTGTAGATCGCCACCGTCGCCATCGCCGGGCGCAGCAGCGGCAGCACGATGCGCAGGAACACCTTGAAGCGCCCCGCGCCGTCCATGAAGCCCGACTCCGTCAGCTCGCCCGGCACCGTGCGCATGAAGGCCGTGAGCACGAAGACCGAGATGGGAATGCCCATCGCCACGTACACCGGCACCAGCGACCAGATCGTGTTGAGCAATCCGAGCTGGCGCACGAGCTCCAGCAGGCGGATGGAGGCGATCTTGATGGGCAGCATCATGCCCGCGATCAGGAAGAAGTAGAGCGCGCCCGACGCCCTGGAGCGCCAGTGCGCGAGCGCGTAGGAGCTCAGCGCCCCCAGCACCAGCACCAGCGCGATGGACAGCAGCACCACGATCAGGCTGTTCTTAAAGTACCCCAAAAAGTCGCCGCTTTGCAGCACCGACTGATAGTTGGAAAAGTTCCACTGCTCCGGCAGCCAGAAGGGGTTGGAGTAGATCGTGTAGCGCGTCTTGAAGGAGTTGACCACCAGCACCCAGATCGGGAAGAGCGCGAGGATCGACCAGAGGATCAGCACGATGTGGGACGGGATGTGCAGGTTCGCCACGCGCATGGATTTCTCTTTCCTAGCCATGTCATTCCCCTCCCTGCGTCTTGATGAGCGTGGGGATCACGAAGACGGACAGCATCACGAACGTGATCGTCGCGATGGCCGCGCCGAGCCCCGGGTCCGGGATGGCCACCGGGTGCTGGCCCGCGATGCCCACGCGGTAGAACAGCGTGCCGATCAGGTCGGTCGCGTAGTTCGGCGCGCCGTTGGCGTTTTCCATGGCGTAGACCACGTCGAAGGCGTTGAAGTTGTTGACGAACGTGAGGATCGCCACGATGCCCACCACCGGGCGGATCAGCGGCAGCTTGATGTGCCAGAACAGGTGCCAGGCGTGCGCGCCCTCAATGGACGCCGCCTCGATCAGCTCCTCCGAGATGCCCTGCAACGCGGCCACGAACATCATCGTCGGGATGCCGACCCACTGCCAGCACGACACCAGCGCCACGCACACGAGCGCCGTCGATTCCTGGCCGAGCCACGCTTTCGCGAGGAAGCCCAGGCCGATACTTTCCAGGATATCCCCCGTCCACACGGGGCTGAGCAGCAGCTTCCACAGGTAGCCCGTCACCAGCACGGCCAGCGTCGTGGGCAGGAAGATGATCGTCTGATACACCCCGCGCCCGCGCATGGTGCGGTTGGTGAGCATCACCGCGAAGAGGATGCCCAGCACGTTCTGCACCAGCATGTGGATGAAGAAGAACATCCAGGTGTGCAAAAACGCCCCGAAGTAGCGCTCCGTCATCTCGCCCCCGCCGAACACGCGCACGTAGTTTTGCAGCCCCACGAACTGCCGGTTCCCCTGGTTGCCGGTGTACAGCGACAGGCGGATGGAATCCAGCAGCGGCCAGGCCATGAAGACGACGTAAAGGATCAGCGCGGGCAACAGGTAGAGCATCCAATAGGCCCCGCTGGGGCGCAGGCTCGACCCGCCCCTGAAGCGGGGACGGGCCGCCTGCCGCGGGGCAGGCGCTCGCTGTGTCATATCGGTTCCCTCCTAAATGGGAAAGGGGCCGCAGCCTCCCGGCGCGGCCCCCGCTCCCTTCTTACTTGGCGAGCTTATCGTATTCCGCCGCCATCTGATCCGCCGCTTCCTGCGGGGTGATGTCGCCCTTGAGCACCTTGATGACCGCCTGGTTCATCGGGCTGTACAGGTCCATCAGCTTCGGCCACACGAAGCGCGCGTCCGTCTCCTTGCCCTCGTTGAGCGCGAGGAACTCCGCCGCGTGCGCGTCCTCGAGCGTCACGGGCAGGCTGATGAGCGGGTAGTAGCCGACCGGCAGGTTCGCCGCCGCGGCGTTCACGCCCTCCTCCGTGCACAGCCACGCGAGGAACGCCCGGGCCTCCTCGGGATGGGCCGTCTGCGTGTTCATGGTGATCGCCATGTCCGGGTGGAAGGTGATCGCGGTCTTGCCGCCCGCGCGCGCGGGCATCGCGAAGACGCCCCACTCGAAGCCGACGTCCGAATAGGTGCCCGCCGTCCACGAGCCGTCCATGAACATGGCGGCCTTGCCGGTGGCGAACAGGATCTGGCTGTCGTTGTAGTTGACCGCCTCAAAGCCCTTGGGCAGATACGGGGAGACGGCCGCGAGGTCCGTAAACGCGGCGACAAACGCCTCGTCGTTCAGCTTCTTTTCGCCGTCTTCGTACTTCACGCGCTCCTGCGCCCCGCCGATGTAGTTGGGCAGCATGCCCAGGAAGAAGCACTCGAGGATGTCCCATTCCTCCGCGACGCCGTTGGCAAAGGGCGTGATGCCCGCGGCCTGCAGCTTTTCACAAACGGCAAGCAGCTCCTCAAAGGTCGTGGGGATTTCGATGCCCTCCTTGGCGAAGAGGTCCTTGTTGTAGTACACCGCGTGCGACACCGCCGCGAACGGCACGGCGAACATCTTGCCGTCCGCCGTCTGCCACGGGGCCAGATTGGTGGGCGTAAAGTTTTCCATGAGGCCGGGAATGTCCGTGCAGTCCGCGAAGTAGCCCTGATCGAACAGCTCCACGCCCGTCGCGTAGGAGCGCGCGTACATCAGGTCCGGGCCCGTGCCCGCGTCGAGCTGCAGGCGCAGCGTCGCGTTGTAGTCCGCCGGGGTCGTGGGCTGGAACTGAATCTCCACGCCCGTCTTGTCCTTGTAGATCGATAGCAGCCGGTTCATCTGCTCCACGTCGTCCGCGCGCCACGAGCCCATCGTCAGCGTGACGTCCTCGGCCATCGCGCCCATCACGGGCAGCAGCAGCAGCAGCGCAGCCAGCGCGATTGCGAAGAACCTTTTCATGGTTACCGCCTCCTACAGTTTTTTGTTCCGCCCACCGGGCGGTTCACAACTTTACCTGTATTATAGGCAATTTATTGTGCTATGTCAATTAAAAATAATATCATATTATGTTGAACTCTGATATAAAAAGCGATATATAACAAAATGTATGCGCATAAATTCTTTTGTTATGCAGGCACCTATTGGAAAATGCAGTAAAAATGTGGGGCAGCGCATCACGCGCCGCCCCGCTTTTCCCCGTCCTTCGCCGGTCTTTCGTATTCCAGTATGTCCCCGATGTCGCAGTCCAGCACAAAGCAGATGCGCGCCAGCAGGTCGAGGTCCATCTTCTCCACGCGGCCGTCGTACCACTTGTCGATGACGCCGAACTGCGTGCGCGCGTGCGTCATGAGAAAATTTCGGTTGACGCCGAGCCTGTCCATCGTATCGCTCAGCTTGAGGGTCACCTTGCCGTAATCCTTTGTCTCATAAACGGAGTGGAACTTTTCCATTGTCTTCACCCGCTCAAGAATAAACTTCCAGCCTTCGCTGTATTAACAAAATACGTATGACGCGCATCACGCGCCATCCATCTTATCTTCATTCTCCTCAGGTCTTTCATACTGCAATATGTCACTTATATCACAGCCTAAAACATAACAAATACGCGCAAGGACATCCAAATCAAGTTTCTCGACGTCGTCCTTACACCACTTGTCGATGACCTCAAAACGCGCACCGATCGTTCGTGCTAATTCGTTGCGTGTTCCTTGTCTTTCCTCGATCAATTCCTTGAGACGTAACTTCACGCGACCGGCGTTTTGTACCTGCATGAGTTGACGAAAATGACCCATTTATATCACCCGACATTATACTACATACAAATTTACATATTGATAATATCCATATCAAGGGATACTATAATAACAGTAACCTATGAGGAGTGATATTATGCGTCTCAAATTCTACCTCGGCTGTTTTCTCCTCCCATTTATCCTGTTGGCGTCGACCCTCTCCCTCTATTTTCCACGACCAGCCAACCCCGCGTGCTGTGCGTTATGTCAGGCCGACCAATACCAGGGCCCCTGTGTGCTCGACCTTACGACTGGCAACATCTTTGAGTTGGCCGTCTTCGAGCCTCACGAAACGCTGGCCGCCGAACCCGCCGATGAACAGCCCACGGGTATTCTGTGTCTGCACATGCAAAACGGACTATCCTCGACCCGTTGTCCCGGCGAAGGCTGGTGTGTTTCCACCCTTCCAATGAAAAAGGAGCGGCCGGATGCGTCGCGTTTCTGCGAGGCATGCGGCACGCTCCTGCGACCCTATTATCGGGATGGATACGTCCTGCTCGACCTTTACGGTGATCCGGCGTGCTTTGCGCTGCGTCCGGGGCAGACGCACATTCTGCGAGATTACACTGTGACCGTCTCGGCAGAGGGAGAAAATGTGCGCGCGCACGTCTCTTCCTCTCGCTTTGGCGGCGGCGTGCCCCGCGATTTAAGCGTTATACAGCCGGGCGTACACCCCGCCGCGGGCGAGCAGCTCCGCGTGGGTGCCCTCTTCCGCGACGCCATTTTCGCTCAGCACCACGATGCGCTGCGCGCCCTGAATGGTCGAAAGCCTGTGGGCGATCACGAGGGTCGTGCGGCCCCGGGAGAGTTCGTCCAGCGAGCGCTGCACGAGCCTCTCGCTGTGCGAGTCCAGCGCGCTGGTCGCCTCGTCCAGGATGAGGATGGGCGGGTCCTTGAGGAACGCGCGCGCGATGCCCAGGCGCTGGCGCTGGCCGCCCGAAAGCCGCACGCCGCGCTCGCCGATCTGGGTGTCGTAGCCCTGCGGCAGCGTCTCGATGAACGCGTGCGCGCCCGCGCGGCGCGCGGCCTCCACCGCCTCCTCGCGGGAAGCGCCCGGCCTGCCGTAGAGGATGTTTTCCAGCACCGTGCCCGCGAAGAGGTAGTTTTCCTGATGCACCACGCCGACCGCGCCCCGAAGGGAGGCGAGCGTCGCCTCGCGCACGTCCACGCCGTCCACGCGCACGCAGCCCGACGTCACGTCGTAAAAGCGCGGGATCAGCGCGCAAAGCGTGGTCTTCCCCACGCCGGACGCGCCCACGAGCGCGACGTACTCGCCCGCGCGCACGTGCAGGTTCACGCCCCGCAGCACCCGCTCCTGCCCCTCGCGGTAGGTAAAGGACACGTCTTCAAAGTCGATTTCCCCGCGGACGGGCGAAATGTCGCGCGCGCCCTCGCGGTCGCGGATGGCGGGCTGCGTCTCCAGAATGTCCATGAAGCGGTTAAAGCCCGCGAACGCCTCCTGATACATCTTCGAGATCTGGGCCAGGCGCGGGATGGGCTCCACCAGATAGCCCGTGTAGAGGATGAACGTGATGAGGCCCGGCAGGTCCAGCGAGCCGCCGGTAATGCACAGCCCGCCCAGCACCACGACGCTGGCCGTCATGAGCTGGGTCAGCGCCTCCACGCCGGTGTACAGGTAGGATTCGTGGGTGTAGATGTCCTTGCGGCTGTCGCAGAAGCGCCCGTTCTCGCGGCGGAACTTCTCCGTCTCCGCCGCCTCGCCGGTGAAGGACTGCACGACGCGGATGTTTTGCAGGCTGTCCTCGGCCTGCGCGTTGACCTGCGCGATGCAGTCCAGGCTGCGGCGGTAGGAGCGCGAAAGCTTTTTGCTGAAGAAGGCCGTGTAGAGCGCGACGACCGGCAGAAAGCCGCACAGCACGAGCGTGAGGCGCGCATTCTGCATCCCCAGGATGACGAGCGCGCCCGCGAACTTGCCCAGATAGACGACGAAGTCCTCCGGCGCGTGGTGGCAGACCTCGGAGAGCGATTCCAGGTCGCTGGTCAGCCGCGTCATGAGCCGGCCCGTGCGCTCGCCGTCGAAGAAGCTCTGCGGCAGGCGCTGCATGTGCGAGAACAGCTCGGCGCGCATGTCCCGTTCCATCATCGCGCCCATGCCGTGGCCGCGCGCGTCGAAGAAGAAGGTGCAAAGCGCGCTGATCGCGATCAGCGCGAGCATCGTAAGACCCACGAGCAGGATGCGCCCGCGCGCGTCTGCAATGCCCTCCGCGAGCAGGGTGCCGGTGACGTGCTGCACGAGCAGCGGGAAGACGAGGGCGAGGGCGGCGACGACCGCCGCGCAGGCGATGTCCGCCGCGAGCAGGCCGCGATAGGGCTTATAGTAGGAGAAGAATTTCCTGATCCGTGTATTCAATGAACCGATTTCCTTTCAGATGGGGTCGAAGGGTGCAAAGGGACGTACGGATCGTTTTCATAAGATCTCCTCCTCAATTCTCGTTTCCGGCCGCCAGGGCGGCGCGGGCGGTCCGCCCGGTGGGCGTCCGCAATCTATGGGAAACAGGCCGCCTAGACTAGGCCAGGCGCTCCGTTTCTTTCTGAATCAGTTCGTGCACCTCGCGGTACACCTCGCCGCGGCCCTCCGTGACCAGCGCGCGCACCTGCGTTTGCAGCAGGGCGTCGCCTTGCAGGAGGTCCACCAGCTCCGCGCTGTAGCGCCCGCCGCGCTGGGCGCGCAGCTCCGAAAGCACGGCGTCGAACCGCTTGCCGCGCGCGTAGTTGCGCCCCAGCGTGTCCGTCGCGGCGTCCAGGCTGTCGCACAGGGCGATGACCCCGATCATCGGGCGAAGCGGGGATGCGGCGATGTCGAAGGACGCGGGGTAGCCCGCGCTGCCGTCGTAAAAGCGGTGATGGCCGCGCGCGATGTCCGCAAAGCCCCGCAGCTCCGGAATGCCGTCCAAAATGCGGCCGCCCGCCTCGGGGTGGTACTGGATCACGCGAAATTCCAGGTCGGTGATGCGCCGGTACTGCGTGTTGACGACGTTGGCGCAGAGAATCTTGCCCACGTCGTGCAAAAGCGCCGCTTTGTGAATCCAATCGAGGAGCTCCGCCTCCCGCGCGCGCACCTCCCGCGCGCTTTGCGTCCCCAACTGCCCGATCAAAAGCTCGGGCTTCCTCCGCACGACGGCGCGCACGATCGCGCGGGCGAGCCTGGCCACCATCAGGGTATGCGTCGCCGTCTGCGGCTGGCGAAAGACCGTCAGCTTGAGCAGGGCCTCCAGATGGTCGCGCCGCCGCAGATGCCGCAGGTCGTCGCACAGGTAGTTGAACAGGTTCTGCCCGGAAAGCGAGCTGGAAAACGTGGAGAGCGGCAGCGCCGTGAAGTAATCCAGGAAGAAGCACAGCGCGTCCTGATAAAGCGCCTGCGCGTGCGCATTCGCGCGCGCGAGGCGGCGCGAGGCGACGACGACGAAGAGGGCCGCCTGCGACACGAAGTAGCTGTACTCGCCGGCGACCGCCTCCCGCTTCACCGCGTCCAGGCACGCCCCGACGCTTTGCAGCAGGGGCGCGTCGCCCAGCCGCCCCAGCCTGTTTTGCACCAGATCGCAGACCGCGCGCTCGTGCGCGCGCTGCAGGGCGCCGCCCGCGCCGTCCCGCTCCCGGAAGCCCTCGACGGCCCGCAGCAGCGCGCCCTGCCGGGGCGCGGTAAAGCGCACGCCGTCCACGTTCGTCAGGCAGGCGAGGAAGCGCTCGTCCATGGCCGGGATGACCCGGTTGAACTCGTAGCCGCGATCCTCCGCGCGCACGTACATCTCCGCGCGACGCGCCGCCGGGTAGCAGCGAAAGGCGGCGTCGAGCGCCTGGGCCTGATACCCGCGCAGCAGGATGTCGGAGAGCAGCGCGAAGAAGGTGTCGTAGACGCTCAGCCCCATGCTCCGCTCCTCCGGCGTGAGATCGAGAAAGCGCCGCTCGTAGACCGCCTGAACGCGCAGGTAGAGGGCCCAGATTTCGGGCGCGAGCGACACGTCGTCCAGCAGGAAGCAGGCGATCATCTTGACCGCGCCGCACTTCATGAGGGCGATTTCATCCCCGAGCCCCACGTAAAAGGCGGAGAGCGAGTCCGCGAGCACGTCGACGCTGGCGGTGTCCTCCAGATTCATGACGCTGCGAAACAGGCAGCTCAGCAGCGGGTCCGCGACCGCGCGCGTCCACCGCCCCGGCTCCTCCGTGAAGTAGCGGATGTTCCGGTCGAGCAGCTCCTCGACCTGCGCGTAGGTTTCGCGCACGCTGCCGGAGTGCGCGCGGTATTTTTCCACCCAGGCGTCGGGCCCCAGCGGGTCGGAGACGAGCGCAAAGCAGGCCTCGCTCAAGCTGGAGATGAGGCTGTTATAGCTGTTCAGCGCGCCCATCCACCCTTCGCGCGACAGAAACCCATGTTCTTCCATGCGAAAGCTCCCCTGCCTTTTTGCATCGCCCGTGCGCTTTCTTTATTCTAGCACAAAAGCGAGGGGAAGTCGAACGCATAAGCACATTGGCGTAAAACGCCGCCCGATGCCGGGCCGCCGGGGGGCGGGAGGAAAAATCCGCGCCGAAGCAAAAACCTGACATCCTGTGTCAGGCTTTAGGGGGTATCCTGAAGAAAGCGCACGGCTCCCCGGCCGGGAGGCGGAAGCCGCCTGTCGGGGAAGGCGGACGGAAATCATTCAAAAGGAGTTTTGACCATGAACATCAAACGCGCGCTTGAACAAAGGCTGGGCGCCGTCGAGGGCCTGCGG
Source organism: Bacillota bacterium (assembly GCA_023402355.1). Taxonomy (GTDB): domain Bacteria; phylum Bacillota; class Clostridia; order Christensenellales; family Aristaeellaceae; genus Beduinella. The sequence goes on along the minus strand of JAEXCG010000160.1, from coordinate 7,812 downwards.
CTGAACGACATCGACGTCGACCCGCGACGAATCCGGGCGATCCTGATCAACGAGGTCGTCCCCGACGACCCCTCGCAGGACTTTTACGGCCCGGACCCCGCGGGCTACGGGGCGGCGGCCGTGACGCTCTTTCAAAAGGCGGGGCTGGAAGCCGCGGACATGCGGGACATCCTGCAAATGGGCGTCTACATCACCAACGCCGTGAAGACGCCCAAACGCGGCAGGGCGATGGAGCAGGCGCGCTTTGAACAGAGCCTCCCCTATCTGGAGGCGGAGCTCTCCCTGTTTCCAGACGCGCGGGTGATTCTGCTCATGGGGGACGTCGCGAAAAAGGCGTTCAACCGGATCGCGAAAAAGGCCGCGGGGAGGAACGCCGTCCCGGCAGGCTCGACCTACAGGCTGCGCAAGACGGAGATCTATTCCGGCGGCGTGCGCGTCCTCCCCTCCTACATCATGACGGGCGGAAACCTCCTGATCGAAAAGTCGAAGGTCGAGATGGCCGCCGAGGACATCGCGGCCATGGCCCGGATCATCCGGGGCTGAGGGGCGCCGGGGGCTCTGGGCCGCGCGAATGGAAAAGCGGGGGGGAAGCCGAATGCTTCCTCCCGCCGGTCTTTCGATGGGCTTAGCGGTTCATGTCGACGCCCGCAAAGCCCTGCTTTTCGAGGTTTTCCCCGACGCCGCGCGCGTCCGCCTGGCCCAGCAGCTTCTGGCGCATGCGCACCGTCACCTTCGGGTCCTCGCAGCTGCCCGGGCCCGCGACGCAGCCGCCCTCGCAGGCCATGCCCTCGACCAGCGTCTCCGGCAGGCGGCCCGCGCCCAGCAGCATCAGCGCCTTCTTGCACTCCGCCGCGCCGCTGCACTTGAGGCACGAGTAGGGCGTCTCGAACTCCTCCTCGTCGAGCACGCGGCCCACTGCCGCCGCGACGCCGCCGGACTGCGCGAAGCCCTTGGCGTAGCGGCTGGCCTGCTGCGTCGGCTCGGCCTGCACCTTCGCGGGGTCGACGCCGCGCGCGGCGAACATCGCGTACAGCTCGTCGAACGTCAGCACGTAGTCCGCGCCGTCCGAAACGCGCCGCGCCTCGTCCTTCTTGGCGATGCACGGGCCGATGAACACCACCGTCGCGCCGGGGTGGCGCTGCTTTACGAACCGGGCGGCGGCCGTCATGGGCGACACGGTGGAGGACACCAGCGGCATCAGTTTCTTGAAGTGCTTTTCCACCATGTTGTAAAACGCCGGGCAGCAGCTCGTCGTCATGTGGCCGCCGCGCTCTGCGACCTCCTTTAGCTCCTGCGCCTCGTGCTGGGCGACCGCGTCCGCGCCCAGGGCGACCTCCAGGCAGTCCGTAAAGCCGAGCTGCCGGACCGCCCCGGCGATCTGCGCGAACGTCGCCATGCCGAACTGGCCCTCGACCGCGGGGGCCAGCACCGCGTAGACCTCGCCCTCGCCGCGGATGCGCTCGATGACGTGCACGATCTGCGAGGTGTCGCTGATCGCGCCGAACGGGCAGGAGGCGACGCACGCGCCGCAGGAGATGCACCGCTCGTAATCGATGGCCGCGCGCCGGTTCTGATCCATGGTGATGGCGTCCACCGGGCAGGCGCGCACGCAGGGGCGCAGGGTATCCGAGATCGCGTTATACGGGCAGGCCTGCGCGCAGCGCCCGCACTCGCGGCACTTCTCCGGGTCGATGTACGCGCCCCGGCCCGTGACCGTGACCGCGCCGAAGGGGCAGGCCTCCACGCACTTTCGCGCCATGCAGCGCTGGCAGTTGCTCGTCACCGTGTAGCGGTTGATCGGGCAGCCCTCGCACGCCGCGTGCATGACCGCCACGACGCCCGGCTTGTTCACCCGGTCCGTCGCCCAGCGCACGCGGTAGCGGATGATCTCGCGCTCCCTGTACACGCAGCAGCGGAAGGTCGCCTGGCTTCCCGGCGGGATGATCTCCAGCGGGATCTCGTCCATGGTGTCGATGTTCAGGTTGCCCTCGTAGCAAAGCTGCGTGATGCGCCTGAGCACCTCGAATTTAAAGTGTTCGGTATTGCTGCAAACTGGCATGGTGTTCCTCCCTCTGGAGCGTTCTGTGTTTGGGGTTCGCGCGGGTGCGCGGGGAATGGGGACGATAGGATGCGGGGGACGCGGGCGGGGGCGCGGGTCGCGTTGACAGGCCGCCGCGTGTTCCGTTCCGCCGCGTGTTCCGGGCGGGGAAACCCCGCCCAAGCGCGGGGTCGCGGGGTGCGTTGACAGGCCGCCGCGCGTTCCGTTCCGCAGCGTGTTCCGGGCGGGGTGACCCCGCCCAAGCGCGGGCGCGGGGTACGTTGACAACCGCCGCGTGTTCCGTTCCGCAGCGTGTTCCGGGCGGGGAAACCCCGCCCAAGCGCGGGGGCGCGGGGTGCGTTGACAGCCGCCGCGTGTTCCGTTTCGCAGCGTGTTCCGGGCGGGGAAACGCCGCCCCTTCACAGGGTCGCGGGGTGCGTTGACAAGCCGCCGCGTGTTCCGTTTCGCAGCGTGTTCCGGGCGGGGTGACCCCGCCCAAGCGCGGGGGCGCGGGGGGCGTTGACAGGCCGCCGCGTGTTCCGCCCCGTCCGCGAAAGCCCTGCCCCGCGTTCCCTCACGGCCCGGGGCTGACGGCTCAAAACGGATGCAGGGGTAGGAGGCAAGCGCGCGTGCGAGGGCGCGTATTAACATACGCAACCGAGCACGCGCGCGCAGCCGACACCGCCCTGCGCCGTTTTCAGCCGTCAGCCTAATAATACTGCTTTTCAACCGTCTTGCCTAGCCGCTCCAGCTCAGTCTGTATTTCATCTATAAGCCTGAACTTGATCGACAGGTCCGCGGGCAGGTTCGGGTTCTGGTGCGCGGGGTTGATCGCCGTGCCCACGAAGAGGCGCAGGTGCGTGCAGTCCTCGAGCAGCAGCCTGGCCAGCCGCGCCGCGCCGTTGTCCTCGTCCAGGCGCTTGAAGGGCTCGGTGTCGGTCTTCGCCGCCTGCGCCGCGCGCAACAGCTCCAGCGTGCGCGACATGGTGAGCACGCCCTCCGTCACCAGGTCGATGCCCTCGATCCGGCCGATGGGCGGGACGTCTGGGTCGGAATAGGTCAGGGTGGTCGAAACCCTGCGGTTCAGCACGCGGCCCACCATGTTCGCGCTCGAACCCCCGCAGACCACCTTTTTGCCCGTGGACTTCATGAAGTCGCGCACCATCTGCGCGTCCTTCTCCGCGTCCTTGGGCGGGCTGGCGAGCAGGTTTACGGACCTTCGCGGCAGGATCTTCACAGTCATCACCGTGGAGTCGTCGCCGCACTTGCCCATGTACAGGTCGCTCACCGCCTGCGAGAGCAGGGTGGACAGGCGAAGGGCCGACATGTCCTTCGTGACCGTGCGCGTCAGCCACTCGGCCACGGAATCCCAGGTCCAGCCGAAGTTGAGCGTCGCGCCCACGCCCGCGTAGATCACGCCGTCGGACACGATCGTCAGGCTGTCGCCAGGCATCACGGTAAAGCGGCTCTCGTACATGCCCTTGCCCGCGTACTCGCGGTAGACGCAGGGGAGCTGCACGAGCTTTCCGTCGCGCACGTAGATGCAGAACGGGTTGTCGAACTCCACCAGGTACGCTTCGCCCTCGTCGGTGATTTGCAGCACCGAAAACGTGGAGTAGGCGACCTTGCGCACGGAGCACACCGGCAGCGTGCCCGCGAGGGTCTCCACCGCCTCCTCCATCGTCGCGCCCTCCTTGAGCATGGTGACGATGATCTGGCTGGAGAGCGTCGCCAGGATGTTGGCCTTGACGCCGCTGCCCAGGCCGTCCGCCAGCACGCAGATCGTGCTGTTTTCGGTGCGCGCGACGGCCACCTTGTCGCCGCACAGCTCCTCGCCGTACTTGAACAGGCTCTTGTACGCTACGTCGATCGTGTATTTCATGGCTTTTCTCCATCGTAGACGATCATGTTCTTGAGCTTGGTGAGCGTCACCTTCGTCTCCGCCGTCGTCTCGCCCAGGAGCGAGGCGATCTGCTGGGCGACGACCATCTGCTTGTCGATGACCTTCTGCGTCTGCTCGATCGTCTCCACGCGCAGCTTGTACTGGCTCTCCTCGCGCGCGACCTCCGCGGAGATGTCGCGCAGGATGCCCATGGCCATGTCGCCCTCCGGGATGTACACGACCGTCTCCAGCGCGGCGAGGCCCTGCTCCTGAAGCGTCACGCGCTTGTCCTCGATGGGCTCGCGCGTCTCGAGCACGAACTGGAAGTCGCTCGCGTCCATGAGCTCGAACAGGCACTTTTTGAGCGCCTCGGCGCGCGAAATGCCAAACTTCTGCTCGGCCGCGCGGTTGAATTCGCAGATGTTGAGGTCTCTGTCCACGATGATCGTGACGTTCGGCGTCGCGGTCAGCACGACCTCGGAGAGCGACTCCGCGCGCTCGCGCATGTAGGGGATGCACATGTTGAGCTCCGCCTTGCCCTGGTAGACGGCGATCGCCTTTTCGCGGCACGAGTTGTAGCCGCACATGCCGCAGTTGAGCTCCTGCTCCGGCGTCTCCTTGCCGGTCTGGCGCAAAATCGCGCGGATGACCTCCTCGCCGGGGATGTCCTCCTTCTCGCTGCGGTCGGTGAAGACCTTGTGCATGCGCAGGCTCTCCGGCGTGGGCGGGTATTCGCGGCTGGAGCGCTTCGTGCGGTCGGACACGCGCAGCCTGCTTTCAAAGCGGCTGTGCGCGTGCTCCGAGCGCGCCGGGCCGCCGGTGCACCCGCCGACGCAGGCGTTGAGCTCCATGAAGCAGTGCTGCATGTCGCCGTGGCGGATGGCCTCGAACAGCTCGCCGCAGTTCGTGAGGCCCGTCACGTCCAGGAAGTTATAATAGGAAGTGCCCTCCTCGCCCAGCAGGCGGCGCACCGTCTCGTTGACGCCGCCGGGCACCGGGTACATGCGCGCGATGGAGGGGTTCGCGTTGAAGAAGGGCGTCTCCTCCATGTCCTGCGGGCGCACGCCCGCCTGCGAAAGCCACGCGGCCAAATCGTCGAACGTCAGCACCGCGTCTATGGCGCTGTCGTGGCGGATGTCTCGCGCCTCCTGCTTTTTGGCGATGCACGGGCCGATGAAGACGACCTTCACGTCCTCGCCGAGCTGGCTGTGCAGCAGCGCGCCGTGGGCGATCATGGGGCTCACGACCGGCGCGAGGTAGGGCAGCATGTCGGGGTGGTGCTTTTCGATGAAGTCGTTCACCACCGGGCAGCAGGAGGTGATGATGTGCTCCATCTTCTCCTCGCGCACCAGGCGCACGAACTCCGTCGTCACGTAGGCCGCGCCCAGCGCCGTCTCGCTCACGCGGTCAAAGCCGAGCTTTTGCAGGGCGCTCACCATTTGCTTGCCCGTGCCCTCGAACGAGCCCGTGAACGCCGGGGCCAGCGAGGCCACGACCTGCCGCCCCTCCCTCACCCAGCCCTGCACCAGCGAAAGGTCGGATTCCAGGGTCTTGGCGTGCTGGGGGCAGACCAGCAGGCAGGTGCCGCACAAAACGCAGGTCTTCTCGATGATCTTCGCCTGCCCGCCCACGACCTGAATGGACTTGACCGGGCAGTTCTTGACGCACTTGTAGCAGTGCTTGCAGTTGGCCTTTTTGAGGCTGATGATGCTCATGCTTTCCCTCCTACCGCGGGCAGAACGGTTTCCCTGAAGAAGGCCTCCGTGTTGCCCGGGCCCAGCGCGTAGCGCTTGCCCTCAAATTCCACGCAGACGCCGTGCTCGCACTCGCCCATGCAGAAGGAGCCGCGCAGGTTGATCTCCTCCCCGAGGCCGTTTGCGGCGACGAGCTTTTCCAGGATCGTCACCACGTCGCGCGAGCCGCGCAGGTGGCAAGACGAGCCGATGCAGATCGTGATGTCCTTCATAGCCATCCTCCATGAAAAGCGTTCAGATAAAAAGACGCGCGTAACGGGAAAAATATTCGAGGCGGCATTCGCCAATTCCTGTATGCGCGCGCGAATTTTGACAAAAATTAAACGATTTCAGCACTATATCGACCTGTATAGAAGAAGTTTGTGATTTTCTTCTAAATCCTGGCCGAATCCCCCACGTAGGCGAGCACGGCGCTGACCGCCTCATGCAAGAGGGTCGCCAGCGGCCTGTCCCCCGCGCCCACGACGTGGGTGTTGCACCGCTCCGTCGGGATGAGCACGCGGTAGGCGTCGGACTCGCCGACGGCGGCGGCCATCTTCTCGGTGAGCTCGCCCAGCATGGAGCAGGAGAGCGCGATGGCGATGGGCCCCACGATCACGTCCGCCGAGCGCGCGCCGCGCACGACGGCGTTTTCGCCGGTCGCGCCGCGATGGGCCCCAGCGCGCAGCATGCTGGCGGTCGCCAGCGCGTTGGTACCCAGGGCGATGAGCTCGTGCGGGGGCTGGAGCCTTTGGGAGAGTTCCTGGCAGAGCGCGCGGCCGATGCCGCCCCCCTGCCCATCGATGACGGCGATGCGCATGGCAAACCCCTCTTTGCAAAAGATGTCGAAAGCTGCCTCTATTATACCATACGCGGGGGCGTCTTTGGAATGGGGCCTGCGGACAAAAGACGGGGGCCGCGCCCGGCGGCGCGGCCCCACAGCGTATCGGCAAAGCCGGGCGATACGATCGCAGTCTCGCAGACGGCTTTGGGTTTCTCCGTCCTCGATGGTTTTTTCGGCAGCCTGCGCCTCTGTCCTTCGCCCGTTCACGGCCGCGCGGGCAGGTGCTTTTGCAGCGCGCGCACCACGTCGTCCGCGTCGATGGGCTTGGCGATGTGCCCGTCCATGCCGCACGCGGCGCAGCGGCGAATGTCCTCGGAAAACGCGTCCGCCGTCATCGCGATGATCGGAAGGCCCGCGTCCGGCCGGTTCAGGGCGCGGATCGCCCTCGCCGCCTCGTAGCCGTCCATCACGGGCATGCGGATGTCCATCAGAATCGCGTCGTAATAGCCGGGCGCGGAGCTTGCGAACATGTCCACGCAGACCTGCCCGTCCTGCGCGCGCTCGATCGCGGGGCCGTAGGCCGAAAGCAGCGTGTCCGCGATCTCCCAGTTGAGGTCGTTGTCCTCCGCGAGCAGGATGCGCCGTCCGTTCAGGTCGGGGCTCTGCGCGGCGGGGGCCGCCGCCTCCACGCCGCACGCCGCACGCTCCAGATCGACCGTCACGACGAACTCGCTGCCCCGGCCGATTTCGCTTTTCACCTGGATGCTGCCGCCCATGGCGTCCACGATGTGCTTGGTGATCGCCATACCCAGGCCGGTTCCCTCCGTCCTGTTGACGCGGCTTGTGTTTTCGCGCTCGAAGACCTCGAAGATCTTCTGCGTGAAGTCGGGCGACATGCCGATGCCCGTGTCCTTCACGCTAAAGCGCGTGCGCACGCGCCCGCCCTCCGCGCCCTCCTGACGGAGCGTCAGGGTGATCTCGCCGCCCTCCGGCGTGAACTTGACCGCGTTGGACAAGAGGTTTAAGAGCACCTGGTTGAGCCGCACGCCGTCGCACAGGACGTCCTCCGCCACCATGTCCCCGACGATCACGTCGAAGCGCTGGCCGCGGGCCTTCGCCTGCGGCTGCACGATGCCGACGACGCCCTCCATCGCCTCGCGCAGGGAAAGCGGCTCGGGGCATAATTGCAGCTTGCCGCTCTCGATCTTGGACATGTCCAGCACGTCGTTGATGAGCCCCAGCAGATGTTTGCTGGAAAGCGCGATCTTGCTCAGGCAGTCCTTCACCTGCTCCGGCCGCTCGACGTTCGCGGAGGCGATGGCCGTCATGCCCACGATGGCGTTCATCGGGGTGCGGATGTCGTGGCTCATGTTGA
>JAEXCG010000151.1 GCA_023402355.1 Bacillota bacterium | reverse complement strand
CTTACGTGAACGAAGCGCTGTAATCAAGGTTTGACCGATTCTGGATGCCGCCCGTCCGATGATGGATGGGACGCGAAAAAAGGGGAGGATTCCGAATGCTTGCGGCGGCCTATCTTCTGCTTTACCTCGCGTGCGGCGTCGCCATTGCGCGCTTTCAGTTTCCGCGCAAAAGCCCGGTCATGCGCGCATGGCTGGGCCTGTGCCTGGGAATCTTGCTGCTGATGTGGATGCCGGCGCTGCTGGCGTTCGCGGTGCGCTTTTCCGGGCTGGCCCACGCGCTGGCGCTGCTGCCGCTTGGCGGCGTCACCGCGGCCGCGTTCTATTACCGGGATAAGCGGCCCGCGCGGCGCATGGAGCAGGACGACTTCGACCTGCTCTTCACCGCGCTTTTGATCGCCGTGCCGCTGACGGTGCTGGGCGGCTACCTGCAATACACGCACGTCTTGCGTCCGGCGGCGGACGGCTCGCTGCACGGGGGCCAGTCCACCTACGGCGACCTGTGCCTGCACCTGGGCATCGCGACCAGCCTGCGGGACGCGGCCTTCCCCCCCACTTACTCCATCCTGCCGGGGGCGACGCTCAGCTATCCGTTTCTGACGGACTCCATGAGCACCTCGATGCTGCTGCTGGGCATGGACCTGCGCGCGGCGATCGCCGTGCCGGGCACGTTGATGATGGGGCTGGTTTTCTTCGGGTTCGTGCTGCTCTGCCGCGAGGTCGTGGGAAACCGGCGCGGCGTGCTCATCCTGGCGGCGGCGCTGTTCTTTTTGAACGGCGGCTTCGGCTTTCTCTACGACGTGGACAGGGTCTTCCAGGACCCCTCCCGGTTTGCCGAGATCTTCACGGGCTATTACAAGACGCCAGCGAACCAGCCGGAATTCAACCTGCGGTGGTCGAACGTCATCGCGGACATGCTCGTGCCCCAACGCACGCTGCTCGGCGGCTGGACGGCACTGATTCCGGCGCTGCTGATGCTGTGCTGGGCGGTAAAGGACAGGAGCCTGCGCGCCTTTACGGTGCTGGGCCTCGTCGCGGGCGCGATGCCGCTCGTCCACACGCATTCGTTCCTCGCGCTGGGGCTCTTCAGCGCGGGCTTCCTGCTCTTCTCCTTCGTTCGCGTGGACAGGGAGGCGCGCGTGAGGCTCCTGAAGGGCATCGCGCTCTACTTCGCGATCACCATGGCGCTGGCGCTGCCGCAGCTCGTCGGCAACGCCTTTAAGCAGACGCTGGAGGGCGGCTCCCTGCGCGTGCAGTTCAACTGGGTCAACAACAGCCAGAACCACGGCCTGATCGACGAGTACTTCTTCTTCTGGATCAAGAACGTCGGGCCCGCGTTCATCCTGTTCCTGTGCGTGCTGCTGGAGGGCGACCGGCGCGGGCACCTTGACGTGCTCGCGGGCGCGATGACGATCTTCGTCGTGGCGGAGCTTTTGCTCTTTCAGCCCAACGAGTACGACAACAACAAGCTGTTCTACGTGTTCTACATGTTCGCTTCGATGCTCGCGGCGGATTACGCCTCCGTGCTCTTCCTGCGCATGAAGGGCCTGCGCGGCCGATACGTGCTCGCCGGTCTCTTCGTGCTGTGCTCCGTGCTCTCCGGCAGCCTCAGCATCGCGCGCGAGGCGGTGAGCGACTATCAGCTCTTCGACCCCGCGGCGGTGGAGGCGGCAGCGTTCATCGAGGAGGAGACGGAGCCGCACGCGGTCTTCATGACCGGCACGCAGCACCTGAACCCCGCCTCCGCGCTGGCGGGGCGGAACATCGTCTGCGGCTCGGACCTGTACCTCTTCTTCCACGGGCTGAACTATCAGGAAAACAGCCTGGACTGCCAGCGATTCTATCAGGACCCGGAAAACAACCTGGACGTGCTTGAAAGGTACGGGGTCTCCTACATTTATTTGAGCGATTACGAAATGTCGGAGATGAACCCCGACGTGGAGGCGCTGAATCGGCTGTTTGAAAAGGTGTACGAAAAGGACTGGATCACGATTTACGCGGTAGGAGAATGACATGGTCGAGCGGTTTTTGCGCTATTCGCTTGAAAACGAAAAAAAGATCCGCATCGCGCTGCTGACGGGCGGCGCGGTGCGGACGCTTGCTGTTCAGGTCGTTTCGATCGGGGAAGGCGCCTTTTTCGCCCTGCTTCCCCGCAGGAAGACGCCGCAGGAAATCAGGCTGGAGGACGTGCTCTCCGCGGGCTACGCGCGCGGGGACGAGGGCATGACGGAATAAAACGACGGTTGCGAGGGATTCATGCGCGCAAGGACGATCAAAAACTACGTACTCTTTGAGATTTCGATGAAGGGGCTGACGCTGCTTTTGCTCAGCCCCCTGCTGAACGCCTGTATACAGGCGTACCTCAACAGCCGGGGCAGCCAGGTATTCTACAATTTCGACCTGTTCAAAGCATTTTTCAGCTTGCCGGGCCTGCTTCTATGCCTGCTGACGGCGCTTTGTTCCCTCGCGGCGGTCTTCTTTGAAATCAGCGTGACGGTGCTGCTGATCGCCGACTTCGTGCGCGGCTCCCCGCGCCCTCTGCGCGCCGTGCTGCTGGACGGGGCGGAGCGGCTCAAGTGCCTGCTGCACCCCTCTACGCTGCCGGCGGCCGCGTACTTCATGGCGCTGCTGCCGTTCGTGCACCTCGGCTACCGAAACAGCCTCATTCCATCGCTCGACGTTCCCCCGTTCATCCTCGGGGAATTGCAGCTTACAAGCGCGGGAACGGCCCTCATCGCCGCGCTCTACGCCGCGGCGCAGGCGGCCTTTTTCCTGCTTACGTTTGCGCCGCTTTACATGATCCTCAAAAAGGAGCCCTTTTCAAGGGCCTGCCGGAATAGCGCGCGCTTGCTACGAAAGATGGGCCCGGGGCGATTTTTTGCCCTCGCCGGTCTTTATCTTTTCTATTTTTTATTGGATTACTTTCTGCGGCTCGGGCTGGGCAGCCGTCTCCTTGGCATCGACGACTTTAACTTTTACATGCTCCGTCAGCTCGTCTATCTGAACGGGTATCGGGAAAGCTTTGTCTTGACGATCGGCTTTGCAGTGATCGCATCGGCGCTGAGCGTCGTGTTTATCGGGCTGCTGCTGAGTCTCTTTTTGCGCGAGGAATCCGCCGTGGGGCCGAAAATCGAGCCTTCGCTGTACACGAAGGGCTTTGTCCGGGCGGAGCGGGCCGTGAGCTGTGGACTGCGGAGTTTGCGGGCGTTTGCGGAAAGGCACAGGATTCTACGGCTTCTTTGCCTGATCGCGCTCGCTTTGGGGTTGATGGACTACTTCAACCCCGCGGCGCTCATCCACAAGCCCTACGCAATCGGCCATCGGGGCGACATTTACGAGGCGGAAAACTCGCTTCCGGGCATTCTGAGCGCGGACCGCTACGGCGCGGACTACGCGGAGATCGACATTCAGCTCTCCAAGGACGGAATCCCCGTAGTGGTGCACGACGAAAACCTCGGCAGGCAGGCCGGGCTCGACGCGGACGTGCCCGACCTCACGGCGGAGGAGCTGGGAAACGTCGTGACGAGCACGTTTCGCGGCAGCGCGAAGATCCCCACGCTCCGGGAGGCGGTGGAGACGGCGAAGAGCAGTCCCGGCGGCATCGGCCTGCTGATCGAGCTCAAGCCCCGCAAGGGGCAGGCGCGGGAGATGGCGGACAAGGTGTTTTCCGTTGTGGAAGAGGCCGGGTTTGCGGATCGGGCCATCTACATGTCCATGGACGAGGAGGCGGTCTCCTACATGCAGTCCGTCCGCCCGGAATACTGGATCGGCTACTGCATCTTCGGCGCGGTAGGCTCTCTCGACATCAGCAGGGACGCGGACTTTCTGGCGGTGGAGGAAAGCCAGGTCAACTCCCGGTTTTTGAGCGTCGCCCGCGAGGTGGACCTGCCCATCTACGTGTGGACGATGTCGGACACGGAGAAGATGCGCCGGTACCTGTCGATGGGCGTCAGCGGCATCATCGGCAACTGCGTGGAGGACATTGCCCCCATCGTGCGCGCCTATCGCGAGGCGGTGCCGGACTACGCCTACTATTATACCGCAGAGGGCTACCCCAAACGCGCGCCCGACGGATCGTACGCAAACGGCGAGGCGGGCAAAATCGATTGACGCCCCAAGGAGAAGACGATGGACATGTCAAAGTATCCGTATATCAAGGTGCCGGCGCTTTCAGGCGACCCATTGGAGGACGCCGTGCGCCTGCTTCGGGCAAACGGCAAGGAAGCGACGCTCGCCCACGTGCGCGCCGTGGCGGATGCGTGCGGCGCCCTCGCGCCGCGCTTCTCGCTTCGCGGGGACAGGTGCCGCCTTTGCGGGCTGCTGCACGACCTCGGCGCCGTGATGCGCCCGGAGGACATGCTCTCCTTTGCGCGGGGGCGCGGCATGGAGATCGACCCCGCCGAGAAAAAGCATCCCTTTCTTTTGCATCAGCGCCTGTCGGAGATCCTTTCCCGCGAGCTGCTTGGGGTAAAGGACGAGGCGGCGCTTCTCGCGGTCGGCTGCCATACGACGCTGCGGGCGGAGCCCTCCCCCTACGACATGGCGCTGTTCATCGCGGACAAGCTCGCCTGGGATCAGGAAGGAACCCCGCCCTACGCAGGGGCCGTGCGCGCGGCGCTTTCCCGTTCGCTTGAAAGCGCGTGCCTGACTTACATCGATTACGTGCTCTTAAACGGCCGGGTACTCTGCCCGCACCGCCGTCTGCTGGAGGCGCGGGCGTATTTAGGGGAGCTTCCGGGCGTCTGAACGCTCACAGCCTCCAGTACTCCGCGCAGTCCTGTGCGGTCTTCCAGGCAAACGTGTTACCCGCGAGCGTCCACACGCGCTCGCTGATCCCCTGTTCCTCGCAGGCGATCATCGTCGCGCGCACGTGGCGCATGAAGGCCATAAGCACGCAGCGGTTTTGCGTCATCGCCTCGTGCACGACGCGGCTCATGATCGGGCAGTATTCGAGGATGCCGGAGCGCTGAAAGGCGCCGTAGAGCAGGGAGCTGTCGTAGGGAACGATCTGCGGCGTCAGGGTGACCCCGGCGGGCGTCTCGTCCACGATCGCGTAGAGCGCGGTGTTCGGGATGGCGTTTTCCGCCATGCCGACCGCGCCGGTCACGAAGATCGTCCTGCCGCCGTGCGCGCGCTGCATCGTGTTATGGTAGTGGCCGCAGACGAGCAGCGGGGTCGAGAGCGCGTCCAGCGCGCGATCCACGGCCTGCGTATCCTCCAGCGGCATCGAGGGGTTGTCCACCGCGGCGTGCGCAAAGGTGATGCCGCCGATGCGCTTGTATAAGGGAAGGTCGAGGGGCACGCCCTCTATCTGCGTCTTCGTCCAGCGGATGGAGGCGAAGTTGATGGCGTCAAGGCTTTCGTCCTGGGCCGACCGCAGGGCGAGCACGCGCTGCTCGTGGTTGCCCATGAGGCAGGGGATGTCCTCGCTTGAGAGAAGCTGCATCACCTCCAGCGGCTGCGGGCCCAGGTTGATCTGGTCGCCCAGGGAGAGGATCAGGTCGGGCGACTTGGCGCGGACGTCCTTTAACACGGCTTCGAGCGCGAACAGGTTGGCGTGAATATCGCTGATACATGCGATGCGCATGAGAAAGACCTCCCAATATGTTTTGTTCATCGCATTCGCGGGGGCGGGGGCAAAATCCTTTTGACTTTGGAAAGAAGGCGGAAATGTGAACGCGACGCTGCTGACGGGGCGCATGCACCGGCTGCTGCCCGAGGTGATCGCCCGCATCGGCCGGGCGTACGCCGCGGGCGCGCGCTGCTACCTGATCGTGCCCGAGCAATACACGCTTCAGGCGGAGACGGAGATCGTGCAGCGGCTGAACCTGCCCGGCTACTTCGACATCGACGTGCTCTCCCCCTCGCGTTTGCAGGACCGCGTGTTCGAGCGCGCGGGCCAGCCCCAGCGCGTGCGCATCGACGAGCGCGGCAAATGCATGGTGCTCTCCGCCGCGCTGGAGGAGCTTTCGGGCGAGCTGTGCTTTTATCGGGGCGCGGGCGGGCGCATGGGCTTCGTGCAGCGGCTTTCCTCGCTCATCGCGGACTTCAAGCGAGGCGGCCTTTCGCCGGAGGACGTCGAGGTCCTGTCGGAGCGCGCCGGGGAGACGCCCGCGCTTTCGATGAAGCTGCAGGACGCCTCCCGACTCTACGCCGCGTACGAGCAGCGGCTTCAGGGGCGCTTCGTGGATGGCGAGGACGTGCAGCGGGAACTGCTTTCCCGCATGGAGCCGTCCGGCGTGCTGCGGGATGTCGATGTATTCGTCTACGGATTTGACATGATTACCCCCACGTTCGCCGCGGAGCTTTGCGCCATCGCCCGCTGCGCGCAGGGCCTGACCCTCGCCCTTACGTTGGACACGCCGCCCGCGCGCGACGCGGCGCTGTACGAGCCCGCGCGCAAAAGCCTGCTGCGCCTGGAAAGAATGCTGCGGGATGCGGGCGTCAACCCCGCGCGCGAGCATCTGGACGCGCCGCTTTCTGCGCCCGCAGATATCGCCCACTTGGAGCGGGAGCTCTACGCCTACCCCATGCGGCCGCGAAGAGGCGCGCCGCAGGCCGTCTTTTTGAGCGCCTCCGCGACGCCCTTTGCCGAGGTACACGGCGTAGCCGCGCGCATTCGGGCGCTCGCGATGGAGGGCAAACCCTTTTGCCGCATGGCCGCCGTTTACACGGACGGCGCGGTGTACGCGCCGCTGGTCGAGCGCATCTTCGCGCAGTACGACATCCCGGTCTACGTCAGCGAGAAGCGGCCCGCGCTTTCGCATCCGCTCTTCCGCTTTCTGCTCTCCTCCCTGCGCGCAGCCACGCGCAGCTATCGGGTGGACGATTTGATGGAGTGCGTGCGCACGGGGTATTGCGGCCTCACGGACGAGGAGGCCGACGCGCTGGACACCTACGCGACGGTGTACGGCATCCGTGCGGGGCGCATGCGCTATCCCTTCACGTTCGGCGGCGAGGAAGAGGTTTCAAAGGCTGAGGAGCTGCGCGCGCGGGTGGTGGCCCCCCTCATGCACCTGCAACGCGCGCTTTCCGGCGCGAAGGACGCCAGCGGCACGGTGGACGCGATCTTCTTTTACCTGGAGGAGCGGGCGGCGTTTGACACCCTGCAGCGCGAGCAGCAGGCGCTGATGGACGCGGGCCTCGCGGTGGAGGCCTCTGACTGCGCGCAGGTGTGGAACCTGCTGATGGAGCTGCTCGACCAGATGCACACGCTGCTGGGCGGGCACCGGGGGCAGATGCGCACGGTGATGGACATGCTGGAGGCGGGCGTCGGCGCGATGGAGCTGGGCGCGCTGCCGACCACGCAGGAGGCGCTGGTGGCGGGCCAGATCGGCAACGTGCGCACGGCGCAGGTGGACGCGCTCTTCCTGCTGGGCATGAACGACGGCAGGCTGCAGAGCAGCGCGCAGAGCCTGCTGACGGACGAGGAGCGCGCGCGCACATCCCAGGAGGCGGACGCCTACCTCGGCATGGTGGACAGCGACCGCGCGCAGCTTTCGCGCCTGGACATCCTGCAGGCCATGACGCTGCCGGGAAGGCGGTTGTATGTGAGCTATGCGCTCTCGGACGAGGAGGGCCGTGCGCTGCGCCCGGCGGCGGCGGTGCTGGCGCTTCGGCGCGTGTTCCCCGACCTTGCGGTCGAGGGCGGCGCGCTGGACAAGGGCGAGCGCGCGGCGATGTCGAGCCCGCGCGCGGCGCTGGACGCGCTTTCCGTGCGCCTGCGGGAGCTCGCGGACGCGGGCGAGGAGGAGCTTGACGGCCCCTGGCGCGAGGCCTACGCGGCGCTCTGCCAGAGCGAGGCGTACGCGGAACGCGCCAGGGACGTGCGAGACGCGCTCGTCACGCGCGTTTACGCCCCGAGGCTGCGGGTGAACACCGCCCGCGCGCTGTACGGGCGGCGCACGGTGAGCGTCTCGAAGCTGGAGACGTTCGCCCAGTGCCCCTACCGGCACTTCGTCAGCTACGGCCTGCGGCCGGTGCAGCGCCGGGCGACCGGCGCGGAGCGCGACAAGCTGGGCGAACTGTACCACGCGGCGGTGGAGCGCTTCACGCGCGAGGCGCTCTCCTGCGAGAGCTGGCCGGACATCGAGCGCGCGCAGAGCGACCGGATGATGGACGCGGTGGTCGAGCCGCTGCTCGACCAGTGGCAGCGCACGCCCATGGGCGAGAGCGCGCGCGGCAAGGCGTTCGCCGGACGCATGCGCCGGACGGCGCGCCGGGCGGGCTGGACGCTGACGCACCAGATGCAGGGCAGCGGCTTTCGGCCGGAGGACATGGAGTTCACGTTTGGCAGCGGCGTCATCCCGCCGATTCAAATCGAACTGGAAAACGGCGAACACATGTACCTGAAAGGGCGCATCGACCGCATCGACCTGATGGAGACGGAGCGGAGCGTCTATTTGCGCGTGGTGGATTACAAGTCCGGGCGCAAGGAGATGGACCCCACCGACATCTTCTGGGGACTTCAGCTTCAACTGCTCATCTATTTGCAGGCCGTGCTGCAGCGGTATCGCGGGGCGAAGGCGGCGGGGCTGTTTTACTGCCGCATCGACGACCCGCTGGTCGTCAAGAACCTGCGCGTGCGCGAGGCGGTGGAGCGGGAGATCGCCAAGCAGCTCTCGCTCAAGGGGCTGTCGCTGTGCGACGTGGAGATCATCCGCGCGCAGGGCGCGGACCAGCAGGAGGCGCTGCTCAAAAAGGACGGCACGCTGCGTCAGGGCGCGATGGCCGTTTCCGAACAGGAGATGGCCTTGCTGGTGGACTACGCAATGCGCATGGCCGCGGAGCTCAGCGGGCGCATCGCGGCGGGCGAGATCGACATCAGCCCCGCACAGCGCGGAAACTTCCGGGTGTGCGCCTACTGCGACTTTCGAGATATCTGCGGCTTTGACCCGATGCTCTACGGCGCGTCGGCCCGCGTGCTCACGCCCAAGAAGCTATCGGACATATTGCAGGCGCAGGCGGAAAAAGAGGAGGAGTAAAGATGCGAGAGGTTATTGAGGGCGGGCTTTACCGCCACTTCAAGGGAAACCCGTATCGGGTGCTCTACGTCGCCACGCACAGCGAGACGATGGAGCCCTACGTGGTCTATCAGGCGCTGTACGGCGAGCGCGGCATCTGGGTGCGTCCGCTCGACATGTTTGTGGAGGATGTGGATAGAGACGGCCGCGTGCAGCCCCGGTTTGCGCTGATTTCTGCGGAAAACGGACAAAACGAGGGGTAAAACGGGCTTTTTTGTGGAAAACCAACGGCGTCAGGAGGAAAAATCGACATGGCGAAAATTCGCAAAATGCTCGGCAGCGCCGAGTCCCCCTACATCCTTTCGCTGATGCGCGCCATCGAGACGCAGTCCAAGGCGACCATCGCCGCCTGGTGTGCGGACTACGCGATAGAAAACATCCTGCCGATCTACGAGCGGGCCTATCCTGAAGACGAACGGCCCCGGCAGGGGCTAAAGGCCGCGAAGGACTACCTCGCGGGTGAAATCAAGCTGGCGGAGGCAAAGGCAAAAATTCGCCCCGTGCAGGACGCGGCGAGGGAGGCGGAGGCGATGCCCGCCGCACAGGCGGCCGCGCGGGCGGTCTTTTCCAGCGCCTCGGCCATCCACACGCCGACCTATGGGCTCAGCCTCGCCTTTTACGGCGCAGCGGCTATCGCCTACGACCGCGTGGGCACGGAGGCGTCCGACGAGGTGTACGAGGCCGTCGCCGCCGAGGAATGCGCGAAGATGGAAGCGGCGCTGCGCGCCGTCTCGGTGGCGGACGAACCGAACCCGGCGAAGATCGTCTGGCACTGCTGAAAAAGACGACGCATGGGAAGATGCTGTATTTGGCGGTCGCGCCGGATAAAGAAACACAAAGCAAAGGCGACCTCTAAAACCGACGGCAAAACGCGGGTTTTAGAGGTCGCTTCTTTGATTGTGTTTTTTGCAGGCGCGGGCTTGATGGCGCGCGGCGCTTTTACAGCTCCAGCTTCATGTCCCCGTCCTTGATGAGCCCGGCCCTGCGCATGAGCAGGCAGATGGCGAGGGAGAGCGCGGCGGGCAGCGCGATGTGCAGCGCCAGCATCTTCAGGAGCACCACGCCCGCGCCGGAGGCCGCGGCCATGGACTTGAACGTGCCGATCTGCCCCACGAGGCCCGCCGTGCCCATGCCCGCGAAGACGCCGTAATTGCGCATGTCAAACAGCGTGGTGGCAAACGGCCCCAGGATCGCGGCGGTCAGCGTCGGGGGTACGAGGATCAGCGGATGGCGCAGGATGTTGGGCACCTGCAGCATGGAGGTGCCCAGCCCCTGCGCGATCAGACCGCCGATGCCGTTTTCCCTGTAGGAGGCGACGGCGAAGCCCACCATCTGCGCGCAGCAGCCGACCGTCGCCGCGCCCGCGGCGAGCTGAAGCCCCAGGCCCAGCTCCGCGCCCTCGGGCGCGACGAAGATCATCGCGCACAGCGCGGCGGAGGAGATGGGCGCGGTCAGCGCGAGCCCCACCACGACGGAGACGATGATGCCCATGGGAATGGGCTGCATGCGCGTGGCCGTGTCGATGAAATCGCGCAGCAGGTTCATCAGCGCATTGACCGCCGGGCTGCACAGGACCGCCGCCAGCCCGCCGACGATGATCGTGGCCGAGGGAACGAGGATGATGTCCAGCTTCGTCTTGCCCGCGACGAAGTTGCCCGCCTCCGCGCCCAGGACGGCGGCGATGAAGCAGCCCAGAGGAGCCCCCAGCTCATAGCCGATCGCGCCCGACACGGCGGAGGTGAACATCGCCAGCGGAGCGACCTTCATGCCCCAGGCGACCGCGACGCCGATCGCCCCGCCGACCACCGGGCCGGACTTGGCGACCGCCGCGAACTCCGAAAGCTTTGAAAGCCCCGGCACGTACTGGCCGATCTGGTCCAGGATCGTGCCGATGATGAGGGTGGAAAACAGGCCCAGCGCCATCGCGCTGAGCGCGTCCAGACCATAGCGCTTGAACAGCCGCGCCCCGAGGCTCTTTTTCTCCGTCTTTTGCATGGAATCGCAACTCCTTTACGTCGTTGCTGCCCATTATACTAAATGTAAATGCAGGTGTAAAGACACATAAAGGCCAAACTTAACCGCCCTTTCCTATGGAACCCGGCTACAGCAGCCGGTCGATGAGGTCGAACGCGAAGGAGGTCATCTCAAAGCCGCAGCGGATGAAGCCGTCGTACTTGTGCAGCAGGGTGCCGCTGGTCTGCATGACGAGGCCGCTTTGGCGCTCCACGTCGCCCCAGAGCTCGGCGTTCATGCCGTAGGCCACGCCCTGATGGCCGATGATGCGTCCTTTGCCCAGGAGCTCCTCGAGCACGGCGACGTTGAGTCCGCGCCCCGCATGGCGGACGGAGCCCAGACCGTCCTGGCAGGTGCGCATGAGCGTCAGGGTTTCGGGGCGCAGGATGCGCACGCCGTCGATTTCGCCGTCCGAGAGCAGCAGGCGCAGCAGCTTGGCCATGTCCCCGGCGCGGATGATGAGCCGCCCCGGAGACCAGGTGAAGTCCATCTCGGGGTCAACGGCGGTCAGGGGCCTTGCGGCGAGCGCGGGCGCGTCGTAGGCCATCCTCGGGGGAAAGACGCGGCTCACGTAATAGCCGCAGGCGAAGTCCTCCACCGGCCGGATGCGCTGCGGGGCGTAGGAGGCGGAGATGGAAAGGGGCTCAAAGAGCAGGCGCTGCAGGATGTCGTCGAAGCGCTCGCCCGTCACGATCTCCATGATGGAGCCCACGATGCCCGCGCCGAAGTTGGAATAGGAAAAGACGGTGCCAGGCTCGTTCTGCGAGAAGTCCACGGCGTCGTTGGGCGGGGTGAGCAGCTCCTTCATGGACATTTTCCCGTCGATGCCCGGCCCGTCGTACAGGGCGTTGTCCACGAGCGAGGCGGTGTGCGTGAGCAGTTGGCGCAGGGTGATCGGCGTGTCCGGGTAGCGGGGGTTTCGCACGCGATAGCCGAGGAAATCGGAGATGTCCGCGTCCAGCTCGAGCAATCCTTCCTCGCACAGGCGAAGGGCGGCGAAGGCGAACACGAGCTTGGAGACGGAGGCGACGCGAAAGTAGGTGTGCTCGGTAACGGGCACGTTCCCCTGTACGCGCGCGAGGCCGTAGGGAAAGACGCCCGCGACCTTGCCCTTCACGACGAGGGCCAGGGTGCCGCCGACGGTGCGGTTGCGGCGGAAGATTTCGTCCACGCAGCGCCCGACGTCCTCGCGAGCCTGCGGCGTCAGCGTGCCGTCCGCGAGGAGCGCGGCGCTTTCCGGCACGGCCGGGATGTGGCCGCGCCGCTTGCGCAGCTTTGCGATGGATTCCGTAGAGAGATTTTTCATGATGACCTCCGGTGCCGATAGAATGGATTCATTATAGCACGTATGCTATAATGTGGGGTAGTGAGGATTCTAAAAGGGCGGGCGGCCGCCTTTCCCCGCGCCGGGCGCGGCACAGGAGGCAAGCACATGAATGAAACCCTGCGCGTATCCGTGCGCGCGCTCGTCGAGTACACCCTGCACGCGGAGGACCTCGCCGGGGCCGCCGTGGACCGGGAGCGCATGCTGGAGGGCTCGCGCGCCCACCGCGCGCGACAGAGCGCCGCGCAGGAGGACCTGCCCGGCTATGAATCCGAGGTCTCCCTCTCCCTGACCGTGCCCTGCGCGGAGGGCTTCGACCTGGAGGTCGCGGGGCGCGCCGACGGGCTGTTTTCGGAAGACGGGCTTTTGTGCGTGGAGGAAATCAAGCTCTGGGACGATCAGCCGCTGGAGGATGCGCTGCCCGCCCACTGGGCGCAGGCGGCCTGCTACGCGCACATGCTCTGCGTGCAGCGCGGCGCAGGTCGCGTGCGCATGGACATCGTCTACACCGAAAAGCGCGGCGGCGTGCTCAAACGCTTCACGGACGTGCAGGACGCGGCGGCGCTTTCAGAACGCTTTTCGGCGCTCGTCGTCCCCTACGCCCGCTGGCAGGGCATGCTCCTTTCCTGGCGCAGGGAACGAAACGAGGCGCTCAACGCTTTCACTTTTCCCTACGACGGCTTTCGCGCGGGTCAGCGCTCCTTTTCGGGCAACGTGTTCGTCGCCATCCGCGAGCGCAGGCGGCTGCTCGCGCAGGCGCCCACCGGCACCGGCAAGACCGCGGCCACGCTCTTCCCCGCGCTCAAGGCGCTGGCGGCGGGCTACACCCATCAGATTTTTTACCTCACCGCGCGCACCACGGGGCGGGCGCTGGCGCTCTCGACCCTGCGCCGCTTTCAGGAGCGCGGCGCCCGCGTGCGCGCGCTGGAGCTGACCGCCAAGGAAAAAATCTGCCCGCTAGGCGCGCAGCGGCGCTGCGACCCGGAATTTTGCTCGATGGCAAAGGGCTTTTACGTTCGGCTGCCGGAGGCGGTGGAGGAGCTCATGGGCGCAGAGTACTGGGACCGGGCGGCGGTCGAGGCGGCCGCCGGGAAGCACGACGTCTGCGCCTTCGAGCTCTCGCTCTCGCTCTGCGAGATCGCGGACGTCGTCGTGTGCGATTACAACTACGCCTTTGACCCCGTGGCGCGCATTCAGCGCGTGTTCTTGCAGCGCAGCGACGTGACGCTGCTGGTGGACGAGGCGCACAACCTTGTGGACCGCGCGCGCGACATGCTCTCCGCGCAGGCGGACAGCGCGGCCCTGCGCCAGCTTCGCGCGCAGTACGGCAAGCAGTACGGGCGAAAGAACGCGCCCTATAGGGCTCTGACGCGCGCCATCCGGCGGCTCAGCCACGCGCAGGAGGAACGCGGCGACGGCGGGGCGCGCCTGGACGGTCCGCCCGAGGGGCTGACGGAAGACATGCAGTCCCTCGCGGACGCGCTGGGCGAGGCGATGGCGCACGGGCAGGGCGCGCTGCTCTCGGACGCCTTTTCGGACGCGCTCTCCTACGTGCAGTGCGCGGCCCGGGTGGATGAAACGTACGCCATCCTGCTCTCGCGCAGCGGAAAGGACGCGCGCGTGCGCCTGCTGTGCCTCGACCCCGCGCCCTATCTGCGCGAGGCGACCGCGAAGCTGCGCGGGGTGGTGTACTTC
>JAEXCG010000133.1 GCA_023402355.1 Bacillota bacterium | reverse complement strand
GTAGAACATGTACTGCTGCACGATCCCCGCGCAGCCCGCGTAGCGCTCCAGCGGAAAGGCGCCGCCGTACTCGCGTTCCAGCACGCGCGCGATCCACACGTCCACCGGGAACGCGTCCACGTCGTGCAGCGCGAAGAGCAGGATGCAATTTGCGACCTTTACGCCGACCCCGTTGATGGCAAGGAGCGCCTCCCGCGCCCTTTCAAACCCCATGGCCGCGAGGCGGCGGTGCGAAAGGCCGCCGTCCGCGAACGCGCGCGCGGCGGAGAGCACGTACTTGTCGCGATAGCCCAGCGAGCAGTCCGCAAGGTCGGCCTCCGTGAGGCGCGCGAGCCGCTCCGGCGTGGGAAAGGCGTGCAGGCCGCCGTGCGGGGCGGGCAGCGGCGCCCCGAAGCGCTCGCACAGCGCGTCCACCGACCTTTCGATGGCCTTGATGTTCTTGCGCTGGGAGATGATGAAGCAGACGGTCGTCTCAAAGGCGTCCTGGCGCAGGATGCGGATGCCGCGCCCGTAGCGCGCCGCCGCGCAGAGAAAGGCGTCGTTCGGGTCGATGCGCCGAAGCACCGCGGCGTAGTCCGTGTCCATGTCGAAGTAGGCGCGCCAGAAGGCGTCCCACTCGCGGGGCGTGCAGGACAGGTCGAACGATTCCCCGCCGAGGGGACGCACCTCCAGATAGCGCCCGCCCGCGACGAGGCTGTAGGCGTCCCCCTGCCCGAGCGGACGGATGCGGAAGCACTGGCCGCTTTCGGCGGTCTTTTGAATGTCGAAGTCCGGGATGTCGATGCGCATGCTCTAAACCTCCATGGGGCCATGATACCATACCTCGGGGCGGCACGGGGCTGGGAATGGATGGGCGAGTGCGCCGATTCCGTCCGGCCGCGCAGCCGAAAGCCGCCCACCCGCGGCAGTCCTCCGCCCGCCGGTCTTCCCGCGGGTGTTTTTTGCCGGTCCATCCTCCCGGGGCTTCCGCGAATTTTCGGTTTACAACGCGCCCAAAATGCGCTATAACGGAAGCGTACGAACTGTCATCTATGCAGGGAGGGATCATCCATGAAAAAGATCGCCGTTTTGCTGGCGGAGGGATTTGAAGAGGGCGAGGCGCTGCTCACGGTGAACGTGCTGCGCCGCGCGGGGTTTCACTGCGACGCGGTGGGCGTCACGGGCGCGCAGGTGACCGGCTCGAACGGGATCACCGTGGTCGCGGATAGGCCGCTTCAGGGCCCGATGGACGACTACGACATGGTGGTGCTGCCCGGCGGGCTGCCGGGGGCGACGAACCTGCGCGACGACGCGCGGGTGATCGAACTGGTGCGCCGCTTTGACGGCGCGGGGAAGTTCGTCGCCGCCATCTGCGCCGCGCCGATGGTGCTGAAGCGGGCGGGGGTTTCAACGGGCCGCAGGCTCACGTCGTATCCGAGCCATGAAGCGTTGTTCGAGGACGCCGACTACCGGCAGGATTTGGTGGTGCGCGACGGCAACCTGATCACCAGCCGGGGGCCGGCGACGACGCTCGCCTTCGCGTACGCGCTGGTGGAGGCGCTGGGCGGCGACGCGGCGCCGCTCAAAAAGGGCATGCTCTACGACAGGCTCCTTCAAAGCGCCGGCAGCGAGGCGTAAGGCTGGGATGCTCTTAGGGAAAGTCTTCCTTGAGCAGGGGTCGGGGGCGGCGCCCTCCGGCCTCTTTTTACGTCGGGCGCGCTCCTTTCAGCAGCGCGCGGAGCGCCGGAACGGAGCGCCGCAGCGCGGCGACGGTCTTCGTCTCCAGCACGACGCGGCAGCCGCAGCCCTGCGCCAGCGCCGCGCGCGCGGGCAGGTCGATTTCGCCGTCGCCCAGCGCCAGATGGTTGCGGCGGCCCAGCGCGTCGTGCAGGTGCATGTGCAAAAGGCGCTCGCGGTGCGCGGCAAAAAAGGCCTCGTCCGCGCCGCCCGAGGCGTGCAGGTGCCCCGTGTCCATCGTCAGCGCAAAGCAGGGGCTTTCCAGCAGCAGGGCTACGGCTTCCTGCTCGTGGGGCTGCCAACCCTCCGTGTTCTCGATGCAGACCCGCAGCGCTCCGCCCGCGATCTCGTCCTCGCAAAGCGCCCGCGTGTCCCGCAGCGCCTGACGGTATTCGGCCCCGTAGCGCGCGTAGAGGAAGACGCGCCGGTCGGGCAGGGTGATGCAGTCGCCCCGGGGCAGGTGCAGGTTGACGACCGGCGCGCCGATCGCCTTCGCCAGACGCAGCGAGCGCAGCAGGGAGCGGCGGTAGGCGGCGGCGATCTCCGGGTCGAAGTCCAGCGGGTTTAAAAACCCGTCCGCGTGCAGGGTGAAGTAGGGCCCGCCCGCCTCCGTCACGGCGCGCAGCGCGGCCGCGTCCAGCCGGGCGGGCAGGTAGGGCGGAAGGTTGCCGTTCAGCTCGATGAATTGCAGGTCGAGCTCCCGGCAAAGGGCGACGCAGTCCGCCAGGGACTCCGTCTCCAACAAGGTCGGCATGCCGATGTCCATGGTCGTTCCCTCCATAGCGCGCGGCTTATCGGTACGGGCATTCCTTGAGAAGCGGCCGGTGCGTGAAGGCGGCCTCGCCCTCGGCGTAGGGGCGGACGGTCTGCCCGCTGCCGATCAGCTTGTACTTGTAGATGCACAGCCCATCGAGCCCCATCGGGCCGCGCGCGTGCACCTTGCCGGTGGCGATGCCCACCTCTGCGCCGAAGCCGTAGCGGAAGCCGTCGGCAAAGCGCGTGGAGCAGTTCTTGTAGACGCCCGCCGAATCGACCAGCGCCATGAAGCGCCGCGCGGCGTCCTCGTCGCCGGTCACGATGCAGTCCGTGTGGCCGGAGCCGTAGGCGTTGACGTGCGCGATGGCCTCGTCCAGCGAGTCCACCACGCGCACGGAGAGCTCGTAATCGAGGTATTCCGTGCGCCAGTCCTCCTCCGTCGCCGCCTCGCAGGCGATGAGCGCCTGCGTGCGCGCGCAGCCGCGAAGCGCTACGCCCGCCGCCGCCATCGCCGGGGCCAGCCTGGGCAGGAAAGCCCCGGCGATGTCCCTGTGCACCAGCAGCGTTTCGCAGGCGTTGCAGACCGCCACGCTCTGCGCCTTGGAGTCTACCGCGATGTCCACCGCCATCTGCACGTTCGCCGCCGCGTCCACGTACACGTGGCACAGGCCGTCCGCGTGGCCCATGACGGGGATGCGGCTGTGATCCTTGATGTAGCGCACGAAGGTGTTCGAGCCGCGCGGGATGATGAGGTCGATTGAATCGTCCAGCGAGAGCAGCGCGCCCACGTCCTCGCGCGTCTCCAGCAGCGAAAGCGCGCCCTCCGGCACGCCCGCGCGGACCGCCGCCTCGTTCAGCGCGCAAAAGAGCGCGCGGTTGGTGCGCAGGGCCTCGCGCCCGCCCTTGAGCAGCGCCGCGTTCCCGCTCTTGAGGCAGAGGGAGGCGATCTGCACCAGCGCGTCGGGCCGCGATTCAAAGATCACGCCGATCACCCCGATCGGGCAGGCGACGCGGTAGAGCTCCAGCCCGGGGGCGAGCTCCGTCGCCATCTGCGTTGCGCCCAGCGGGTCGGGCAAAGACGCGAGCGAACGCAGGCCCTCGACCACGCCCGAAAGCTTCTTTTCGTCAAAGCGCAGCCGGGAGAGCAGCGGCGCGGCGAGCGCCTCCTCCTCCGCGCGCGCCATGTCCTCGCGGTTCGCCGCGAAGATTTCCTCGCGGCGGCAAAGGAGCGCCTCGGCTATCGCGAGCAGCGCGCCGTTTCGCGTCTTCTCGTTCAGCGCCGAGAGCGGGATGGAGGCCGCGCGCGCCTCGCGGGCCAGTATTTCAGGGGTTTTCAAGTGAAATCCCTCCTCGCTTTCAAGTGATTTTTTCATTATAAACCATTGCGCCCTAAAAATCGACCCTCAATTCGCGGCTTGACAGCCGCAAGAATAGGTAATATAATGCGCATTAACGCAATATGTTGCGTATGGGAGGGATGCGCGTGGATTTGGAGGAACGCCTGCGCGGCGCGGAACCGGCCTATCAGGTGTTCGGGCTGCTGTTTCTGGTGGGCACGCGGCTGGAGGCCATCGGGGACAGCGACCAGTGCCTGGGGGAGCTGACGACGAAGCAATGGTTCATGCTTTTAAGCCTTCGGACCTTTTTTGAGTCGCCGCCGACGCTGAGCCAGCTCGCGGAGGCGATGGGCACCTCGCGCCAGAACGCGAAGGCTATCGCGGAGAAGCTGGCGAAGAAGGGCTTCATCGCCCTTCGGCGCGACGCGCGCGACGCACGGGCGCTCCGCGTCGAGGTGCTGGGAAAGGCGGACGACTACGAGCTGCAAAACGGGCGGAAAAACGACGCGTTCCTGCGGGAGCTCATGGGCGTCCTGACGGAATCGGAGATCGAGACGATGCGCGGCGGGCTGCTGCGCCTGGGGGATCAGGCCGCGCGCCTGCGGCAGGCGTACAGGCGCGCGACGGGGGAGGATTGAGCATGGGCAGGACGGTGGTGGTATACGCATCCCGCTACGGCGCGACGGAGCGCTACGCGCGGGAGATCGCGCAAAGGCTCGGCTGCGAGGCGGTGAACGTGAAGCGCTGGAAGCCGCGGCGCTTTTCGGACTACGACACGGTGATCTACGGCGGCTCCCTGTACGCGAGCGCCATCCTCGGCGTGAAGGCGCTCACGAAGCACGAGGCGCTGCTCGAGGGAAAGCGGCTGATCGTGTTCACGGTGGGCATGGCCACGGCGGATTCGCCCTCGCTAGAGCAGGTGCGCAAGCAGAATTTCGGCCCGGCCCTGCGGGAGCGCGCCTTCTTTTTCCACCTGCGCGGCGCGATGGATTACGCGCGCCTGAGCCCGCTGCACCGCCTCATGATGGCCGGCATGCACGCGGCCGTCGGCAAGATGAAGGAACCGACGCAGGAGCTTCGCCTCATTTTGGAGACGTACGGCAAGCGCGCGGACTGGACGGATCTGTCGGCGGTGGAGCCCATCGTCGCGGCGGCGAAGGGATAAAAGCAGGCCCGGCGAAACGCGTGTTTCGCCGGGCCTGCTTTTATCAGATTCGCTTCAGCACCCGCTGGATGTCGTCGTGGCGGCCGATGACCATCAGGTGTTCGCTGGGCGTGAACAGATGGTCGGCGGCGGGCAGCAGCGCGGTTTCGCCGTTCTGCTTGACGGCCAGGATGGAGATGTGGTACTTGTTGCGCACGTTGCATTGGGCGATGGTCTTGCCCAGCCACGCGTCCATCGGCGGAATTTCGTAGATCGAAAACTCGGGCGTCAGCTCGATATAGTCGAACACGTTGTTCGCGCTGGCGCGGACCGCCAGGCGCTCGGCCATGTCGCGCTCCGGGTAGACGACCTCGTCCGCGCCGTTTCTCAGCAGGAACTTCGCGTGGATGTCCCGGCTGGCCTTGGCGAGCACGCGGCGCGCGCCCAGCTCCTTGAGCAGCGCCGTGACCTCCAGGCTCGCCTGAAAGTCCGACCCGATGCACACGAAGCACAGGTCGAAGTTCGTCACGCCCAGCGAGCGGAGCACCTCTTCCTTGGTGCAGTCCCCGATCTGCGCGCTGGTGACGTCGTGCATGAGCTCGGAGATGATCTCCTCGTCCTCGTCCACGACCATGACCTCGTTGCCAAGCTCCATCAGCTTGCGGCTCAGGTGGCGGCCGAAGCGCCCCATGCCGATGACCAATATCGATTTCATCTTTTTTTCATCCTTTCGGGGTTAACCCACGAGTATCTTTTCCACCGGCTGCTGCACCGCCGGGGGACGCCTGCGCTCCGTGAAGATGAGCGCGAACGTCAGGCTGCCGACGCGCCCGCAGTACATCAGCACCATGATGACCAGGCGCGAGGCGGGCGAGAGCGCGCGGGTGATGCCGGTCGACATGCCGACCGTATCCACCGCGGAGAAGACCTCGAAGAGCACGTCCGGCAGCAGCAGCTCCGGCTGGAACATGCAGATGAGCAGCGTCGCCGCGACGACCATGCCCATGTAGACCGTCGCGACCGAGGACGCCCTGTGCACCACGTCCTGATCGAGCCTGCGGCCCAGCACGCTGGTGTCGTGCGTATGGCGCAGCGTCGCGACGGCGGAGAGCAGCAGCACCGCCATCGTCGTCGTCTTGATGCCGCCCGCCGTGGACCCGGGGCTGCCGCCGATGAACATGAGCACCATCGTCAGGAGCTTCGAGCCGTCGCCCAGCATCGCGGTGTCCACCGTGTTGAAGCCCGCGGTGCGCGGCGTGACGGCGGAAAACAGGCTGGCCAGCAGGCTTTCGCCCACGCCCATGCCCTGCATGGTGTCCGTGCGCTCCATGATGAGGAAGAGCACGGTGGGCAGCAGCACCAGCACGGCGGTGGAGATCAGCACGATCTTCGTGTGCAGAAAGTAGCGCCGCCAATGCAGGCGGTGCTTGGCCAGATCGTCCCAGACGATGAAGCCCAGGCCGCCGATGAGGATCAGCGCGCTGATCGTGAGGGTGACGAGCGGGTCGGAGACGTATTCCGTCAGGGAGATGAAGAGCGCGTCCGGGCGGCCCAGCAGGTCGAAGCCCGCGTTGCAGAAGGCGGAAATCGCGTGAAAGAGGCTCATGTACACGCCGTGGAGCAGCCCGTAGCGCGGCACGAAGCGCAAGGAAAGCAGCAGCGCGCCCGCGCCCTCGAAGATCAGCGTGCCCAGCAGGATGCGCCGGGTGAGGCGCACCACGCCGCCGATGGAGAGGCTGGCCACGCTCTCCTGAAGGAGGCTGCGCTCGGCCAGGCCGATCTTGCGCCGCAGGGCGAGGGAGAAGAGCGTCGCCACGGTCATGAGGCCGAGGCCGCCGATCTGAATGAGCAAAAGCAGCACGAGCTGGCCGAAGACGGACCAGTGGGTCGCCGTGTCGAAGACCACGAGGCCCGTGACGCACACGGCGCTGGTCGCCGTGAACAGCGCGCTCAAGGGATCGGTCCAGGAAAAGGTACGGGAGGAGAACGGCAGCATGAGCAGCACGGCCCCCAACAGGATCAACCCCAGAAAGCCCAGCGCGATCATCTGCTGGTAGCTCAGTTGGAGTCGTTTGAAACGAAACATCGCGAAAAATTCCTTTCAGGTCTTCAAAATTGACATGTAGCATTGTATTCGCGTCCGTCCCAAAACGCAAGACCTTTGAAGAAAAATGCCCGAAAACCTTTAGGAAAATGCAATGCCGGGGGGATTGGGCGGCGGTTATGCGCGCCGAAATGAAAAAAGGGGTGCATTTTTCCGCCCGGGTATGTTATAATGGAGAACGGATTTGAAGGGAGGTGCCCGGATGGCACGTCAGAAGGGCATCAAGCCCGTCGCGCAAAACCGCAAGGCGCGCCACGAGTACTTCGTGGAGGAGGCTTTCGAGTGCGGCATCGAGCTGCACGGCACGGAGGTCAAGTCCATGCGCCAGGGCCGCGTCAACTTAAAAGAAAGCTTCGCCGCCGTGAAGGACGGCGAAATGATCGTCAGCGGCATGCACATCAGCCCCTACGAGCAGGGAAACATCTTCAACACCGACCCGCTGCGGCCCAAGAAGCTGCTGATGCACAAGGCGGAAATTCGCCGCCTGGCGGGGCTGGTGCAGCGCCAGGGCTACACGCTGGTGCCGCTTTCCGTCTATCTCAAGGACGGGCGCATGAAGATGGAGCTGGGGCTTTGCCGCGGCAAGAAGCTGCACGACAAGCGCGACGACATGGCGCAGCGCGACGCGAAGCGCGACATCGACCGCGCGCTCAAAAACAACGGGCGCGGCGAGTAAAACCCGAATCCAATTTTATGGGGGTGTACTGGTTTCGACGGGGATCTGGAGATGAGGTAAGCGAGCCGTGGACCCTGGCCACGTTAAAACGGGGAATTAAACATTAACTGACAATAGCGAATACGCTTTCGCGGCTTAATGCCGCGCGTCGGCCCAGGGGCCCCGTCCCCTTGGAATCCGGCGTCAATTGACGGGCAATGAATCCGCCTAAGCTTTGCGGCGAGATTCACAATATGAAGCTACCGAGGCCGTAAGCCCGCCTATGGGCGTGCGGCGGGGGGAATCCTAAATCGTAGGCTGCGCTCGGAGAAAATCTCTTTGAAGGGTTTTCGGACAGGAGTTCAATTCTCCTCACCTCCACCACCAAAAGCCTTGATTTTTCAAGGCTTTTTCTTATTCCCCTGCAAAAAATAACACACTTTATAACACACTTTTTCAGGTGAGGAGAATCGGTCGAAGATAGACAAACCAAAAGCCGTCTGCAAGACTGCAATCGTATCGCCCGGCTTTGCCGGGCGGGCGGGGATTTTTCCGTAGCAAAACGCAGTTTTGCGGAGCGAAAAAATTACCCGTAAACTCGACAAAGCGGCGTATGCCGCTTTGTCGATACGCTGAGCTGCCGGCGGGAATGCCCCGCCGGCAGCTTGCGCGTTTACAGGATCGCGTCCTGGCCGAAGGATAGACTGTTCGCCAGGGACTGCATGACTTCGGCGGGCGTCGGCTTCGCGGAGAGCCTGTGCCCGAGCATGGCCTCCAGCCTCTCCCGGTCTCCGTGGTCGTAGATTTCTTCCACGGCGCGCGCGATTTCGCGGGCGACCAGATTCGGCTTCGTGTGATAGAGCTTGGCGATCGGTTCGTAAATCTTTTCCATGAGTTCGTTGCGCGGGAAGTGGCCGAGGCCCCGGATGATTTTCCCGGAGGAGGCGAGGTAGCTGTAGCCGCATTTCGATGTGTTGCCGCCGAGCGATACGACGGCCGCGTAGATTTTTCTCATGATGCACGGCGCCTTCTTTCGTGATTTTATCGCTATAAGCATAGTCGAAAACTTCCCGTATGCGCTAATTTCTGTCCATATATGTCTTAATATGTCATTTAAATCGCCGGATTAGACGGCCTGCCTGACAATTTCTGCACAAAACGAACGGGGGAACCCGGCCTTTTTCGCCGGGTTCCCCCTCAGATTGTCAAAAAACCTATCGAAGATAGAGAAACCAAAAGCCGTCTGCAAGACTGTAATCGTATCGCCCGGCTTTGCCCGCTGCGCCCAGCGCATAGCGCTGGGTACGGC
>JAEXCG010000183.1 GCA_023402355.1 Bacillota bacterium | reverse complement strand
GAATCAGGCCCACGACGGACTTAAACAGGCCGACGGCGGCGGTAAAGCTGTACTTTCCGTCCACCACGCCGCGCTGGTACACGTAGGAGTCGAAGACCTCCGCGACCGAGCGGTTCATAGCGTTGCTCAGCAGCAGCGTCTTTTCAAGGCCCACGTCCAGCAGGTCGCCCATGCGCAGCACCAGCGTCACCATGATGATGGGCAGGATCGAGGGAATGGTGATGTACCACATCTGCTTCCAGCGGCCCGCGCCCTCCAGCATGGCGGCCTCGTACATCTGCACGTCCACGTTGGACAGCGCGGCCAGGTAGATGATCGTGCCCCAGCCGGTGCCCTGCCAAACGCCCAGCCCCACGAAGAGCGGCCGGTAGGCCGAGGCGTTCATCAGGATGTTGACCGGCGGCAGGCCCACGGCGCTCAGCAGCTTTGTGAGCACGCCGGATTCTATCGAGAACATCTGGTACGCGATGGAACAGACCACCACGGCGGAGAGGAAGTGCGGCAGGTACATCAGCGTCTGCGTCACCCGCTTGTAGGTCTTGTGGCGGATTTCGTTGAGGAACAGCGCCAGGATTACCGGCGCGGGGAAGGAAAACACGAGGCTCAAAAGGGAGAGCACCAGGGTATTGCTGAACAGCAGCTCGAAGGAGCCGTATTGGAAGAACTGCTTAAAGTGTTTCAGCCCCACCCAGGGGCTTTGCGCGAAGCCCAGGCTGGGGGAATAATCCTGAAAGGCCATGGCAAGGCCGAACATCGGAATGTACTTGTAGATGAGGAAGTAGAGCAGCCCCGGCAGCATCAGCACGTAGAACCAGCGGGCTTTATACATCCGCTTGCCCAGGCTGTGCGCGGGTTGGGTCTTTCCCGATGAACGCACCATGGTATCCACTCCTTTGGGGGCTGTTGCCCCTCTTTCGCCAGATCACAGCGTCAATATATCATCAAACCATCCAGATCGAAAGAGAAAAATCCACAGGAAACGGGCGTTTTTTCTGGTTATTGAGGGGATGATTTCCGCTCCGGGGGACAAAATACCATCTTTTTCGTCCTTTTCGCCCCGAACATGGTATACTGAAACGCAAGACGAGACGAGGAGAGGCGCACGCATGCATCACAAAATCCAATGGCGGTATTTCGCCGCCCTGCTGATCCCCTCCCTGGTGATTCTGCTGCTCGCCGTATGGCTGACCTTCTATACGCACAGTAGGGGCATGGAGGCCATGCGCCGGGACGTCGAAAAGAGCAACCTGCGCGTCGCGCAGAGCATCGCGGAAAACATCGATACCCTGCTGGAGCAGATTCGCCTGAACGCCTCCAACCTGGCGATACAGATCGGCAAGGTGGACGCGGGCAAGGGGGATCAGCTCGCCCTGTATCGCAGCACCATCGACCAGATGACCTATCTACAGCTCAACACGGAGAGCCTCTTAAACCCGGCGGTGAGCCGGGGGTACGTGTTCCTGTTCGAGGAGGACCGGGCCATCTCCCAGAGCAGCACGCTGCACCGGGCGCAGGACCTGTTCGAGCGCTACTTCCGGCTCAACGACGAGGACTACGCCAGCTTCAAGCGGCGCTTCACCGCCGGCTACTGCGCGGGAACGATGCTGCCGGACGTGGCGATCGGCTATCTGGACGAGGTATACCACACCTGGGCCATCGCGCAGACCCTGCCCGCCGACCCGACCCAGTCCCCCCGGGGCGTCATCCTCTTCACGCTGGATCAGGCCGCGCTTTTGGACCGATTGCGCGACGGGCTGGCGGACGAGGATTCGCTGTGCCTGCTGGCGGACGCGAGCGGGGGGCGGCTGGTCAGCAGGGGCGACGGCGCGCGTTGGGACGAGGAAGCGATCGACGCGCTGCTGACGGGCGTCGCGGGGCAGCCGGCGGGCATTCACACCCTGCGCCTGGGCGACGGGCAGGCGTACCTGGCGACCGTGGCCGAGGGGCGGGCGGGCCGGATCGTCACCGCGCAGCCCGTGGCGAACGCCTTTCGGAGCGTTTACGACTACAACCGGGGCATGCTGCTGCTTTCCCTCGGCGTGGCGCTGCTGTCCGTAGCGGTGGCGGTGATTTCCACCCACCGAAACGTCAACTCCGTTCAGGGCGTCATGGACAGCATCCTGCCGGAGAACCAGTCCGCCAGCGCGACGAACGTCTTCGAGTACATGCAGGAGGCGATCCGCTCCTCCCAGCGGCGGGAGGCGCTGCTCTCCGCGCACGCCGATCAGCAGCAGAACCTGCTGCAGGACATCTTCCTCAAGCGGCTGCTGCGGGGCGAGTTCATGCTGGAATCCGACCTGATCCGGGAGCAGCACCTGGCGGGCGTCTCGCTCGAGGGGGCCTGTTATCTGCTTCTTCTGCTGCTCTTCCCGCAGCCGGAAAGCGCCGACGAACAGGCCATGCGCGAGGTCAGCGCGGTGATCTGTTCCGAGTTCGGGCAGGAACACGCCCGCATGGCGGAGATGAGCGCCGGAAGCGTGGCCTGCCTGCTCATGACGGAGGAGGCGGAGCTGCGCGAAAGCGTGGAGGCCGTCGCGGGGCTCCTCTCGCAGCGGCTCGGCGTGACCTGCTTTGCCAGCAGCACGGTTCCTAGCGCGATGGACATCCCCCGCGCCTATCGGGAGGTGCGGGTCATGGCCCGCATGCCCCAGAGCGGGACGGGCGCGCTTTTGTGGTACTGCGACCTGTACCAGGACGACGCGCTCTACAACTTCGAGTACAGCCAGTACACCGAAACGAAGCTGTGCAACAGCATCGCGGCGGGCAACGTGCAGAGCACGCGGGAGATCCTCGACGACCTGTACGAAAACAGCATGAAGCACAGCGTCCGCGCGGCGCACGTGCTGCGCTTTTTCGCCTACGACCTCTACCGCCTGGCCAGCCACATCGGCATGGACGCGCAGCAGGGGGAGGACCGCAGCCGGTTCCTCGCCGCGCTTCGGGACAGGCTGGACTCCGTGATCGACCATCCGAAGAACTTCGAGGGTTTCTTTCGGGAAATCCAGCAGTACTGCATCCGGGTCTGCGAGCGGAACATGAACCGGGGCCGCGGCGCGCAGAGCGAGCTGCTCCAAAACGTCCTGCGCCACATCGACGAACACTTCACCGACCCGCTCCTGAGCGTCAGCGGCATCGCGCAGCACTTCGGCATCTCGGACAAGTACCTCTCTCAGCTCTTCAAGGAACAGACGAGCGAAAAGATCAGCGGCTACATCGAAAACAAGCGGATCGCCCACGCCTGCGAGCTGCTCCGGACGACGGACCTGAGCATCAACGAGGTGGCGACGGCCTCCGGCTACGCGCTGACGCACACGTTCAGGGTGGCCTTTAAAAAGGTGCAGGGCGTGACGCCCCTGCAGTGGAAGAACATCAGCGCCTCCTGACGCGGCCCTGCAAAAGACGCGCAAAAGGCCCCGCGGTCACCGAAAAGCCGGTTGACCGCGGGGCCTTCCTTCGCCTTGCGTCAGTCGATGCCGTAAAACCGCTTGCCGTTTTCAAACGTGAGCCTTGCGAGCGCCTCCGGCTCCATGCCGCGAATCTCCGCCACCCGCCGCGCGATGTGCGCGACGTTGCGCGGGTCGTTGCGCCTGCCGCGCACGGGCTCCGGCGCAAGGTAAGGGCTGTCCGTCTCGATGAGCAGCCTGTCCGCCGGCACGTTTTTCGCAACCTCCTGCAGGTTCACGGACTTCTTGAAAGTCACGGGGCCCGCGAACGAGACGTAGCAGCCCAGGTCCAAATAGACCTTCGCGCTCTCCCAGCTCGCGGAGCAGCAGTGCAGCACCATCACGGGCAGGCGCCCCCGGTGCGCGCGCAAGAGGTCCAGCGTGTCGCCGTGCGCGTCGCGCACGTGCAGGCAGGCGGGCACGCCCAGCTCGTACGCCAGGTCGAGCTGACGCGCGAAAACCTCCTTCTGCACGTCCCGGGGCGAGAGGTCGTAGAAGTAATCCAGCCCGATTTCGCCCAGCGCGCGCACCTTTTTTTCCTGCGTCAGCCAGCGCGTGAGCTGCGGCACGTCCGCCTCTGTAAACGCCTTGGCGTCGTGCGGGTGCACGCCCACTGCCGCGTAGAGGAAGTCGTACCGACCGGACAGCGCCACCACCTCGGCGCTGGAGGCCATGTCCGCGCCCACGCAGGTGCAAAGCCGCACCCCCGCGGGCGAAAGCGCCTCGATCAGCGCCTCCTGCCCGCCGTCCGACGTGAAGCGCTCGTCGTTCAGGTGCGCGTGCGTGTCAAAGAGCGGGGAAAGCGCCCCGTTTACATCCTGCTCCATCAGCCGATTTCGCACCCCTCGTCCATGTCGCCCTCCACGCTCAGCAGCTTCAGCTCGCCCGCCGCGTCGTTCGCGGCGCACAGCAGCATGCCGCGCGATTCGATGCCCCGAATCTTGCGCGGGGCGAGGTTCGCCAGCAGCACGACCTTCTTGCCCACCATCTCCTCGGGCGTGTAGTGCTCCGCGATGCCGCTGACCACCACGCGCTCCTCGTCGCCCACCTTGAGCGTGCTCTTGAGCAGGCGGTCGGCCTTGGGCACCTTCTCGCACCTTAGCACCTTGGCGACCACGAGCTGCAGCTTTTCAAAGTCGTCGAAGGCGATCTCTTCCTTTTGCTCGAAGACGGGTTTGGGCTTTTCCGGCTCCGCGGGCGCGGAGGCCGCCGCGGCCGCGGCGAGCGCCGCCTGCTTTTCCGCTTCCAGCAGCTCCAGCTCCTTGGCGACGTCGATGCGCGGGAAGAGCGCCTTGCCCTTGCACACGCGGCTGCCGGGCACGGCCCCGCCGAACTTCCCGAGGGAAGCCCAGGTCTTGAGCGCCCCGTCCGCGACGCCGATCTGCGCGAAGATGCGCTCCGGCGTCCTGGGCATGAACGGCCCCACCAGCACGGCCACGATGCGGCTGCACTCCAGCAGGTTGTACAGCACCGTGCCCAGGCGCGGCTTGTCCGCCTCGCTCCTCGCGAGGATCCAGGGCGTCGTCAGGTCGATGTAGCGGTTGCACTCCGACACGAGCTTCCAGATTTCCGAAAGCGCGAGCGAGAACTGCAGCGCGTTCATGTGCTTTTCCACCAGCGCGGGCAGCGCCTGCGCCTGCTCGATGAGGGCGCGGTCCAGGTCGCTCAACTCCGCCTGCGCGGGCACCACGCCGCCGAAGTACTTCTCGATCATCGCGACGCTGCGGCTGACCAGGTTGCCCAGGTCGTTGGCCAGGTCGGAGTTGATGCGCTTGATGAGCGCCTCGTTGGTGAACTCGCCGTCCGAGCCGAACGGCACCTCGCGCATGAGGAAATAGCGCACCGCGTCGGAGCCGTAGCGCTCGCACAGCTTCACCGGATCGACCACGTTGCCCTTGGACTTGCTCATCTTGCCGCCGTCGATCACCAGCCAGCCGTGGCCGAAGACCTGCCTTGGCAGCGGC
Organism: Bacillota bacterium; assembly: GCA_023402355.1. Lineage (GTDB taxonomy): Bacteria > Bacillota > Clostridia > Christensenellales > Aristaeellaceae > Beduinella. Next base: position 37,481 of record JAEXCG010000183.1, on the reverse strand, counting down.
AGGCCCAGCGCGTGCAGCATGATCGGCCAGATGATCGTGTGGAAGCGCACGATCTCCTTGCCCACCAGATGGATGTCCGCGGGCCAGTACTTGCGGTACAGCTCGTCGTGCTCCGTGCCCGCGCCCAGGGCGTTGATGTAGTTGGTCAGCGCGTCTACCCACACGTACACCGTGTGCTTGGGGTCAAAGTCCACCGGGATGCCCCACTTGAGCGAGGTGCGCGACACGCACAGGTCCTGCAGGCCGGGCTTTAAGAAGTTGTTGATCATCTCCGCCGTGCGGGACGGCGGCTGAATGAAGTCCGGGTGCTCCTCGATGTACTGAATCAGCCAGTTCTGATACTTCGACAGGCGGAAGAAGTAGCTCTCCTCGCGCGTCTTTTCGACCGGGCGTCCGCAGTCCGGGCAGCAGCCGTCCTTGAGCTGCAGCTCCGTCCAGAAGGACTCGCAGGGCGTGCAGTACCAGCCCTCGTACTCGCTCTTGTAGATGTCGCCCTGGTCGTACAGCTGCTTAAACCAGCGCTGCACGCCCTTCACGTGGCGCTCGTCCGTGGTGCGGATGAAGTCGTCGTAATCGACGTCCATCAGCTTCCACAGGTCCTTGATGCCCGCGACGATCTTGTCCACGTACTGCTGGGGCGTGACCCCGGCCTCCGCGGCCTTGCGCTCGATCTTCTGGCCGTGCTCGTCCGTTCCGGTCAGGAAGTACACGTCGTAGCCCGTCAGCTTCTTGAAGCGGGCCATGGTGTCCGCCGCGGTCGAGCAGTAGCTGTGGCCGATGTGCAGCTTGTCGCTGGGGTAGTAGATCGGCGTGGTGATGTAAAACGTCTTCTTTTCGCAGTCCTTACACATATCGTTTCCTCCTCATGAAAAAACGTCCCCCGCCAAACGGCAAGGGACGGATCTATCCGTGGTACCACCCTGCTTCGCACCCCATGGGGATGCCTCGCGCGGCCTGTAACGGGGCCCGCCGCCGCGCCTCAGGCAGGCCGCCGTGGCCTGCGTTCGTCGCGGTCGCTCCAAAGCCATGTTCGCGCCGCCCGCCCTGCCGGTTTTCACCCAGCCCGGCTCTCTTTGAGGGGGATGCAAAGCGCTACTCTCTTCTTCATTGCTTGCCTTATTATAAATGCCGGGGCGCGTCCTTGTCAATGCGCCGCGCCAAATTCCACGCCATATTGACAGGATGCGCCCCGGGCCGTACAATGATGCGTGAAAAAATGCCGTCCGCGTCAAGCGAACAGGGAGGACGCCCCATGAAACTGCAATACCTCGGAACCGCCGCGGCGGAGTGCTGGCCCGCCATCTTCTGCGAATGCCCCGCGTGCCTTAAGGCCGCGCGCCGCGGGGGGCGGAACATCCGCCACCGCTCCGGCGCGATCGTAAACGACCGCGTGCTCATCGACCTGTCCGCCGACCTGTACGCGATGAAGCTAAAGCTCGGCTTAAACCTCGCCCGCGTGCGCCACGTGCTCGTCACGCACGCGCACTCCGACCACTTTTACCGCGAGACGCTGGAAAATTACCTGCCCGGCTACGCGCACATCGCGGACCACGGGCCCCTGCACCTGTACGGCAGCGCGTACACGCGCTCGTTCTTTGAAAAGTACGCGCATTCCGACGAGTGCGAGCCGCTCGGGGACCACGTCGTCTTTCACGAGGTCGCGCCCTTTGAAACCTTCAGGGCGGATACGCTGCGCGTCACCGCCTACCCCGCGGTGCACGGCTGCCCGGGCAGCCTCTTTTACCGCATCGAGGAGGAGGGGCGCGCGCTCCTGTACGCGCACGACACGGGCCTTTGGGGCGAGGAGGCGTGGGCGCGCCTCGCGGGCGAGGGCAGGCTTTGCGCCGTCAGCCTGGACTGCACGTTCGGCCCCACGCAATCGGACTATACGGGCCACATGGGCTTTGCGCAGAACCTGGCGGTAAAGGAGCGCATGGAGCGCGAGGGGCTCGTCCAGCCCGGCGCGCGCTTCATCTGCCACCACTTTTCGCACAACGGCGGCATGCTCCACGAGGAGATGTGCGCCCGCATGAACCCCGAGGGATTCGACATCGCCTACGACGGCATGACGGTGGAAATCTGACCTTACGGCGACGAAAGCCGGGCGTTTTGCCCGGCTTTTCCTATGATACCGCGACGTTCGCCACCGTCTGCCCCTCGATCAGCTCGCCCGGCACGAACACGAAGGGCGGGCAGAACGCCTCCGGCTGCTCGATGCGGTCGACCAGGCGCGCGGCGGCCTCCCGCCCGATGCGCTCCGTGTCCTGGCGCAGGGTCGTGAGGCGCGGGCGCAGAAGCTGCGTGAGCTGAATGCCGTCGTAGCCCGCGACGGACAGGTCCTCCGGCACGCGAAGGCCCGCCTCCTCCGCCGCCTGCAGGGCGCCCAGCGCCGCGTAGTCGTCCGACATGAGGATGCACGTGGGCGGCGCGCCAAGGCGCAGCAGCTTCTTCACCTCCGCGTAGGCGCTGGAGGGGTTGCAGTAGGAGCAGCCCGCGATGTAGGGCGCGGAAACCTCCAGCCCCAGCTCGCCCATGGTGGTGTAAAACCCGGAGATGCGAAGGTCCGTCACCGTCGATCTTCCACCGTGCACGAACGCGATGCGCCGGTGCCCCTTGCCGTGCACGTAGCGCACCAGCTCGCGCATGCCCGCCTCGTTCTGCGACTGCACGCAGGTGTGCCCCATGAACGGGTGGTCGATCGTCACCAGCGGCAGGTCGCTGCGGCTCAGCTCCACCACCTCGGGCGAGTAAAAGTCCACGCAGGCCAGGCACAGGCCGTCCACGTTGCGGTAGCGGCTGTGCTCCAGATAGGTCATCTGCGTGCGCCCGATGTTGTGGTTGATGAACGTGATGTCGTAGCCGCGCCGCTCGGCCTCGCGCTTGAAGCTGTCGAGCACCGCGGAGAAGTAGTGGTGCGTCAGCCCGCTCTCGTTCTCGTCCACGAAGAGCACGCCGATGTTGTACGTGCGGTTCGTCTTGAGCGCGCGGGCGATGGCGCTGGGGTGATAGCCGATTTCGTCCGCCGCGCGCAGCACCGCCGCGCGCGTCTTCTCGCTGATGTCGGCGTAGCCGTTGAGCGCCTTGGAGACCGTGGAGATGGAGAGCCCGCAGTGCTGGGCCAGCTCTTTGATGGTCGCGGCCATGTCCCTCGCCCCCATCTAAAACGTTTTCGCTTGCCCTCAGTATAGCAGACCGGCGAGGCAAAATCAAGCGGCAAAGCGCTTTAGAGCGGGAGGGAAAACGTGTCCGCGATCACGCGCAGCACGCCGTTTTCGTCGTTGGAGGGGGCTTCATAGCGCGCCGCCGCCTTCAGCAGCGGGTGGGCGTTCGCCATGGCGTAGCTGCCCCCGCAGGCGTGCATGAGCTCCAGGTCGTTCAGGTAGTCCCCAAAGGCCATGCATTCCTCGGGAGCGATGCCGAGGCTCTCTTGAATGGCGCGCATGGCGGTGCCCTTGTTCACGCCGGGGCGCATGATGTCCGACCAGCGATCGCCGGAGAGGATGACCGAAAGCGCCGGGAAGGCGGCCTTCAGCGCCGGATTGCTGCGCCGCTCGGCCCCCAGGGGGTCGAACACCGCGACCTTGCACACGTCCTCCCGCGCGCAGAGGGTGGAAAGATCGGAAACGATTTCGCAGCGCGCGTAGTACATCATCGCGTTTTGCAAAAAGTCCGGCTCCCGGTCCTCGATGAACGCGCCCTCGGCCGTGCAGAGGATGGGGTAAGCGTCCGGCAGGGCGCGCACCGCGGCGATCACGCCCGGCAGGTGCCGCGCGGGCACGGGGTCCACGAGCAGCCGCCTGCCCCGGTCCATGACCAGCGCGCCGTTTTCCGCGATGAAGAGGATGTCGTCCTGCACCTGCGTAAAGTCGCGCAGCAGGCTCTCGTACTGGCGGCCGCTGGCGACGGCAAAACGGACGCCCCGCGCGGCGAGCGCGCGAACGGCGTCCTCAAAGCGGGGCGGCATCCTCTTCCTGCTGTCGAGCAGCGTCCCGTCCATGTCGCTGGCGATCAAACGAATCATGCGTATCCTCCGTGCGTCTTGCTCATGTAATCCTCGCGCAGCATCGCGTACAGGGCGACGTCCACGTAGCGCCCCTTGTTGTACAGCCTCCCGCGCAGCACGCCTTCCTTTTGCATGCCCGCCTTCTCCATCACGCGCCCGGACGCGGGGTTGTCCAGCTCGAACTGCGCCTCCACGCGGTGCAGCTGCATCTTTTCAAACGCGTAGCGCAGCACCGCCCGTACCGCCTCGGTCATGATGCCCCGGTTCCAGTAATCGCGCGCGAGGGAGTAGCCGATCTCCGCGCTGTTGTGGTCCGCGCTGTAGGACATGAAGCCGACCGTGCCGATCAGGCGGCCCGTCTCCTTGTCGATGATGCCCCAGCTCGCGGGCTGGTCGTTTCGATAGAGGCGCTGCAAATAGCGCACGTACTCGCGCGCGTCGCGGATGCTGCGCTGCGCCTCCCAGAGCACGTGGCGCGCGACCTCCTCGTCGCGGCTGTACTCGAAGATGTCCCGGGCGTCCGCCATGGTGACCTTGCGCAGCAAAAGGCGCGGCGTCTCGATGGGGGGCAGCGCAAAAAAGCTGCCGTTAAACGGTCGGAACATCGCGCGTCCCTTCCGCCGCCCCGCCGGGGAAAGGCGGCGCGAGCCATTCGGCGCTCGCGACGACGCCCCTTCCCCTCGGCACGAGCGGCCTGTTTTTATGTTCGCGCGAGCCCTCGACGGCCAGGTAAATGCCCGCCGCGAGCAGCAACGCCATGAATAGCAGGAACAGGCGGTATAGGTGCTTCATATCCATTCTCCTGTCTTTCCGGCCCAGGCCGGACGGGGCGCTTTCGCCCCGTGGCTTCATTATAGTATATGCTCCTTCAATTCGCAACAGCCCGGCTTCGTTTCTTTGCGTGAATCCGGCTTGACAAAAGGCGGGGACGCTGGTATCCTTTTCACAAAATGCGGGGCGTCCGCCCCGGCAAGCCAAAGCTGAAAGCGAGAAACAGGAGGTCTTCCCCTATGGATTTGACGTATGAATCGGCGTTTTCGTTGCTTCGGGAATACAACCGGGAACCCTTTCACCTGCGCCACGCGATGACCGTCGCGGCCGTGATGGCCCGCTACGCGGACGCGCTGGGCTACGGCGAGGAGCGCGACTTCTGGGGCATCGTGGGGCTGCTGCACGACATCGACTTTGAGCGCTACCCCGAGGAGCACTGCAAGAAGTGCCTGGAGATTTTGCGCGGAAGGGGCCTGCCGGAGCGCCTCGTGCGCGCCGTCGCCTGCCACGGCTACGGCCTGTGCTCGGACATCGCGCCGGAGCACGAGATGGAAAAGGTGCTCTACGCCGCGGACGAGCTCACCGGCCTCATCGGCGCGGCGGGCAAGATGCGTCCCTCCGGCAGCATCAAGGACATGGAACTTAAAAGCCTCAAAAAGAAGTACAAGTCCCCCGCCTTTGCCGCGGGCTGCTCGCGCGAGGTGATCGCAAACGGCGCGAAGCTGCTCGGCTGGGATCTGGACAAGCTGCTTTCGGACACCCTCGAAAACATGAAGCCCGACGAGGACGCCATCAACGAGGCCATGGCGAAGCTCGGCCTGTAAGGGGCCGTACATTTCGGCCCGCGCGCAGAAAGTTTTGCGCGCGGGCCGTTTTTTTGTCCGCAATCCCCTTGACAGAAGGTTGAATCGGGGTTAAAATGAACGCAGTTCATATGAACATAGTTCACTTTGATGACCAGGAGAGGATTGCATGAACCACGCTGCCGCATCCCGCGACGCGCTGCTCGACGCGGCGGAGCGCATCGTCTGTGACGAGGGGTTTGAGGCGCTGTCCATCCGCCGGCTTGCGACGGAGTGCGGCGTCGCCGTCGGCACGGTGTACAACTACTTCGCCTCCAAGTCGGAGCTGGTGGTCGCGGTCATCGAGCACTTCTGGCGCAGCATGCTGCACGGCGCCGTCTGCGCGCCGCCGCCCCATCAGCGCTTCACGGACTACCTCGCCGCGCTCTACGCCGCGCTGTTTGAGCGGGTGCGGTGCTTTCGCGAGGGGCTGCTGCTGCGCATGGCCTCGCTCTCGGACGAGCAGCGGGCCATGGGCCTCACGATGGAGCGCCGCTACTACGCGCACATGGAGGAGGGGCTGCTGCTGGCGCTCTCGCAGGACGAGGAAATCAGCCCCGGCGTCTTTTCCGAGGGCTTCACGAAGGAGGCGCTGTGCGAACACGCGCTGATGACGATGCTCACGCGCCTGAAGGCGGGCGAGCGCGACTGCGCGTTTCTCGTGCGGCTGCTGGAGCGGATTCTCTACACACAACACCCCGAATAAAAAAGGAGACTGAACCGTATGCAAGCGATCATGGAGACCTTATTCGACATCTTTTACCTCGTCGGCGTCGTCACGCTGGGCGTGCTCATGCTCAAAAACGGGAAGAAGCGCGAGCACCGCCTCTTCGGGCTGATGGCCGTCATCCTCGGCGCGGGCGATTCGTTCCACCTCGTGCCGCGCGCCATCGCGCTGTGCACCACGGGCCTGGAGGCGCACGCCGCCGCGCTGGGCGTGGGCAAGCTCGTCACCTCGATCACGATGACCGTCTTCTACGTGCTGCTCTATCACGTCTACTGCCTGCGCTACAACAAGCGGGAGAAGAACACGACCCTCGCCGTCTACGTTCTCGCGCTGGTGCGCGTCGCGCTGTGCCTGCTGCCGCAGAACGACTGGCTCGCCTATCGCCAGCCCCTCGCGTTCGGCGTGCTGCGCAACGTGCCCTTCGCCATCCTGGGCGGCCTCATCATCTACCTGTTTTACAAGGAAACCCGCGCGCGCGGCGACAAGGCCTTTGCGCCCATGCCGCTGGCGATCACGCTCAGCTTCGCGATGTACATCCCCGTGGTGCTCTTTTCCGGCATCTATCCGCTGGTGGGCGTGCTCATGATTCCCAAGACCCTCGCATACGTCTGGATCGTGGTCATGGGCTATCGGGACATGCGCTAAGCGGGCTGAGCCCGCCTCCACTTCCGAACCGCCTGCGTGCGCATCGTACCTTTACCCACGTGGCCGCTGCTGTCATTTCCCTGCGTGATCGTTCGCGGGCGGGGCCCGCTTCCGCCTCCGAACCGCCCGCGTGCGCATCGTACCTTCGCCCACGTGGCCGCTGCTCTCATTTCCTCCGTAATCGTTCGCGGGCGGGGCCCGCCTCCGAACTACCCGCGTGCTCAAAGCCAGTATTTTTCAATCTATAAAGGAGAGATGAACATGAAGAAAATGATCAACACGTCCTTCGCTTACGCCATCGCCGCGATGGCGGGCGGCGTCTTCTACCGGGAGTTCACGAAGTTCAACGGCTTTGCGGGCCGCACCAGCCTCGGCCTCGTGCACACGCACCTGTTCCTGCTGGGCATGCTCTTCTTCCTCGTCGCCGCGCTGCTGAGCCGGGCGCTTCCCCTCCTCACGCATAAGCGCTTTCGCCTCTTCTACGGCCTTTACAACGCGGGCGTCTGCGTGACGGCGGCGATGCTGCTCGCGCGCGGGGTGCTGCAGGTGCTCTCCGTGCCCGTCGCCCGCGCGCTCGACGCCTCGATCTCCGGCATCGCGGGCATCGGCCACATCATGACCGGCGTCGGGCTGGTGGTGTTCTTCACCATGCTGCGCGGCCTCGCCCGGGACGAATGACGGCCTTACGCCTTCCCGTTCCCTCCTTCTTTCAAGCCATCCCGGCGAAAGCGCGCTTTCGTTAGGATGGCTCTTTTTTTGAGCTGCGCGGGCTCCATCTGCGTCCCCCTATCAGAAGGATTCCAATGAGCACGATCGTGTCGGCCCAAAGGACCGCCGCGACATGCCTTGCCAATCCGTTTACATAGAGCAGCGTAAACGCCTGAACGGACAGGGCGAGAAAGCACAGATAGTTCGTCACATAGTCGCAGAGGGCCTCGCCGCAGTGCAAACGGTCGCCAAGCCGCCGCCCGATGAAGGGGCGCAGCCAAAGCCGGACGACGACGCAGGCAAGCGGATAGGCGAAGATAAAGGCCTTTCCCGCCTCGCCGCTCGCTTCGCCTCCGCTCCACTGTATGGGGATGCGGGCCGGTAAACGCGGATAGGCAAAGAGCGCGAGCAGCAGGCAGATTCCCGTCGTCGCTCCCCACACGGCGGAGCCTCCCCACAGGGTGAAAAAGCCGACGGAATCCATCTTCAGAACTTCCCGATTGGCCTTCCAATACTCCGCCGGTTTGGGCACGTAGGCTTCTATGTCCAACCCGTCGTAGGTTAAACCCTCGTCCTTGAGCATCTGCTCACACAGAAATCTTGACTTTTCCAAGTCCCGAATCTGCCCCGTCAGCGCCTGTGTCTGCTTTTCAAGCGTGGCGCGCAGCTCCGCCTCGTGGTCGATCAACTGATGGATGCTTTCAATCGAAATGCCCAGCGTACGCAAATAGGCAATTTTCCGGATGCTTTCTACGTCTTCTTTTGTATAATTGCGGTATCCGTTGCCGTCATTTCTGTCCGGATGAATGAGCTTCTCCTTTTCATAAAAACGTATGCTGGAGCGCGCAAGCCCCGTTCGCTCCTCAACTTCCTTAATCGTCATCCGATCCCCCCTCTTCAAGCCGTCGTTTTTTCTTCCCGCGCTGGGTTACCATGGCATTGGACGGCCCTCTGCGTCTTAAAATAGAGCATAAACAGGGTCTACAGTCAACCGTTTTTTCAAAAAAGGCCTGCATGATCCTGTTTTTCCCACGCATTGCCGAAGCGCCGAACCTTCGCCCGCCACAGCCGGGGCGACGACGCCCGCGCAGTCTGGCATTTTTCGGCAAACCTTGCAAAAAGCGCCGCGCTTGGATACAATAAAGTCAACTTACGCCCAGAAGGAAGGTGCCGGCCGAATGAAACGCGCCGCCGCAATCGTATGCCTGCTGCTGCTCCTCGCCCCCGCCGCGCGGGCGGAGGACGCCATCGTCATCCCCGAGGAATACAGAAACCCGCTGTCCGACTTCTCCGTGAGCGACGACACGGACGCCGAGCCCGCGCCCACGCCCTTTGCCGCGCTCTACGAGGGGTCGACGGGCGAGGCCGTCGCGATGGTGCGCAGCCGCCTCTTCGCCCTCGGCTACCTCGCGGACGACACCGGCGACGTGTTCGACGCGGCCACGGCGCAGGCCGTGCTCGCCTATCAGCAGCGCGCCGGCCTCGCGCAGACCGGGCGCGTCAACACCACCACCTGGAACACGCTGATGGACGAAGACGCCGCCTCCATCGGCGGCGCCGTGCCCACGATGCCGCCCGCGTCCGCCCCGACGCCCGCGCCGCAGGACACCACCGGCTGGATCGTCCCCGCCACGGCGACGCCCGCGCCCGACGGCGCGGCGCTCTACGAGGGCGTCGCCCTCACGCGCACGCTCACCTACGGCATGCAGGGCGACGACGTGAAGGCCGTGCAGATGCGCCTGGCGGACCTGGGCTACTTCAAGGAGAAGTTCACCGGCGGCTATTACGACAAGACGACCCAGGCGGTGGAGGCCTTTCAAAGGAAAAACGGCCTTCAGGCAGACGGCATGGTCGGCAGCGGCACCTGGAACGCGATGATGGGCGCGGCCATCCGCAAGGACGGCACGGCGGCCCAGCCCGTGGGCGCGCCCGCCGCGAAGACGCCCGCGCCGGAGGAGGACCTTCGCCCCGCCTCGGTGCCCACGACGCCCCAGCCGACGCCGGAGCCCCAGCCCTTCTCCTACACGAAGAAGCTGGAGTACGGCTCCACGGGCGACGACGTATCCCGCCTGCAGCAGCGGCTGACGGAGCTGGGCTACTACGACGCCAAGGTCACCGGCGGCTACTACAAGCAGACCCGCGCCGCCGTGCGCGCCTTTCAGAAGAACAACGGCCTGAAGGTGGACGGCGTCGCCGGACGCGACACGCAGGAGGCGCTTTTCGCCGACCCGCAGCCCGTGCCCGCGGACGCCACCCCGCGCCCGACGGCGACGCCCGCGCCCATGCCCTACCTGCTCGAGGTGGACGTGACCAACCAGATCACCACCGCCTACGGGCTCGACGCGGACGGGGAATACAAAACCGTCGTGCGCCGGATGATCTGCTCCACCGGCACGAAGAGCAACCCCACGCCGATTGAAACCGTCAAAATGCCCAGCAAGCGCGCGCGCTGGGGCTACTTTCCGGAGTGGGACTCGCACGCGCAGTACCTGACGCGCATCGACTCGCTCAACGCCTTCCATTCCGTGCTCTACAGCGCGCCCAACGAGCGCGCTCTCTCGGTCAGCTCCTACAAAAAGCTCGGCGAGCGCGCCTCGCACGGGTGCGTGCGCCTGCTCGTCGCGGACGCGAAGTGGATTTACGACAACTGCCAGGCGGGCACGATCATCCGCATCTTCGAGGGCGAGCCGGACCCGGAGCTCACGGAGTCGCTCAAGCCCCCGGCGCTCGACTACGACACCCTGCTGCCCAGCGTGACGCCCCAGCCCACGGCCGAGCCCTACTACGACGGCGTAAACTTCCCGGCGTATTCCGGGCTGCTCAAGAAGAGCGTCAAAAACGAGGCCGTGTACTTCCTGCAGCGCCGCCTGAAGGATTTGGGCTACTACGGCGGCACCGTCACCGGCGGCTACTACGCGGGCACCATCGCGGCGGTCAAGGCCTTTCAAAAGGACCACGGCCTCTCCGCGGACGGCGTCGCGGGCAAGGATACGCTTTCCGCGCTCTACGACCCGTCGCTGAGCCCCACCGCCCTGCCCGCGCTCACGCCGCAGCCCGCCACCGCCGCGCCCGACCTGCCGACCGCGGTTCCCGCGCCCACCGCGCCCTCGCAGGCCACGCCGACGCCCGCGCCCACGCTCATCCCCGTGGACGCCGACCTCCCCGGCAACGCCGTGGGCTAAGGATTTCCCGGAATTCATTAGATTTTAATCTAATGCATCATTGACATCCATCTAATCAAGTGCTATCCTTTTATCAAACATCGATGAAAGGTTGTGCTTTGATTGTCATCTAACAAAAGTACCTACCGGGCGCTCCTCACGCAGCGCGAGTTCCTCAAGATGACGGCGGCGGACGTCGTCAGCCGCTTCGGCGACTCGCTGGACGCGATCGCCTACTCCTTGATGATGTACGCGGTGACGGGCAGCGCCTCGCTGATGGCGCTGCTGCTGGGCGTCAACTACCTGCCGACGATCCTGCTCCAGCCGCTCTCCGGCGTCTGGGCGGATCGGGTGAACAAGCGTCGCATGATGGCGCTGTGCGACCTGGGCCGCGGAGCGGTGGTGCTGCTCACGGCGGCGCTGTACGTGTCCTCGCGCCTCACGCCCGCCCTGCTCGCCGTCTTCACGGTGCTCAATTCCTGCCTGGAGGCGCTGCGCGCGCCCGCCGGCTCCGCGATTCTGCCCCGGCTTCTCAGCCCGGACAAGTACACGCTCGGCGCGGCGCTCTCCGGCAGCCTGTGCCGGGTGGCGGAGATCGTGGGCCTGTGCGTGGCGGGCGGCATCGTCGCCTTGATCGGCGCGGGCGGCGCGCTGATGATCGACGCTGCGACCTTCCTCTTTTCCGCGCTGGCCGTCTCCCGCCTGCGCGTGGAGGAGGCGGAAGACGGCGCGCGCACCACGCTTGGGGACGTGCGCGAGGGCTTTGCCTCCGGCATCCGCTACGCGCTTCGCGGCGACCGCTTTTTGCTGGTGCTGCTGTCCATCGGCGCGATGATGAACTTCGTGATGGTGCCCCTAAACGTCCTGGGCACGCCCTACGTCGTGGACGCGCTGGGCGCGGGGCCCGCGACGCTCTCCGCCGTGCAGCTCGCGCTGGTCGCGGGCATGGCGCTGGGCGCGTTCGCGACGCCGAAGCTGCGCGTGCGGGGGCGCACGCTCTTCCTGCTCGCCGGGCTGCTGTGCGCCGCGAGCCTCGCCGCCCTGGGCCTCGCGCCCGCCCTCCCCCGCTACGCCGTGCGCATCGGCGCGGCCGTCCTGCTGCTGCTGTGCCTGGGCACGGGGGTCGGGGTGGAGAGCGTGCTCTTCTCCTCCGCCTTCATGCACAACGTCCCCGCGGAGATGATGGGGCGGGCGAGCGGGCTTTCCAACGCCGTGCTCTGCGCCGCCATGCCCCTGGGCGCGTTCCTCTGCTCCGCCGCCGCAAGCTTTCTGCGGGTGGAGACGATCGTGCTGCTCGCGGGCGCGCTCTTCCTCGTGCTCTATCTGCTCCTCTACCGCGTCAGGAGCCTCGACCGCCTGGGCGAGGACGCCGGGCCGGAAAGCGCGCGGGAAGCGCCCGAAACCCCCGATTTCCTGTGACGCGGCGCCATAGCGCGTGGTATAATGGGAAAAAGCCAAAAGAGGGAATGAACCATGCGCCTTTGGCATCGCGCGGCGCTTCTCGCCGCCAGCCTGCTCCTGCTTTTGCCCCTTCGCGCCATGGCCGGGGCGGAGGATTCCCGCCTGCCCCTGCCGGAGGACGCGCAGATCACCGCGCTCTTCCCGGACCCGCACGGCAAGCCGGACGCATCGGCGCTCGAGGTCGACCTGGACGGCGACGGCGTCCCCGAAAGCGTGCGCCTCGCGGACCTGGGCTATTGCGGCGGGGACGGCGGCTACCGGCTGGAGGTATGCAGCATCCGGGACGGCGAGGAAATCCCGCTCGATCTGCCGGACGCCTACGCGCCCGACCGGGGCTTTCCCTTCCGGATCGTCTGGGACGGCGCGCTGCGCGTCTACGCGGGGGAGCTGTGCGTCCGCGCGTTTTCCGGCGAGCAGACGCGGGCGCTTTACCGCGCGCGGGACATGGAAGCGGACTTTTTACAGGTGCGGGGCGACGCGTACGAGGCCCCCGGCGACGCCGTCAGCGGCTTTGCCGTCCTCTGTTCTGCGGACGGCTCCGCCCCGCTGCTGGTCACAAAGTCCTACCTTTCGGGGCTGTGGGGCCACGCGGACTGCCTCGGGTACGGCATCGCCGCGCTGCGCCTTCGGGCGGACGGCGCCTGGGACGTGTTTTACGCCTATCTGCCGGACGGCGGCGAGGCGCAGCCTTAATATCGGGAGGTCCTTTTCATGGAGTTTCACCTTTTGCCCGCCCTCGATCCTGAAATGGAGTGCCTGTCGCTGCTCGCAGCCTACGTAAACGACTGCGACGAGCCCAGCCTGCCCTGCCCGCCCGCAAAGCTGCGCGCGTACTACACGCACACCTTCCCGCTTTCGGGGGCGCAGGCGGACGCCTGCTTCGGAGCGCTGGAGGCGGTCTACGACGCGGTGACCGCGCGCCTGCCCTTCCCGCGCGAGACGCTTGCGCGCGACTTCGCCCTGCTGCCCGGCACGCGCGTTTCCCCCGCGCAGATGGTGCTGCACATCGAGCGCATGCTCGCGCGCGTCCCCGAGGACGCCGCCGTCCCGCGCCGCGACCTGCTCGCGCAGCTCATCCTCGCCTTCTTCGACGTGGCCCCGGACGATCAGCTCCTGAGCCTCACGGAGGGCGACCTGGGCGCGGTTCTGATGCGCTGCGACCTATCGGACGCCGTCAAGTGGGCGATCTACGCGTTTTTTCTCCAGTACGACGCCCGAAAGGACGCGGTGCTGGAGAAAATCTCGCAGGTGAAGCCCCTGTTCGCCGCCGAGGCGGCGCGGCTCGATCCCCTGCTGGACCGCTTTCGAGAGCAGCTCGCCGCGGCCTTTCAAAAGGCAGGCGGCCCGCGCGCTTTCCTCGAATCGCTGGGCCTAAGGCTCGACGTGGATGCCCTTAAAGCGCAGCCGACGGCCTTTTCCCCCACCACCATCGGCATCGTCAGCGACGCCTTCTTCGCGCAGGAGCTGGGCCTCTCGGAGGGCCTGCTGCTGTGCGTCGGCGTGCTCTTCTGCACCATGGGCGAGGCGGAGGCGAACCGAGACCCGGTGGAAACGCTCGTCGGCCCGCTCAAGGCGCTGTGCGACAGGCGGCGGCTGCAAATCCTGTTCATGCTGTCCAAGGGGCCGCTCTACGCGCAGGAGATCGTCCGCAGCACGGGTCTTACGGGCGCTACCGTCTCCCACCACATGAGCGAGCTCTTGAACGAGGAGCTGGTGGACATTCAAAAGGAGGGCGTGCGTTTCCGCTACACCCTCCGCCGCGATCGCGTTCAGGCGCTGCTTTCCGACCTGCAGCGCGCGCTTACCTGAGCTAGTTCCCCTCCTGCACGAGCAGGTGCACCTCGATCTGCGCGGGCGCGGCCGCGTACGTCGCGGGCCATCCCGACTGTTCCCACGCCCCGACGGTCGCGTAGCGCCGGATCGCGTAGCGCCCAAAGCCCGCGCAGTCGCTGCCGAGCGCCTGCAGCTTGGAAAGTAGCGCCCGCAGCTCCCCTTCCAGCTCCCCGCGAAGGACGGCCTCGTCCGGCGCGGGGAACAGTTCGTGCTCCGCCGTCAGGTAGACGCTGGCCGTAAGCGTCGCCTGTCCGCCGCCAAAGCGCAGGCCGAGGCGGCTTTTTTTCGTCTTGCGAAGCGTGTACGGCTCGTCGTTCAGGAAATACGTGCACTGGGTGAAGGCGCCCGTCAGCACGCGCAGAAGCTGCACCTGCCTGCCCGTGAGCTCGCCCGCCATGCGGCGCCCCGAGAACACCGCCGCCCCGAGGAATTCCAGCTCGCTCGCGCTCCTTCGGGGCAGGTTCCCCGGCAGGCTGTTCAGCGCGTCGTCCGGCGCATACTCCGCCGGGGCGTCCGGGTCGTGCACCGCCGCGTAGATCACCGCCGAGTCGCCCACGCGCGCGGTCATCGTGCGCAGCACGTCGCCCAACCGGCTCTGCGGGATGTAGCCCAGGTCGCTGTAGTACTCGAAGAGCAGCTCCAGATAGCGCGAGAGCCGCGAGCCGATGTAGGGGCGCTGCGCTGCGATGAGGCTTCTCGCGTCGTCCCGGCTTATGACGAGAAAGGCGTTCTCCTCCGCCTCGTAGGAGGCCTGAATTTGCAAAAGCAGCGGGTAAAAGGCCTCCGTGCGGGCGATCTCCTCGCTGATGACGACCTCGCGCAGGTGCGATAAGCTGAGCTTTCGCGGCAGCGTCGCGGCCATCAGCGCCATGGCGTGCGGGTAGTCGGCGCCCTCCGCCGAGACGAGCAGGTATCCGTCCTGCACGAGCGCGGGCTCATCCTCGCCGCCCGCCTCCGTCTTCTTCTCCTCCGCGCCGCCGTCGCCCGCCGACTGGCTGCCCGACAGCACCTGCAGGCTGACGCGAAGCTGCCCCTGATCGGTGCGGTCCACCGCCATGGAAAGCGCGAACGCGTGCTCCTCGATCTCCATTCCGTCCCCGCAGGCGCACAGCAGCGGCAGGCACAGCGCGAGCAGCAGGATAAGCAGCGCCCTCTTCATGCGCTCTCCCCCTTCATCCGCTTTTTGCGCGCGACGCGCTGGGCCAGGAACGGAATCCACACCACCGCGAGCGCCGCCGCGTACCGCCAGGGCATCACCGCAAAGAGCCAGTCCATGCCCGCAAAGCGGCCGATCCCCATGGCCGCGCAGAGCAGCGCGAACACGACGGTGAACGCGACGCGGTCGTGCGGCTCGCGCGTGATGCGGGAGGCCGCGTGCGCGGAAAAGAGCAGCGCGCCGCCCGCGCCCAGCAGCATGACCGTAAGCTCCAGAACCGTCATGAAGCGGTAGAGGATGCCGTTGTACAGCGCCGCGTGCCCGTGCAGGATCATGCGCTGGCCCCAGCCCCCGACGAGCTGCCACAGCCCGTAGGGGGTCGAAAGCGAAAAGCCGAGCAGCAGCAACACCGCGAGCATGTGGCCGGAGAGGGCGAACGCGCAGTTTTCGCGCGCGTCGACCGTGGGGCATTCGCGCACGCCGCCGGGGAGAAACCCAAGCCCCAGCGTGCAGGCCGCCGCGCCCAGGCTGCCCAGCCCCAGCGAGAGGCTTTGCGTCATGCCGTAACCGGCCAGGGGCAGCAGGTTTTCCACCGGGCGTCCCCAGAGCGTCCACGCCGCGCACGCGAAGAGCAGCACCGGCAGCGCGAGGCGCAGCAGGTAGGAAAGCCGCTGCATGCCTGTCAGCCCCGCGTAGGCGGAGAGCAGCAGCGCCAGCAGCGTCAGCACCGTGATCGTAAACGGGTCGCCGCCCGGCAGCAGCGAGGCGTGCGCCAGCTCCGTCAGCCCCTGCATCGCCACCGCCGCGTCCGAGAGCAGCGTCAGCGCGCACAGCGCGCACAGCGCCGCCGCCACCGGGTAGGGCAGCACGTCCATCGCGATGGAAAACAGCTCCTGCCCGTCCGCGTCCCGGCGCATGCGCGAGATGGGGAGCACCAGCAGCAGCGCCCCGATCGGGCACAGCAGCGCCGCCCACCACAGCGCGCCGCCCGCGCCCGGCAGCATGCGCCCCGTCCCATCCAGAAAGAGCTGGCAGGCGGCCATCGTGCCCACCAGCGCGCCCTGCGCGAGCACCGCCGCCTGCACGCGCTGCCCCTTCTGCGCGCCCTTCGTCTTCGGCTGCGCGTTTCGCCGCTGCCGTCTGCCCGCTACCATCCGTTCACCGCTCCCTTCAAGCTTCCGTTACTTTTTGCGTTCCCAGGCGCGCACGCGCCCCCGCACGCGCGCCATGTACGCGGGGGTCGAGAAAAATCCGCGCGTGCGCTGGCACCAGATCGGCATGCGCAAAAGCAGGTCCGCGTTGCCCGGCCGCTTGGGCGAGGCGGGCGCCAGCAGCGGCGCGCCCAGCGAGGTCATGCGGCACAGCAGCGCGCCGTACACGAACGTCACCAGCAGGATGCCGTACAGCCCGTAGACCGCGCCCGCCGTCATCACCACGAGCTGCGCGATGCGAAAGCCGAGGCTGAGGCTGTAATTGGGCACCGCGAAGCCGCCCAGCCCGCTGGCCGCCACCACGATCAGCAGCAGCGGGCTCACCAGGTCCGCCGAGACCGCCGCCTGCCCCAGGATCAGGCCGCTGACGATGCCCAGGGCGTTGCCCAGCGAGCCCGGGGCGCGCACGCCCGCCTCGTTGATGAGGAAGAACGCGAACGTCATCAGCAGCGCCTCCAGATAGATGGGAAAGGGCACGCGCGCCTGCGACTCGTAGACGCTGGTGAGCAGCATGGGCGAGAGGATCTCCTGATGAAAGCGCAGCACCGCGATGTACAGCCCCGGCAGGAAGAGGAACACGAAGATGCCCAGCATGCGCACGATGCGCAGGAACGTGCCGTACTGCCAGCGCATGAACGTGTCGTCCGGCGTGTGCAGCAGGTGAAACAGCGTCGCGGGCAGCGCCAGGGCGTAGGGCGAGCCGTCCACCAGCAGCGTGACCTGACCGTCCAGCAAAAAGGAGCCCACGCGGTCGGGCCGCTCGGTGTTGATCGTCTGGGGGAGCAGCGCGAAGGGGTGGTCCTCGATGAGCTGCTCGAGCTGGCCCGTGCCCGGCACGAAGTCCGCCGCGATGCCGTTCAGGCGGCGGAACACCTCGTCGACCACGGACTTCTCGGCCACGCCGTCCAGGTAGAGCACCGCGCACTTGGTGGGCACCCCCGTGCCCAGGTTCACGAACTCCGTCATCAGCCGGGGGCTGCGCACCACGCGGCGCACGAGCGTGATGTTCGTGCGCAGGTTTTCGGTGAAGCCCTCGTGCGGGCCGAGCACGACCTCCTCGTTTTCGGGCTTGCCGACGCCGCGCTTCTCGTAGCCGCGCGTGTCGAAGATCCAGCCCGTGTCGCACCCGTCGCACAGCAGCAGCGTCTGCCCGTCCAACACGGCCTGCAGGCCCTCGTCGCAGCTTTGCGTCTGCCCGGCGGGCGCGACGGAGACCGCGTTGTACACCAGGTACGTGCACCGGTCCTGCTCGTCGCAGGGGAGCGGGCCCTCCAGGCGCATGACCGGCTTTAAGATGTTCTCGTCGATCATGTCGGTGTTCGCCATGCCGTCCATGCACAGCACCGCCGCCCCAAAGTCGCCCGCGGTGAACTCGCGCACGATCACGTCCTTGTTGCGCGGCACGCGCAGGATGTCCTTAAAGGCGCGCAGGTTATCCGCCAGCGAGCGGGTCAGGTTCTGGTTCATGGGCTGCGCGATGCTCGCCATATCGATCCCTCCGGTTTCTTCTGGCAGGTAGTATGTGCATGCGCTGGGGAAATATACAAGAAGGCCGCCCCCGCTTTCGCGAGGGCGGCCCCAGCGCCCCGTTCATGCCCGTGCGCCGTCATAAGAGAATCTTGCGGATTTCCCGCTTGAGTGTCTGCGCGTCCAGCGGCTTTGCCAGATGGCCGTTCATGCCCGCCTCCCTCGCCTTGACGATGTCCTCGGAGAAGGCGTCCGCCGTCATCGCGACGATCGGCACCGTCCGCGCGTCGGCGCGCTCCATCCGCCGGATCTGCCGCGTGGCCTCGTACCCGTTCATCGTGGGCATCTGCACGTCCATCAGGATCAGGTCGTAGTAGCCCGTGGGCGAGACGCGGAACGCCTCGCAGCCCTGCGCCCCGTCGCACGCGCACTGAACCTGCGCGCCCGCGCCGCCCAGCAGCTCCACGGCGATGTCGCGGTTGAGCTCGTTGTCCTCCACCAGCAGGAAGCGCTTGCCCGCGAACTCCTGCGCGCCCGCCAGCGCCTCGTCCTCCGATTCGACCCGCTCGCCCAGCACGAAGCGCCGCAGCGCCTCGCACAGCGTGGAGACGAAGAGGGGCTTGGTGATGAACCCGTTCACGCCGGCCGCCAGCGCCTCGCCCTCGATGTCGGCAAAGTCGTAGGCGGAGACGATGAGGATCGGCAGGTCCCTGCCGTGCTCCCCCCGGATGCGCCTGGCCGTCTGCGGCCCGTCCATGCCCGGCATCTTCCAGTCCAGGAGCACGGCGTCAAAGCCGCCGCCCGCGCGCCGCACGTCCCGCAATCGCTCCAGGGCGCCCTCGCCGGTGTTCACGCTTTCCACCCGGACGCCCGCCTCGCTCAGCGTCTGCATCATGTGCTCGCACATCACGTCGTCGTCGTCCACCACGAGGATGTGCAGGTCGGGCAGGCGAGCGGGCTCGCCCGGCGCCCGCTCGATGCGCATCGGCAGGGTGACCAGGAACGTCGTGCCCTTGCCGATCTCGCTGCGCACCTCGATTTCGCCGCCCAGCAGGGCGACCAGCTTCTGCGTGATGGCCATGCCCAGGCCGGAGCCCTCCGTCTTGTCCACGCGGCTGTCCTGCTCGCGGGAAAACGGCTCGAACAGGTGGCGCATGAACTCCGGCTGCATCCCCTTGCCCGTGTCCGTAAAGGTGAAGCGAAAGCGCGCCTGCCCGGGCGCCTCGCCCGGGACCTCCTCCACGCACACGCCGATGGTTCCGCCCGCCGGCGTGAACTTGGAGGCGTTGGACAGAATGTTGATGAAAATCTGCCGCAGGCGCAGCGAATCGGAAAACACCCATTCGTGCTGCACGCTGCGCAGATGAATCGAGAACTGCTGCTCGCGGGCCTTGATGCTGGGCTGCATGATCGCCACGACGTTGCGCAGCAGCTCCGGCAGGGACATGACGCCGCTGTTTATGATCATCTTCCCGCTCTCGATGCGGCTCATGTCCAGCACGTCGTTGATGAGCCCCAGCAGGTGCTGGCTCGAGAGCGAAATCTTCCTGAGGCAGTCCCGCAGCTTTTCCGGCTCCCCGGTGTGGGCGCGGGCGATATCCGTCATGCCGATGATCGCGTTCATCGGGGTACGGATGTCGTGCGACATGTGCGAGAGGAAGTCCGTCTTCGCGCGGTTCGCGCGCTCCGCCGCGGCCAGCGCCTCCTTGAGCTGCGCCGCCTGCTCCTCCAGCCGCTTTTGCATCTGGCGCAACTCCGTCTCGTCGGTCACGTCGATGAAGATCGCCAGGTAGATCGGGTCCCCGTCCTGCCAGTCCACGCAGCTGGCGTTGACCTGCAAAAAGCTGTTCCTGCCGCCGCGCTCCTTCATCTGCACGGTAAAGTGCGCGGGCTCCCCCGCCAGGAAGGATGCCTCCTGCGCCTCAAAGACCGCCTGATTTTGCGCAAAGTTTTCGCGGTACAGCGGGTCCTCCATGCCCTGCCAGCAGCCCTCGCCGAAGAACTGGACGTAGCCGTCGTTCGCCTCCAGCAGGGTAAAGCGCGGGCCGCTCTGCACCCTGTACTTCCCCACAAAGCCGGGCAGGTTGTCGTAGGTGACGGACTGCTCGATCTTCATCTGCATGATGTCGCTGATGTCCGTCATCACCGTGTAGGCGACCTGGTGGCCGTCGATGTACTCGTCTGTAAACGTGGCCGCCATCCGCACCCAGATGTGCTCCCCGCCCCTGCGGCGCATGCGCGAGGAGATGCTGTACTCGCGCTTTCCCTCCGCCATCGTCTTTTCGACCACCGCGCCGATGCGCCGCCACTCCTCCGGGTCACGGGCGTAGTACCGGTCGCACTGGTTTTGATAGAGGCGCTCGTACTCGTCCCGCGAATACCCGATCAGCTCATAGTAAAACGGGTTGGCCCAGACCAGGGTGAAATGCTCGTCGAGCAGATGCTTGCTGACGCTGACGTGCAGCATGTTCATGAGCGTCGTGTACTCATAATCCTTTTTTCCGATCTCAGCCATCCCGCCAACCCTCTTCCGCGCGCCTTGGCGCAATCTTCTTCTAATTAGCTATCAGATTTCCTCCCCATTGTAACGCATCGCGCCGCAAAGCGCAAGCGGCGTTTGCTTTCAGGGGCGCGCATGGTATAATGGGAGGAAAGATTTTGATCGCGGAGGATGTACATGAACGGCGAATCCGCCCTGTACAGGTTTCTGTATCAGGCCATCGTGTCCGAGATTCAATCCGGCAGGTTCCGCTGCGGCGCTTCCCTCCCCTCGCAGGATACGCTGCGGCGCCAGTACAACGTCGGCATCACGACGGTGCGGCGGAGCCTGCAGATGCTGCAGGCGGACGGGTTTATCGCCTGCGCCCCGCGAAAGCGCGCGACCGTCCTCTACCGCGCGGACGACCGGGCCTACGCCGCCAGCCTGCTGCGGTATAAGCCCATGACCCTTTCGCTCTATCGGAGCTTTGAGCCGGTGCTGCCGCCCCTGCGGGCCCTGGGCGCGGCGCGGCTCCCTCGGTTTGACGCGCTCCGCTCCCTGGCGGATTCGCTCGAGGAGGGGATGGAGCCGGAAAAGTTTTTTCAGCAGGTATCGCTCTTCTTTCTGGAGCTCCTCGCGCCCTTTCGCAACCGCGTCCTCGCCGACCTGCAGACGGACGTGAGCCACCGCATCCACATCCCCTATCCGAGCTTCCTGACCGATGAGAGCACCGGCCGCCTCTCGCCCGCGCAGATGAGGGCGGCCTTCCACGCCCTGCTCGACGCGCTTTACGAGAAGGACTTTTCGGCCGCCGCGCAGATGCTCCGGGCGCAGTACCGGGGCTTCATGGCCTGGACGGAGCGCTTTTTCGCCGCGCTGGAGCAGCGGTACCCGGACCTTCGCGTCGAGCCGCTGCCTCAGACGCCCGGCGAAAAGACCCGCCAGCCCCTCTACACCTCCGTCGCGCGCCACCTGTACCGTCGGATTCAGGCGGGGGAGTTCGAGGGGCGGCGGTTCATCCCCTCGCTGCCGGAGCTCATGGACGCATACGGCATTTCGCAGGCGACCGCGCTCAGCGCCGTCGCCCTGCTCTCGGACATCGGCGTCCTGCAAATGCACCCCAAAAAGGGCACGTCGGTCGCGCGCCCCGGCTCGCCCTTCGCGCCGGTCCGCCTCAGCCGCGAGAGCATCCTGGAGCACCTGATCCTCTTCCTGAGCGCCCTGCAAATCCTCTCGTGCTGCGCCGGATGCCTGAGCGAGGCGCTCCTGGCCGGGCTCGACGAGGCGGAGCGCAGGGACGACGCCGCCCGCCTGCAAAGCTGCGCCGCGCAGGGCAGCGGCGCCTTCATCCGCGTGCTGCTGGAGCTCTTCCGGCGGCACGCCGGGGAGGACTGCCTCGCGCGCTTCATCACTCAGTTGGACGACCTGCTCATCTGGGGGCACTACCTGTCCCGCGCGCCGTCCGGAACGCGCGCAAAGACGCAGCGCCTCGTGGCGGAGCGGTTCGCGGCGCTGCCCGGCGCGCTCGAGCGCGGGGAGCTCTCCGCCTTTTCGGCGGGCGTCGGGGAGCTGTTCGTCCTGACCTACCGGTCGGCCTACGACGACCTGCTCGCCCTCGGGGCCGACCCGGACAGGCTGCCCGCCCCGCTGGACGAGGCGGGGCGCCTCGCCTGATCCCCCACAAAAAACCGGCCGGAGCCGCTCGCATACCTGCGGGCCGCTCCGGCCGGTTTCGTTTATTTCATTTTGCCAGGGATTTACTTGCCGGCGAGCGCGGCGTTCACCGCCTCGATGATGGCCTTGCTGGTCACCGTCGCGCCGGTAACGGTGTCCACGTCGGTGGACTGCTTCTCGACGATCGCCGCCGGGATCTTCTCGATGGCGCCGTCGGAGATGCCCGCCGTCTCGGTGTGGGAAATCACCTCGACGCTCGCGATCTTCTCGCCGTCCATCGTGACCTTCACGCTCAGCGTGCCGCCCATGCCCTGCGCCTCGCCGATGCGCTCGTTCTCGGCAAGGGTGACGCCGCTTTCCTTCTTCTCGGGCACGTAAGCGGTCTTGCCCTCCATCACGGACCCGGCCGCCACGTCGCTCTTGGCCTCCGCGGCGTTCGCGCCCGCGGCGCGGCCGCTGAACACGCACTCCGCCAGGTTGCCGCCGCCGTTGTAGATGTCGCAGTAGAAGCTGCCCAGCTCGCCCGCGCTGTACAGGTGCGGAATCGGGTTGCCCTTGGTGTCCAGCACCTCGCAGCGCACGTTGCGCCGCGGGCCGCCCTGGGTGTTGGTGAAAGTCGCCTTGAGCGGCAGCGCGTAGTAGGGGCCGGTTTCATCCAGCGCCACCAGGTACTCGGGAATCGTCGCGTACTCCGGGTCCGCGCCCGCCGCGCAGTAGCCGTTGTACTTCTCGACCGTCGCCGCGAGCGAGCCCGCCGGCAGGCCGAGCTTTTCGTTCAGCTCGTCCAGCGTGTCCGCCTTGACGATCCAGCCCTTTTCGATCTCGTCCGCGTTGCCCTCGCTCCAGGACGGATAGATCGGGGCGGCCAGGCGCGCCTTCTCGTCGAAGATCATGTACGAGGGGTTGGGGATGATCTGGGAAACCCACATGCCGTGGAAGTTCACGTGTCCGTGGCTGGGGGTGACCGTCTCGTTCATGTAGCGCGTGCCGTCCGCGCCCACGACGATGGCGCTCTGCTGGGTAAAGCCGGTGTACGCGCCGCTCTTGGTGGAGGTCACGCCGAAGTAGCCGGGGGCCACGCCCGTCTCCGGGTTCACGAAGTTGACGTCCGGGCCGGAGAGCGTGCTCATGTGCCACAGGTCCGCGCCCACCGCCATCGCCATCTTGATGCCGTCGCCGGTGTTGTAGCGCGCGCCCTTCGAGTACGCCTCGGGCATCTGCACGTAGTTCTCGATCATGTCCTCGTTGTTCTCGAAGCCGCCGCAGCAGAGCACCACGCCGTTCCTGGCGCGGATGTTCAGCTCCCGGCCGTCCTTTTCCACCTTCACGCCGTGGATGATGCGGGTCGCCGGGTCCTGAATCAGGTCCGTCGCCGGGGCTTCATACCACAGGTCGATGTTCTGGGCGACCGTGCGCTCGTTCACGTTCTTGAGCAGGAGCTGCCAGAACTTGCTGGTCCACAGCTCGCCGTCCACCTCCACGGTGCTGATGGCTTCGCTGCCCTCGAGCTCCGGGTACTCGATCAGCGGGTAGTGGCCGAACTTCTCCGGGTCCGCGCCCAGCTTTTCGAGAAACTCCGGCACGGCCATCGCGCCGTCGACGATCGTCTCGATCACCTCGTCGCTCTGGTTGTCGAAGCCGCCGCGCATCGCCTTGAAGTAGGTGATCGCGCCCTCGCGCTCCGTCGGGCAGAGGATGATCTGCGCCGCGTAGCGCGTGTTGCCGCCCGCCTCGCCCTCCGGGGCCTTTTCCAGCAGCAGCACCTTCGCGCCCGCGTCCGCCGCGGTGATCGCCGTCACCGCGCCCGCGCCGCCGAAGCCTACGACGACCACGTCGTACTCGCCGTTCCAGTCCACCGTGTCCTCAAACACGGCGTCCTCCGCCAGCGCCGGCAGCATGCACAGCGCCATCATGGCGCTGAGCACCAGCGCGGCAAAGCGCTTCATGTTCTCCTTCATGTCTCTTCCTCCTTGTCGCTTGTGAAAATCGCCGAAGACCGATTTCGTCTTCTTTTCGACGATTTTCTTTCGTGCAGAGACATTATAGCATTGTATTCCGCCTCCATGCGTCGTATAATCGTCTTAACTTCGCGGGTCTTGTTTGTGTTTCTTCACAATCCGCCCCCGGGTCAGTCGCCCGCGGGGCCGCGTGCGCGCGGAGGCTTGTGATTTTATCCAAGAGGAGGGCTTTGCTTGTCCGCACCGTTCGCCCATGCCGACGACCTCATGCGCCTCACCTTCGACGGGTGCACGATCAAACAGATGCTCGACGCCTGCGAGCGGTTTCTGGGCACGCCGGTGCGCCTTTCGCCCGTCGGCGCGCCGGAGAAGAGCGTCAAGTCCGCCGGCTACCCGCAGGCGGACTTTCAGGAGCTGCTCGATTCCATCTACCCCAAGGACAAGCCCCTGGGCAGCGACCGCTACCTGGAGTTCATCTCCGAGCGCTACCGGCGCGAGCACTGGGACCGGCCCTTCGTCGTGGATTCCTACACGCACCGGCTGAAGCTCTGCTACGTGCACATCGGCAAGACGTTCTTCGGCCACATCTCGGTGCTGGAGATGGAGACGCCCCTGGAGGAGATCGACGACGAGCGCATCCGCCTCGCGAGCCGCTTCGTCGGCCTCGCCTGCGTCGCGGCGGGTTTGAGCCACCAGATGCTTTCGCCCGACGAGCTGCTGGGCGCGCTGCTCGGGCGAAAGATCACGACGCGCACGCGCCTGATGGTCGAGTCCGCCGCGCCCGCGCCGGAGGAACAGGCGCGCTACCGGCTGCTGACGGCGGTGATGCGCGGGGGCGTGCTCGAATACGTCTACCCGCTGCTGCGCCGCTCGCTGGGGGCGCTTTACCCCGGCTGCTGGGTGACGCCCGCGGAGGATTGCGCCTGCGCGCTTTTGCGCGCGGAGCGCTCGCCCGCGCGCGAGGCGGTGCTGCTGGAGGGCCGCCTTTCCGACCTGCTCAAAAAGGGCCAGTGCGCGGCCTGCGTCTCGCCCGTCTTTGGCGATCTGCTGGACTGCCCCCGCGAGCAGGAGCGCATGCTGGCCCTGCCCGCGCTTCGCCGCGCGCAGGCGGGCGACGTCGTCTTCTTCGAGGATCACGCCGAATGCGGCCTCTTCTACGAGTCCGGGCTCCCGCCGGAGGCCCTGCGCTCCTACTGCCACCCGCAGCTGCTCAAGATGCGCGCGGACGACGCGCGCGAGGGCACGCAGTTCTTTGAGACCCTGCGCGCGCACGCGCAGTCCGGCTTCAGGGCCTCCCGCACGGCGGGACGGCTGTTCGTGCACGTCAACACCGTGCTATACCGCCTGTCCCGCATCGAGGCGCTCTACGCGCTCGACCTGGAGGACGAGCAGACGCGCTTTCGCCTCGCCCTCTCGCTGCGCATCCTCGATTACATCGAGTGACGCAAAAAAACCGCCCCTTGAAGACGGCGGCCAGCCGGACGATTGCCGGCGCCGTCTCCAGAGGCGGTTTTTTTCAATAGAAGCGGGCTTTCCTTACTTGCCCAGCGCGTAGGCCGCGGCGTTCGCGCCCGCGATCTTGCCCCACACGACGCAGCTCGTGTTCGCCAGGCCGCCGATGTTCGCGCTGCCGCCGACGTTCGCGCCGCCGGTCAGCTCTCCGCACTGGTACAGGCCCGGGATGGGCTCATGGTCCGCATTGAGCGTCTGCGCGTCGGGGTTCATCAGCGGGCCGCCCTTGGTGAGCATCACGTACGGGCAGGTCTTGACGGCGTAGAACGGCCCTTCCAGCGCGACCATGGTGTCCGCTGCGCGGCCGAAGTCCTTGTCCTCGCCCGCCTGCACGTAGCCGTTGTAGGCCTCCACGGTGGCCGCAAGGCCCGCCGCGTCGATGCCCGCGTTCTTTGCCAGTTCTTCCAGCGTCTCTCCCTTGTACACGCAGTTGCCGGAGGCGAGCAGCTCGTCAAAGTAGGCCCAGCCCTCGTCCGGCTTGCCGGAGAAGCCGCCGCCCACGCTCAGGATCGGGTCCTGCGCGTCCTTCATCTGCTGGGTGAGGATCATGAACACGAGGTTGTCCGGCGCGCCCGCGTAGGCCGCCTTGCGCTCGCTGTCCAGGCTGCCCAGCTCCTTCACCATCCGGCTGCCGGTGTTGTCGACCCAGATGACGCCCGGGTACTGCACGGAGGCCGTGCAGGAGACGTCGAAGCCGCCGACCGGCACGCCGCCCGGATAGGCGGGCAGGTAGTCCATGTTGTTGAAGATCGCGCCCGCCTTCTCGGCGAACTTATAGCCGTCGCCGGTCACGAAGGAGGGCGACATGGTCAGCACGTTCTTGTAGTTATAGCGGTGCAGCAGCTCTTCGTTGTGGCCGTAGCCGCCCGTCGCCAGAATCGTGGCGGGCGCGCGGTATTCGCTGCCGTCCGTCAGCACGACGCCCTTCACCGCGCCGTCCTCGACGAGGATGTCCGCGACCTCGGTCTCCAGCAGCAGGGCGATGTCGCCCTTCTCCACGTGCTGCTCGATCAGCGGCTTCACCAGCTCGACCATCGCGTTTCCGCCGCCCTGCACGCGGTACTCGCGCGGCACGTTGAACGCGTCGTAGGAGGAGGACATCTTCGGCTCGCGATCGCCGAAGTCCGCGCCCAGGCTATCCAGCCAGTCGATGGCCGCGGCCGCGCACTCGGTGTGTTTGCGCGTCAGCTCCTCGACGTTGGTGCCGCCGCCCATGCGCACGATGTCCGCCTGGAAGTTTTCCGGCGAATCCTCCACGCCCGCGTCGATCTGCATCTTGGCGCCCGCAGCGGAGGTCGTGCCGCCCGCGAAGCGGATGGAGCCGCCCATGGCGTTGTTCTTGTCGATCAGGTAGACCTTCGCGCCGTTTTCCGCCGCCTCCAGGGCCGCGTTCATGCCCGAGAAGCCCGCGCCGATCACGATGACGTCCGGGTTTTCAAAGGCGGGCTTCACGCCCTCCGTTTCCGCGGGGGCGGCTTGCTGCGCCGCCTCGAGCGTCACGCCCGACTGAGCCAGCGCGTCCGCCGCGGCGGCCAGCACCGCCGTGCTGGTGACCGTCGCGCTGGCGACGGCGTCCACCTCGACGCTGTTTCTTTCGACCATCGCGCCCGGAAGCTGCTCGATCGCCATGGAGCCGATGCCCGCGGTCTCGTCCGGGCCCTCCGCCTTCACGTCGGTCAGCTTGCCGTCCTCGACCGTCAGCGTCACGGTGACGTCGCCGCCGAAGCCCTTGGCCGTCGCCGTGTAGTCCTCGGCAAAGCCCGCCATCCCAAGGCAGAGCGTCAGCGCCAGCGCCAGCAGCACGCTGAGCGTCTTCTTTGTCTTCATCCTGTCATTCCTCCCCTTGCGGGCAGCTCTTGCGCCCGCCCTTTTCCCTTATTATAAAGGTTAAAGGTATATGAGGGTCAACAGGCTTTTGATAATTCTCTGTCATTTTTCGATCGGAAACCAAAACTCCCCGCAGCTCACGGGCTCCTGCGTCGCCCCGGCGTTCCACAGCGTGCTGACGATCGGCGCGCCGCAAAGCCGCAGGCCGCGCCGGTCCGCCTCCTCCGCCCCCCGGCGCACGCAGTCCAGCACCTCCCCCGTGCCCGTCCGCCAGCGCATCAGGGTGTACAGGCAGGCGCAGGGGGGGATGTGCTCGATGCCGGTCAGCTCCTCCACGCCCAGAAACGCGGCGTTTTTCGCGTCCACGATGAACCCGTAGTCCGGCCGCTCGCCCTTTTCCAGGTCGTCCGGCCGATAGCGGATCATCCAGCGCACGAGCGGCAGCCACTCGGCCCAGATGCCCACCTGCTCCATGGCCCTCGGCTCGGGCCGCTGCTCGCCCGCCCGCTTGACGACCCTCGCGACGCCCTCCGGCCGCTCGCGCTCTTCAAACCGGCCGGCGCCCGCTTCGACGCGGCGGGTCAGCGCCGCCGTCGCGCGCAGGCTGCCCGCGATGCGAAGCTGCATTTCGGCCTGGCGCTCCAGCGTCTCGGCGCGCTCCTCCAGCGCCTCGCCGATCCGGCCGCCGTCCGCCTCGCGCAGAATCTGCGCGGTTTGCGCGACCGTAAAGCCGCAGTTGCGGCACTTGCGCAGGCTCATCAGCAGGTCCATGCTCACGTCGGTGTACTGGCGGTATCCGCCCTCGCCCGCGCGCTCGTGCGTCAATATGCCGTACTGCTCGTAAAACCTCAGCGTCTGCGGGCTGATGCCCAGCATCTTGGCGGCCTCGTGAATTTTATAGCGCATCTGCTCACCTCATTGTATCTATTATAAGACATAAGCTGGGGGTTTGCAGCTTTTTTGAAGGGTGATTTCAGATTTTTCCGTCACTTTTTTAGAAATCGGATAAGGCCGCGCAAAAATCGGGCCCCGGCATTGCGCCGGAGCCCGATTTCTGTGCTGATTTTTACTTGCCCGCGTAAGCGGCCGCGTTCTCGCCCGCGATGCGGCCGAAGACGATGACGTCCGCCACCGCGTTGCCGCCCAGGCGGTTCGCGCCGTGCACGCCGCCGGTGACCTCGCCCGCCGCGTACAGGCCCGGGATCACGTTGCCGTTTGCGTCGATGACCTGGGTGTTCGCGTCGATCTTGATGCCGCCCATGGTGTGGTGCACGCCCGGGGCGACCTTGACCGCGTAGAAGGGCGCGGTCACGATCGGGTATTCAAGGCTCGTGCGGCCGAAGGCCTCGTCCTTGCCCGCCTCGATGGCGGCGTTCCAGCCGTCCACCGTCTCCTTCAGCGAGGCGGCGTCCACGCCCATGGCGGCCGCCAGCTCCTCGACGGTGTCGCCCTGCACGGTCAGGCCCTTCTTCACGTAGGAGTTGACCGCGCTGACGCGATCGCGCAGGTCCTGGTCGAACAGCAGGTAGGCGTAGCCGCCCGTCTGCTCGAGCTCCGACGCGGAAACCACGTCGCGCGTCTGCAATTCGTCGATGAAGCGCTTGCCCTCGGCGTTCACGAGGATCGCGCCGTCGCCGCGCAGCCCCTCGGTGATGAGCGCGCTGGTGCTCTGCTCCACGGTCGGGTGAATCTGAATCTGCTCCATGTCCACCGTCGCCGCGCCGACCGCCTCCGCCATCACGATGCCGTCGCCGGTCATGCCGGGCGCGTTCGTGGTGACGAAGCCCTTCAGGCTGGGCTGATACTTGGTGTACATCTCCTCGCTGGCCGCAAAGCCGCCGGAGGCCAGCACGACCGCGCCCGCGTTGATCGTGTAGTCGGTCTTCGCGCCGGAGGCTTTTACGCCGACCGCCGCGCCGTCCTTCATGAGGATCTCGGTCGCCGGGGTCTCGTAGAGAATGGTGATCTTGTCGCTGCTCTCGCAGTTCTCCAGCAGGATCGGCACCAGGTAGCTGCCGACCGCCGCGCCGCCCTCGGGACGGTGCGCGCGCTTGGCGGAGGAGCCGCCCAGCATCGTCAGGTCCGGCAGGGGCGCGCCGATGGAATCGAGCCAGTCGATGGCCGAGGCGGAATTTTCCGCCAGGGTGGTGACGAGCTCCCTGTCGTTGATCTCCTTGCCGCCCTTCATCGTGTCCTCGACGAAGAGCTCCACGGAGTCCTCCACGCCCGCGGCCTTTTGCACGGAGGTCTCGGCCGCGTTCATGCCGCCCGTCGCGCGGGTGGTGTTGCCGCCCGCGATGGCGGCCTTCTCCACGACGACGACGGTCTTGCCCGCGTTCGCGGCGGTGATCGCCGCGGACATGCCCGCGCCGCCCGCGCCCACGATCACGACGTCCGCCTCGATCGTCTCCTCGGTCTTGTCGCCCGTCTCCGGCGCCTTGGGCGCGAGGGCGGCGGCGTCCACGCCCGCCTCCTCAAGCGCCGCGCTCACGGCCTCGACGATGGCGGTCGAGGTCACGGTCGCGCCGGACATGGCCTCCACGTTCGGGCTCTGCGCCTCCAGCATCTTGCCCGGCAGGCTCTTGATCGCCTCGCTGCCGATGCCGGCGGTCTCGCCCTCGCCGGTGACGCTGATCTCGGTGATTTCGCTGTCCGATAGGGTGACGGTGGCGGCAACCTCGCCGCCGAATCCATGCGCCGTGCCCGTGTAGGTTCCGGCCGTGAAGCCCTCGGCCATGGCCCCCGCGGCGCACAGCACGAGCGCGAGCGTCAGGATACAGGAAAGCAACTTCTTCATCATGTTGTTTTCTCCCTTGCTGCGAATTTGCGGAAGGGGACAGGCCCTTCCCGCCGCGCATCAGCATATCACAACCGCGGGCGCCTTTCAAGGCCAGGGGGCAAATTTGTCAAATTTCTGTCAATGTGCACAATCAGCAGGATTCCGGCGGCTTTTCGCCCTTGCGGAAGCGCTCCAGCGAGAGCCCGGCGGCGACCGCCGCGTCGATGGCCTCCGCGAGCGCCGCGCCCCGAAGCGCCCCGGAACCCTCCGCGAGGTTTACGCGCAGGAAGAACTCGACCGTGCCGCCGTTGCCCGTGACGGGTGAGTGCGTGATGCCGGTGACAAAGCCCATGCGCTCCCGCTCGACGTCCGCGCAAAGCGAGGCGAGCAGCGGCGCGTAGGCGTCCGGCGCGATCACCCCTTCGCGCCGGGCGGCAGGGTCGTCGATCTCAAACAGCGGCTTTACCAGGCAGAGTAGCTCGCCCTCCCCGTGCAGAATCGCGGAGAAGGCGGGAATGCCCTTTCGCAGCGACAGGTAGGAGAGGTCCACCGTGCCCAGGTTCGGCTTGGGATCCAGCGAGAGCAGCTTCTCGTCCGAAATGTTGGTGCGCTCCAGGTTCACGACGGCGGGGTTTTGCCGCAGGCTTCCGTGCAGCTGGCCAAAGCCCACGTCCACCGCGTAGACGCGCGCGCAGCCGCTCTGCACCAGGCAGTCCGTAAAGCCGCCGGTGCACGCGCCCGCGTCGATGGCCACGCGGCCCGTGAGATCCATGGAAAAGGCCCGCAGCGCCCCCTCCAGCTTGTAGCCGCCCTTGGAGATGTAGCGGTCGAAGAGCCCCTGCACGCTCAGGGGTTTTGAAAGCTCCACCGGCTCGCCCGCGCTCCTCACCGGCGCCGCGCCCACGTGCACCTTGCCCGCGAGAATCCAGCGCTCGGCCTCGGCGCGGTCCGCCACCAGCCCTTCCCGCACCATGCGCTCCCACGCGGGAACGCGCTTTCCCTTCTTGTTCATCGCTCCTCCAGCGGCAGCCATTTCAGCACCTTCTGAATCTTGTCGTCCCAGAAATCCCAGGTGTGCGCGCCCGGGCTCTCCTCGTAACGGATGTCGAGCTCGTCCCCGAAGTACTTGTAAAAGGCGCGGTTCTCGTCGATGAGGAAGTCCTCCGAGCCGCAGGCCACGAAAATCTTCGGTCTGGGCCGGTCCGATTCGATCAGCCGCTGGGCGGCGGCGAACAGGTCGTTGTCCGAATCGATCAGCTCCTCCGGCGTGCCGAACGTGCGCGCAAGCTCCGCGCTGCGAAGCGGCGAATCGTCCTGGCGCTCCGCCGTCATGTCCAGCGCGCCGGAAAGGCTGGCGACCGCCGCGTAGCGCTCGGGCAGCAGCAATCCCAGCTTCATCGCGCCGTAGCCGCCCATCGAAAGCCCCGCGGCGAAGCGGTCCTCGCGGCGGCCGGACAGGGGGAAGAAGCGCTCGCAGATCGCGGGCAGCTCCTCCGATACAAAGGTGAAGTAATCGTAGCCGTCCTTCTGGTCGGTGTAAAAGCCGCGGTGCACCGTGGGCATGACGACCGCCAGGTTCATGTCCGCCACGTAGCGCTCGATGGAGGTGCGCCTGTGCCAGATGCTGTGGTCGTCCGAAAGCCCGTGCAGCAGGTAAAGCGTGGGCAGCTTGCCGCCCGTATCCCGGGATGCCATGCCGATCTGCCGGCTGGACTGCTGGGGCAGTATGACGTTCATGTTCATGCACATGCCCAGCACGTCCGAAAAGAACGCGACCTGTAAAAATGCCATGGGAAAGCCTCCTCGCCGTTCGTGCGGCCGGTGCCGGAGCCCGCGCCGTTTCTTCCTATTGTAGCACACGCGCTCCGCGCCGCAAAGCGAAAATTGGACGGGACGTGCCGCGTATGGTACAATATCCCCATCACTTTCCCGTAACGGAGGGGTTCACATGACCGCCCTTTCCCTGCTTTCGCTGCTCGCGCTGCTGCTGGGGCCCAGCGCCCTGCTCGCCGCGCGCCAAGGCGTCCCCGCTTCAAAGAGCCTCGCCCCCTCGATCTGCGCGCAGGCGCTCTTTCTGTACGCGCTCGGCCTCGCGCTGCCCCTCTCCTATGGATTTTACGCGCTGGCGGCGCTCTCCCTCGCCTGCTGGGCGGGGGCCGTGTTTTACGCCCTGCGGGACGCGCGGGGCGCTCTGCGCGCGTTTTTCACGCCGGGCCTGCTCCTCTTTTTGCTGCTCTGCCCGCTGCTCTATTACGGCGCGGTCAACCGCGTCTACATCTCCTTCGACGAGTTCAGCCACTGGGGGCTCGTCGTCAAGCTGATGAACGCGACGGACGGCCTCGTCGGCAATCCCGCCGCCGCGCCCTACGTGCTCTACGACTACCCGCCCGCGCTCGCGCTCGTCGAATGGCTCGCCTGCCGCTTCCTCGGCGCGCGCGAGGGCGTGGCGCTCTTTGGGTACCAGCTCCTGCTCGTCTCCTTTCTCTTGCCCTTTGCGGAGGGCGCAGGTTGGCGCCGGCCCCTGCGCGCCGCCGCCTCGCTCCTTCTGCCCCTGCTCCTGCTGGGCGCGATCTTCCCGATGTGGACGCTGCGGCTCTTTTCGGAGCCCGCCATCGGCCTTTTGACGGGCCTGCTCTTTTACCTGCTCGCCTGTCCGGACGAGCGGCCCTGCGCGGCGCGCGATTGCGTTCTGCTCGCCTTTCTCGTGCTGTGCAAGAACACGGGCCTGCTCTTCGGCGCGTTTTACCTGATCGCGCTGGCTTTCACGCGCCGCGAACGCCTGCTGCCCTGCCTGCTCGCGCTGCTGCTCTCCTTCGGCTCGTGGGCGGTTTACTGCGCCGCGACGGGCATCGGCAGCGCCTTTTCCTCCGGCATCGCGCAAAACGTCTCCGCGCTGCTGTCGGGCACCCTGCCCGCCGCGAACGCCGGCGCGCCGCTGCGCTTTCTTCAGGCGCTCTTCACCCATTCCTTTACGCAGGCGGGCATCTTCGGCACCTACGCCATGCCCGTGCCGCCCGCGCCGCTGCTGCTCGCGAGCGCCGGGCTTTGCACGCTGGGCGTGCGCGCCCTGCCCACAGCCGACAGGCCGCGCGCCCGCCGGGCGATGGGCGCGCTGTGGGGGCTCGCGGCGGGGTACCTCGTCTTCATCGCCTTTTCCTACCTGCTGATCTTCAGGCCCTACGAGGCCGAAAAGCTCAGCGAGTTCGAGCGCTACGTGACCCTCGCGCTGCTGATGACCGCGCTGCCCGGCGGCGCGCTCTGCCTCCGCGCGGCGCGGGCGGGGCAAAGGGTGCCCCGCGCCGTGTGCGCCTGCTGCCTCTGCCTGCTGGCGGTCTTCGGCAACACGCGCCTGCTGTATGAAACGCTCGTCGCCCGCACGAACGTCACCCCCATGCACTGGCAGCGCTACATGCCCGGCGAATTGGCCTCGCTTTTGCGCGCGGGCGCCGCCCCGGGGGCTCGCGTGCTGTGCATCGGCGGGGGCAACGCGATCGCCCTGCGCTATGAGCTCTCCCCTGGCTACGACGTGCGCGTCGGGGGCGGGGACTGGATGGCGGCGTGGGTGCGGGACCCCGACGCCCTGCGCGGCGAGCTCGCGCTCTGCGATTACGCCGTGACGTTCGACCTGGAGGACGCGGACCTCTCCGCGCTCTTCGAGGGCGAAATGCGGGAAAACAGCCTGTACCGCGTGCTTCGCGAACCGGACGGGCCGCGCCTTTCCCTGATCGCCTCCGCCCCGGAGCCCCCGGCGTGAGCGGCATTCGACAAATTCCGCGTTTTATTTGAAATTTGTCACGCATTGCGGTACAATCAATAAAATAGGAAACGGCTTATTTTCGTTGCGAAAGCGAGGATGCGCATGCAGACCATACTTGTTGCCATCAAGGACCCGCACAAGCGCCGCATTGTCGTGCAGTCGGTGCACGAAGTCCGCCCCGACGCGAACATCCGCGAGGTCGCCACGCTGGAGGACATCCCCCAGCTCGTGCGCGTCCTGCGGCCCGAGGTGCTCATCACCACGCTGGACACCCAGCGCCACAGCACCCTGCGCCTGCTGGACGACCTGCACCTGCAATGCCCGCAGGTTAACTCCGTCGTCATCTGCGGCGTGGACGACTTTGAGATCGTCCGCAGCGCGGCGACGCGCGCGGGCGCGGTGGACTTCATCCTCGCCCCCTTGCAGCTTTCCGACCTTTCGCGCGTGCTGCAAAACATCGACGAGCGCATTCAAGCCCTGCGCGAGGCGGGCGCGGCCATGCCGCTGATCGCCCGCCCCGAGCCCTCGCCCGAGCAGCGGGAGGCGGAGCGCGCCTTTTCCGAGTGGATCACGGGCGGCCGGAACGAGGCCGCGCTGGAGGAGCTGTGCTGCGGCGTGCCGCAGGGCCCCGCCTTCCTGCTCTTAGCGCAGGGCGAGGGACCTCTCAGCGAGCGCGCCGGGCACACCGAGCGTCTGGGCGAGTGGTTTTCCTCGTATCTGGGCGCGGCGGACTGCCTGCTGCTCGCCGGGGACGAGGCGCATGACCTTCTGTGGGCGCTGCTGTTCCCCGCGGGCGAGCGGGGAACGGAATGGGTGCGCGACCGGCTGGACGCCGCCGCCGCGCACATGCGCTACAGCGAGGGGCTGGCGATGAGCGTCGGCGTCTCCGGTGCGATGGAGGACATCGCCCGGGAGCTTTCGCCCGCCGCCGAGCAGGCGCGCGGCGCGCTCTCCTATCGCTTCTTTACGCCGCCGGATCAGACCTCCATCACGCTCTTTGAGGACCTGCTTCCTTCGGCCACCGCGGACATCCCCTACCTGCACACGGCCGAGGAGGCGCTCTACGCCGCCCTCTGCTCGCGCTCCATGGGGCGCATCGAGGAGGAGGCGGAGCGGCTGTTCGGCCAGCTCGGGGCCTGGCCCCGGCCGCGCCCCGCGCGCGTGATGCGCTACGTCAACCGCCTGGTGCAGCAGCTTCTCTTCCGCGCGGGCGACGACGGCGTGCTCTCCCCGGCCGCGGTGCGCCGCGGCACGGCGCAGGCCCCGGCGCTCTTCGGCGCCTGCGAGCGGCTTTGCGCGCTCAAGGGCTGCGTGCTCACGGTGCTGCGCAGCGCGCTCAAGGATTAAACCGGCAGGCATTTCCCCTCCCCGATCGTTATAAGGTAAAGACAGGTAAGGAGGAATGCGCATGAACAGGACCCTGCTTTTGCTCCTCGTCGCGCTGTGCTGCCTTTTGCCGCTGTGCGGCTGCGCGCAGGCGCAGGACCTATCGTCCATGCCCGCGCCGGTCGAAGCCGATGCCCGGCTCGAGGTGACGTTTTTCAACTGCGGCAAGGCGGACAGCGCGCTGCTGCGCGCGGGGGACAAGGCGATCCTGATCGACACGGGCACGCAGAAGGCGGGCAAGTACGTGCTCTCGCGCCTGCGGGAGATGGGCGTGACGCGCCTTGACGCAATGGTCATCTCCCATCCCCACAAGGACCACGTGGGCGGCGCGGACGTCATCTTAGAGGAAATCCCCGCCTCGCAGGTCTACGTGGGGCCGCTCAAGGTCGAAAGCAAGCAGGTCGACCAGTTCGACGAAGCGCTTGAGGCGCTGAACCTTACGCCCGTGCTGCTCAGGGCGGGCGACGCGCTCACGATCGGCAGCCTGTCGCTGCGCGTGCTGGGCCCGCGCTACACCGATTATTCCGACGAAAACGACCGCTCGCTCGTCCTTCAGGTCTCCTACGGCGACACGAAGTTTCTGTTCGCGGGCGACGCGGAAAAGCCGCTCCTGAACGAGCTGCTCTCCTCCGGCTCCGCGCTCTCATCGGACGTGCTCAAGGTGCCCCACCACGGCCGCGCGGAGGACAACTCCCCGCTCTTCTTCCAGGCGGTCGCACCGCAGATCGCCGTCATCCCCTGCGAGCGCGGCACAGAGGACGGCCTGCCCGAAGCGCAGGTCGTCAGCGCGCTCAAGGCCGCAGGCGCCGAGGTGTACGTCACGGACGACGGCGACGTGACCGTGATTTCCGACGGCAAGAAGGTCACCGCAAGCCAGCAAAAAGCCCCCTGAGACAGCAAAGCGGGCGCGCGCCTCGATCCTCCGCTGGAGATAACCCCCGGCGGGCGTTTGAGCCGCGCGCCCTTCTTTTTTCTTCACGACGAACAGAAAGAGGCGATTTCCCATGCAGACGGAAAAACTGTACGAGCAGGACGTGACGATGCGCGCGTTCGAGGCCACCGTCCTTGCCTGCGCCCCCCACGGCGAGCGCTACCGCGTCGTGCTCGACCGCACGGCCTTCTTCCCGGAGGGCGGCGGGCAGGCCGCCGACCACGGCACGCTCGGCGGCGCGCAGGTGCTGGACGTGCACGCGCAGGACGGCGTCATCTTCCACGAGGTGGACAGGCCCCTCGCGCCGGGCAATCGCGTGGCGGGCGAGGTGGACGACGCGCGCCGCATGGACCTGACGCAGCAGCACAGCGGCGAGCACATCGTCTCCGGCATCGTGCACCGGCTGTTTGGCTACGACAACGTGGGCTTTCACATCGGCACCGCCGCCGTCACGCTGGACTTTAACGGCGAGCTCGACGCGGAGCAGCTCCAAAACGTCGAGCGCCTGGCCAACGAGGCGGTGTGGAAAGACCTGCCCGTGCACGCGACCTACCCGCCCGCGGAAAAGCTGAAGGAGCTGCCCTATCGCAGCAAGAAGCCCATCGACGGGCCCGTGCGCATCGTGGAGGTGCCAGGCTGCGACATCTGCGCGTGCTGCGGCACGCACGTGCGCCGCACGGGCGAAATCGGCCTCATCAAGGTCGTCGACTGCATCCGCTACAAGGGCGGCGTGCGCGTCAGCATCCTCTGCGGCGCGCGGGCGCTTGACGATGCCTGCCGGAAACAGGAGAGCGTGCGCGAGATCGGCGCGCTGCTGTGCACCAAGAGCGAGGAGGCCGCGCAGGGCGTCCGCCGCCTGCTCTCGGAGCGCGACGCCCTGCGCGAGCAGTTGAACGGCGTCTACGACCGTCTCTTCGAGCGCATGGCCGCGGACATTCCCGCGGGCGAGCCCCTGCACGCCGCGTTTGTGGAGGGGCTCGCCCCCGCGCAGGTGCGCAGGTGCGCCGTGCTGCTCGCCGGGCGCGCCCGTGTCGCCGCCGCCTTCTCCCCGGAGGGCGAGGGCTGCCGCTTCGCGATCTGCGCGGCGGAGGCGGACGTGCGCCCGCTCGGCAAGGCGCTGCTCGCCGCGCTCGGCGGGCGCGGCGGCGGGCCCAGGGATCTGGTGCAGGGCTCGCTTCAAAGCGGCGACGACG